>CANQFP010000045.1 GCA_947599965.1 uncultured Atopobiaceae bacterium | reverse complement strand
TGGCCTCGGCGTCCTCGTAGATCATGTGGCCGGCGCCGTAGAGGTGGAACTCCTGGTGCTCCTTGAGCTCCTTCGAGAGGTATTGGCCTGAGAGATCGTGGATGAGGTTCCAGTAGGGCGTGGCCGCGTCGTAGCGTCCGCCGAGGTAGCAGACGTACATCGAGGGGTTGCGGCGCATGGCCTGGGCCATGTCGTAGGCCACGTTGGGCGCGGGGTCGGCGTCGAGGCCGCCCGGCACCTTGTGGGTCCACGTCCAGCCCTCGTTCACCTTCCAATTGGTGGAGAGGTAGGGCGCGGGGTTCTCGTAGCCGATGGCGTCCATGAGGCCGCGGAAGGCGCCGGTCCACACGGCCTCGAGCGCGTCGTCGGCGGCGTCCTCGCCGGCGATGAACTCGGTCGAGCCCTGGGCGGAGGGCAGCGCGTCGCCCACGAAGCGCATGTCGAGGCGCCCGAGGACCTTGCCCTCGTCGGCGAGGAGCTCGCGACGGAAGTCCTGGAGCTCCACGCGCAGGTGGTGCGCCTTCAGATAGCTCGGCTTCAGGCCCACGTAGCTCGCCATCTCCTCGGCGAGCGCGCCCTCCTCGGCATCGTCCAGGCGATCGCCCAGCGTGAGCGCCGGGACGAGCTTCTCGTTCACGAAGTGGCAGGCCTCGTCGAACCAGCGGTTGGGGTCCACGCCCCGGCCGGTCTTGCCGAGCCACTGGGCCACGGCGGCGTAGGTGGGGGTCATGCCGAGGTAGTAGAGCTCGGAGCCCGTGAGGGTGCACGCCCAGTCGTAGATGGTGGAGAGCTGCACCACGCCGCGGAGCCCCACGCCCGCCTCGCCGAGCACGCGGGCGAGCACGGCGTCGCGCACCGTGCCGTAGCTCTCGCCGAAGAGGAAGAGCGGCGCGTTCCAGCGGCGATGGCGGGTGAGCCAGGTCTGGATCGTCCGGCAGAAGGCGTCCGCGTCACCGTCGACGCCCCAGAGCTTCTTCGCCTTGTAGTCGGGCTCGGCGAAGGACCAGCCGGTGCAGGGGGCGTCGATGAAGACGAGGTCGGTGAGGGGCAGGAGGCACGCCGGGTTGCTCTCGAGCTTCGCGGGCGTGGTGAGGTGGCGCGTGCCGTCGGGCCGGGCGCGCACGGGGCCGATGCCGCCGAAGTCGAGCGGCACGCTCGCGCAGCCGGGGCCGCCGTTGAAGGCGAAGGTGACGGGCCGCGAGGGATCGAACCAGTCGTCCTCGGCGCCGCCCTCGCCGTCCACGACGTAGGAGCGGCAGAAGATCTGCGCCATGGGCTTGCCGTCGTCATCGATGATGGGCAGGTGCTCGACGGTGACCGTGTAGTCGAGGGAGCCCTCGGGGCCGTGCCAGGTGAAACGGCCGGTCTTGGGCTCGGGTGCCTTCGGCTTCGGCGCGGGGGCGGGCTCCGTGGCCTTGCCCTTGGCGGCGGCTTGGTCGCGCATATCTTCCATGACACTCCCCTAACGGGTCGAGGTGGCGCTCGCGGCACGCGCGAGCTCGGACGATGAGGTTACGGGCGTTCGGCGGGGCGGTCGGTGGCGCCCGAGGTGAGCGGGGTCTTGCCGCTCGAGTGCAGGCCGGGGCCGCTTCCGAAGTGGCTTCCCTTGGGGCCGCGGTCCACGCCGATGGGATGGCCCGTGGAATCGTAGACGATGCGCGGGTGGACGCCGGTGCCGTCGACGAGGCCCTCGCCGCCGATGACGGTGGCCTCGGTCTCGGCGATGGACTCAGCCGCGTCGTCGTCGAGGTCGAGCGAGATGATGTCGTCGTCGGAGGCGTCGTCCTCCTCCGCGATCTCCGCCTCGTCGGGGATGAGCTGCTGGAGGCTGATGCGCTTCAGCGGATCGAGGTTCGCCTGGCGGGCGAAGAGCGGCACGTACTCCACGATGACGTTCGAGGCCTGGAGGCCGAACCACTGGGCCGCCGAGCCGCAGAGTCGGCGGATGGCGTACTTCATCGTCATCACCGAGCGGTCGGAGGGCGAGAGCACGGTCTCGGGGGTGAGGAGCTTGCGCAGCATGACGAAGCGGAAGTCGCCCACCGGGTCGGGCTCGCGGTAGATGGAATAGGTGCGCGGCTGCATGCGGATCTCGCCGGACTGGATGAGGTCGCCGATCACCTGCCGGAGGTACTGGTTGATGCGCTGGGGCACGCGGAAGCCGAGGAACATCGTGATCTTGAAGATGAAGTCGGTGCCGAAGGAGTTCACCGAGTAGGCCTTGGTGAAGGGCTCGTCGGTGACCACGACGCTGATGAAGTAGTAGCAGATCGCGCGCTTGGGGCGCTTGTCGAAGATCGAATAGAGGATGTCGCGGTCGAGCACGCCCGGCACCGGGTCCTTCGAGAGGAAGACGACGTTGTCGGCGAGCTTCGCCACGCTCGTGTCCTTGGAGAGGCGCTCGAACTGGTCGAGGTAGCTCTCCACCGGCAGGAAGGCCGACTGCGCGCGCTCGATGGCGCTGCCGCGGCGCCAGACGTACATCACGTAGAAGAGCAGGGCGCTGATGAGCACGGTCACGTAGCCGCCGTGCACGAACTTGGCCATGGAGGAGATGAAGAAGCACGTCTCGATCGTGCCGAAGAAGACGAGGAAGACGGCGGCGAGGGCGAGGTGCCCGCGTATCTTCCAGAGCCAGGCGGCCACGAGGACGCTCGTCATGAGCATGGTCGCCGTGATGGCGAGGCCGTAGGCCGCCTCCATGCGCTCCGACGTTCGGAAGAGCAGCACGACGCCGATCGTGCCGATCCACATCACGTCGTTCACGAGCGGGATGTAGAGCTGGCCCTTCGTGTCGGAGGGGTACGTGATGCGCATGTGGGGCATGAGGTCGAGGCCCATGGCCTCGGAGACGAGCGTGTAGCTCGAGGTGATGAGCGCCTGGCTCGCGATGATGGCGGCGAGCGTGGCGAGGATGACCGAGGGGATGCGCAAGAACTCGGGGTTCATCTCGAAGAACGGGTTCACGTCGGGGATCGCGTTCATGGCGGCGTTGCCGGCGTTCTGGATGATCCACGCGCCCTGGCCCATGTAGTTCAGGAAGAGGCAGACCATGACGAACGGCCAGCTCGCGTGGATGTTCGCCTTGCCCACGTGGCCCATGTCGGCGTAGAGGGCCTCGGCGCCGGTGGTGGCGAGGAAGACGAAGCCGAGCACGTCGAAGCCGGCCTTGTTCTGCGGGCCGAAGAGGAAGACGAGGCCGCGCACCGGGTTGAGTGCGCGGAAGACCGTGAGGTCCATCGCGATGTGCAGAAGGCCCGTGATGCCGAGGAAGAGGAACCAGATGAGCATGACGGGGCCGAAGGCGTGGCCGATGCGCGAGGTGCCGGAGCGCTGCACGAGGAAGAGGATCGAGATGATGATCACCGTGATGGTGACCACCATCGCCGGCGTGTCGCCGAGGAAGCTCGCGGCGACGTCGATGGTCCGGAGGCCCTCGATGGCCGTCGTGACGGTGACGGCCGGGGTGAGGATGCCGTCGGCGAGGAGCGCCGCGCCGCCCACCATGGCGGGCAGGATGAGGTAGCGCCCGCAGCGACGCACGAGCGAATAGAGCGCGAAGATGCCGCCCTCGTTGTGGTTGTCGGCCTTCATGGCGATGAGCACGTACTTCACCGTGGTGAGCAGCGTCACCGTCCAGATGATGAGGGAGAGCGCGCCGAGCACCGTGTCGGTGTCCATGGAGGCGAGGCCGCCGTTGCCGGCGATGATCGCCTTCAAGACGTACATCGGCGACGTGCCGATGTCGCCGTAGACCACGCCGAGGGTGACGAGGGTCATGCCGAGGGAGAACGGAATGGCGCCGTGCGACGACGATTCCCCCTTGGTCGGAACGATGGATGCCACGGATGCTCCCTTGACGACGGACGCCGAGGCGAAGGCTCGGATGAGCCGGGGCCTCGGGGTGCGGAGATGGCGCGAGGGCCCGTCCCCGGCGGCCATGCTAGCGCTTGCGGGGCTCGGGCGCGCGCCTGGGGCCGTCTGCGGCCGGCTCTCAACCTCCCCCGTCAGGCGAGGTGGCGAAGGAGCCAGCGGCCGACGGCGCCCTCGCCGGAGGTCTCCGCCGTCTGCTCGTCCGCGAGCTCCGCCACGCCGGGCTGGGCATTCGCCGGGGCCACACCCCAGCCCGCGTCCGCGAACATGAGGGTGTCGTTCATGCCGTCCCCGAAGGCCACCGTGCGCGCCGGGTCCACGCCGAGGCGCGCCGAGAGCCAGAGGAGCGCGCGACCCTTGGTGGCGGCGGGGCTCGAGGCCTCGAGGTTCGTGAGCTCGCTCGACGTGACGACGAAGCGCCGGTCCGCCTCGAGGGCGGCGCGCACGGCGAGGCGATCCTCCTCACGCCCGTAGTAGACCGAGAGCCGCTCGGGGCACGCCACCTCGCCCACGAGCTTGGGCAGGGGCACGTCGACGAAGGTGCGGGAGCGCTCGATCTGGGCGCGCAGATTCGGCTCGATGTCGAACTCCTCGAGGTGGTGGAAGCGCTCGCGCTCGGTGAAGGCGCAGCCGTCGGCGAAGAGGTCGATGGTGATGGGCAGCCGCTCAACCTGCCGGTAGAGGGCCGTGAAGGCGGCCGGGTCGAGCGGCGCCGAATGGATTCGCGCCCCGGGAATCACACGCCCGTCGGGGCAGCGGAGCCCCTCGCCCTCGGCGCGTACGTCCCAGATGCCGGCGCCGTTCGCGTAGATGAGGTAGCGGACGCCGGGGATCTCGAGGATGAAGTCGTAGATGCCCGAGACGGGGCGCCCCGTGGCCACGACGAGGGGGATCCGCCGGCGCACGAGCTCCGCCGCCGCCTCGAGGTTCACCTCGGGGATCGTCTTCTCGAGGGAGAGGAACGTGCCGTCGAGGTCGGTGAAGGCCGCCGACGGCGCGAGGGCCGGCTCCTCGGCTCCCACGCGAGCCTCAGGCATCGCGATCGGCCAGGCGCGTGTAGGTGCGCTCGTTCAGGATGCACTTGTAGGCGGGGCGGATGATGCGCGCCGCGCCGTAGAGCTCCTCCATGCGATGCGCCGCCCAGCCGGAGAGCCGCGCCATGGCGAAGATCGGCGTGTGGAGCGAGGGCGGGATGTCGAGCATCTCGTAGACGAAGCCCGTGTAGAGGTCGATGTTCGCGCAGAGCGGCATCGTCGTGTGGTGCGTGCGCCGCACGACCTCGGGCGCCACGCGCTCGATCGTGCGGATGAGCTCGAAGCGCTCGATGAGGCCCTTGCGCTCGGCGAGATCCTCGGCGTAGGTGCTGATGAGCTTGCAGCGCGGATCGGAGAGCGTGTAGACCGCGTGGCCCACGCCGTAGATGAGGCCGGTCTTGTCGAAGGCCTCGCCCTTGGCGATCCTCTCGAGGTAGGAGGCCACCTCGTCCGCGTTTTCGGGATCCGCCACGTGCGCCGCCACGTCGCTGATCATCTCGGGGGCCTTGGAGTTCGCGCCGCCGTGCTTGGGGCCCTTGAGCGAGCCCATGGCCGCGGCGTAGGCGCTGTAGGCGTCGGTCGCCGAGCTCGAGAGCACGCGCGTGGTGAAGGTGGAGTTGTTGCCGCCGCCATGCTCGGCGTGGAGCATGAGCATGACGTCGAGGAGCAGCGCCTCCTCGCGGGTGAAGGGCTCGTCGCCGCGGAGCACGTCGAGGATGGTCTCGGCCATGGAGTAGCCCATGCAGACGGGCGGGATCTTGAGATCCGAGGATTCCTGCTCGGCGGCATAGGCCGTGTGGGCCACGGCGGCGATGCGCGGCAGGCGCCCCAGAAGCGAGAGCACCACGTCCATCTCGTGCTCGGGCGAGACGTCGTCGGGGTCGTCGTCGAAGGCGTAGAGCAGGAGCGTCGCGCGCTGGAGCACGTTCATGATCGAGGAGGAGCGGGTGCGCCGCGGGAAGAGCGAGAGGTAGCCGAGGGAGAGCCGGCGCCTGGAATCGATGCGGCGGTTGAAATCGTCGAGCTGCTGGACCGTGGGGAGGTTGCCCGTGAGGAGCAGGTAGGAGACCTCCTCGTAGCCGAAGCGCTGCTCCGCCTGCGCGCCGCGCACGAGCTCCTCCACGTCGTAGCCGCGGTAGGAGAGCCGGCCCTCGTCGGGGCGCACGCCCGCGGCGTCCTTCGTGTAGCCGTGGACGTCGCAGACGGTGGTGAGGCCCACGAGGACGCCGGAGCCGTCGGCGTTGCGCAGGCCGCGCTTCACGTCGTATTCCTCGTAGTATTCGGGTGCGATGTGGTCGAAGCGCTCGAAGCCCTCGTAGAGCTCGTCGGAGACGGGCGCGCGGCCGCAGGAGACGCTCGGCATGGGGCTCACGTCGCTGATGCGGAGCATGGCCGAGGTGGAGTCGGCCGGAATCACCGTCTCGTGCGTGTCGCCGGGGTTGTACGCCGCGCGGCGGGCGCCGCGGAGGGCGGCGAGCACGGCCCTTCTGCCGAGCTCCTCCTCCCGGAGCTCCTCGGGGCCGATCTCCTCGCCGAGGCCCTCGGCCAGGGCCTCCTCGGCCCGCATGTTCACCTGTTCGTTGCGATCGGTCACGGGTCCTCCTCAGCGCACGACGACGGGGCGCCTCGCACCCCTTCCCCGCGGCGCCATCTACAGCCGATACATGAGCTTGAAGAGCTCCTCGCGCTGGATGGTGATCTGCACGCCCAGCTCCTTGGCGAGCTCCTCGAAGGCGTCGTGGAGCACCGAGAACTCGCAGTCCATGGGCTCCAGATCCACGAGCATGGTCATCGTGAAGGTGCCTCGGAGGATGGTCTGGGAGATGTCGAGGATGTTCGCCCCGTGCTCGGCGAGCTCCCCCGCCACGCGGGCGACGATGCCCGCGCGATCCGACCCGAGGACCGCCACGATGGCGCGGTTCGTGGACGCGTCGTCTGCCATCTCTACCTCCCACTCGTTCGCGAAGCGCGGATGAGCGCTCCGAGCCCCCATGATAGGGATGCGGCGCCGAATGCGCCTCAGGCCCCGCCTTCCGAGGCCCCTTCCCCGCGCTTCTCGCGTGCGGCGAGCACCGCGGCGTAGGCCGCGTCGCGCGAGGCGGCGAGCTCCTTTGCGAGCGCTTTCGCGGCCTTCGAGGGGGCGAGCCCCTCGACCACGAGCTCCGCCGCCCGGCGCTCGAGCTCCTCCGCGCTCGCCTCACACGAGGCGCTCGCACGCGAGGCACCCTCCTCGACGACGAGCACGCACTCCCCCTTGGGGGGCACCCCCGCCCCCTCCCGCTCGCGGAGGAGATCGGCGAGCTCGGCGGCCGTGCCCCGGAGCACCTCCTCATGGAGCTTCGTGAGCTCCCGGCAGAGGGCCACGCGCCGCTCGCCCAAGAGAGGCGCGAGGTCTTCGAGCGTCGATGAGACGCGCCGAGGCGATTCGTAGAGCACCGCGCCCACGGGTAGCTCCGCGATGAGCGCGAGCTCCCGCTCGCGCGCCGAGCCCTTCCTCGCGAGAAAGCCGAGGAAGAGGAAGTGCGCGCAGGCGAGCCCCGAGGCGGCCACGGCGGCCGTGAGCGCGGAGGGCCCGGCCACCACCTCCACGCGCACGCCGGCCTCGAGCGCGGCGTCGACGAGGAGCTGGCCGGGGTCTGAGATGGCGGGCATGCCCGCGTCGCTCGCGAAGGCGAGCGTCTCCCCCGCCGCGAGGCGCCCCACGAGGCCCTCCACCCTTCCCGGCAGCACGCGAGCGTCCGCGCGCTCGAGCGGCTTGGCGATGCCGAGCGCCATGAGGAGCTTGCCCGTCACCCGCGTGTCCTCGCAGAGGACGGCGTCCGCCGCCTCGAAGGCGCGGACCATGGCCTCCGAGACGTCGGAGAGGTTTCCGATGGGGGTGCCGACGACGAGCAGTCGACCGGCGCCGGATGGGGCAGCGAGGCTCGCCATGGGCTAGTTGAGCATCCCGCGCTCGAAGCTCGAGAGCGCGATCCGGGCGTCCCAGGAGGAGAGGCGCGATTCGGTCTTCCAGGTTTGGAAGAACCAGCCGCGGGCCTCGGAGAACGTCTGCATCTGCACCGAGGCGTAGATGCGCTCGAGGGCGATCCGCCCCTCGGGGGTGACGGTGGCGGAGCCCACGGGCAGAGCCGCCGACCACTCCCCCACCACCACGGGCAGGCCGCCGCGCTCGGCCTCTTCGAGCGCCTCCTTCGAGCGCTCGGCGAGGATGCGGAGCCCCGCGGGCCCGGCCAAAAGGATCGATTCGTCGAACTGGTAGCAGTGCACGTCGAGCCAGACGTTCTCGAAGCGCGAGGAGGTCATGAAGTGCCGCCAGGCATCCGGCCTTCCGGCGCAGGAGAGCATGAGCACGAGGCCGGGCCCCGCCACCTCGCGCACGAGCGCATAGCAATCGCGGTAGTGGTTCCTGAGGATCGGCAGGGGCAGGCCGCCCGATACGCGAAGCCCGCGCCGCCGCTCCACGACCGGCTCCTCGAGGGGCTCGATGGCAGCGAGCGCGGGATGGCCCCCGTAGCGCCGGGCGAGCTCGCCCACCACGGCGAGGGCGCCGGCGCGCCAATCGCCCTCTTCGGCGACGACGATGCTGTGCCCGTTCGGCGCAACGGCCATCCCCGGCACCGAGGCGAGGTCGAGGATGACGCGAAGCCCGTACTCCTCCGCCCAATCGAGAGCGCTCGCCACGTAGCTCGCGCATTCGGGCAGGTTCGAGGGCTCGGGGCCCTCGGCACCGAAGAGGTGCCACGGCACCGGCAGGCGCACCGCGTTGTAGCCGCGAACGGCGATGGCCTCGAAATCCATCTTGGTGATGAACTCGCGACGATGCTTGTCCAGGATCTCGCGGAAGCGCCCCTCGCGCACGGTTGCCGCGAGGCTCTCCTCGTCGAAGGTGCCGGTTGAGGCGAAGAGCGACGGGGTGATCCACGTCTCGAGCACGAGCCAGCCGGCGAGGTTCACGCCGCGAAACTTCGGCGGACCGGGACGAAACGCCTCCATGGCACCTCCCTCGAGCTTTCAGGTTTCTCTCGAGCCTAGTCTAGGCGAGCGACTTCACGACAATTCGTTGCCAACGCCACCCGCCCCCAAACGGTTACCTGACCCTCCTCGTACCCATGCGAAACCCCCGGCAACTCGCGCGCTGCCGGGGGTTCGGACTTCACCGTAGACAGGAACTCGGCTCACGTAGCGTACTGACGCTACGTAAGCC
>CANQFP010000044.1 GCA_947599965.1 uncultured Atopobiaceae bacterium | reverse complement strand
CGCCGTTTCGGCCACATATGAGTCCGCCGACGCGCAGCGCGTCGGCGGACGATTCTCGAGCCCAGCAACCCAGCACGAACGAATTGGCGATGAATCGCTCGGCCTTGCACTGCGTAAGGCCGAGCACTGTTTTGGCGCAGCGTGAGGCCCTGTTCCCGGCGCGAAGGACGCGCACCACGAACAGGGCCTGACGCCGGAAGGTAAGAAGTTCTACGCGAGGACGTCTTGCTTGGCGGCGATGGCGAGCTTGTCGATGATGGCCTCGGCCTCCTCGCGGGTCTTCTCCGTGGCGAAGAGGTAGGCCTTGATCTTCGGCTCGGTGCCGGAGGGACGCACGATGAACTTGTGGCCGCCCTCGAGGTTGAACTCGAGCACGTTCGCGGAGGGGAGCACCTGGGCCGGCGTATCGCCGTGGCCGCCCGTGATGGGCATGGGGGCGCCGGCGTCGTAGTCGGTGTAGCCCACGACCTTGTAGCCCGCGATCTCCTTCGGCTGCTCGGCGCGCAGGCCGCCCATGATGTCGGCCATCTTCTGCGCGCCCGCGGCGCCCGCGAAGTTCACGTTCACGACGCCGTTCAGGTAGTAGCCGTACTTCTGATAGAGCGCGTCCATGGCCTCGTAGAGGTCCATGCCCTGCTTGGCGTAGTAGCCGGCCATCTCGCAGATGAGCATCGAGGTGACGACGGCGTCCTTGTCGCGCGCGTGCGTGCCGGCAAGGTAGCCGTAGGACTCCTCGAAGCCGAGGAGGTAGCGCTCACCCTCGCCCGCCTCGGTGAGGAGGTCGATCTGCCCGCCGATGTACTTGAAGCCGGTGAGCACGCGACGGAGCTCGAAGCCGAGATCGGCGGCGAGGGCATCCGGCATGGTGGAGGAGACGATGGTGGTGACGCAGACCTTGTCGCGCACGTCCTCGCCGGCCTCCCTCTTCAGCCGCGCGAGCCAGTCCATGAGGAGGCACCCCACCTCGTTGCCGGAGAGGAGCTTGTAGTCGCCGTCGTGGGGCACCGCGATGCCCACGCGGTCGGCGTCGGGGTCGGTGGCGAGGAGGAGATCCGGCTTCACCTCATCGCAGAGCTCGAGGCCCTTCTGGAGCGCCTCGCGGATCTCGGGGTTGGGGTAGGGGCAGGTGGGGAAGTTGCCGTCGGGGTTTCTCTGCTCGGGGACGACGGTGACGTTCTCGATGCCCACGCGTGCGAGGATCTTCGTCACGCACTCGAGGCCGGAGCCGTTGAGCGGCGTGTAGACGACCTTGAAGGAGCCGTCCTCGGCGACGCAGCCCGGCACGGAGACCGTCTGGATGGCGTCGAGGTAGGCGTCGATGACGTCGTCGGAGATCCACTCCACGAGGCCCTTCTCGACGGCCTCGTCGAAATCCATCTTCTTCACGCCGTGGAAGAGGTCGGTGTCGTTGATGGTGGCCTGGATCTCGTCAGCCGCCTCGTTGGCGATCTGGCAGCCGTCGGGGCCGTAGACCTTGTAGCCGTTGTAGGGGGCCGGGTTGTGGCTCGCCGTGATGACGATGCCGGCCGAGGTGCCGAGGTGGCGCGTGGTGAAGGAGAGCACGGGCACCGGCTCGATGCGCGGCGCGACGAAGACGTGGACGCCGTTGGCGGCGAGGACGCCGGCGGCGCTCTTCACGAACTCCTCGCCTTTGTTTCTGCTGTCGCGCATGATGGCGCAGGTGGGGTTCTCGAAGTGCGCGTTCAGATAGCTCGCGAGGCCCTGGCTCGCCTGGGAGACGGTGTAGACGTTCATGCGGTTCGTGCCGACGCCGATGACGCCGCGGAGACCCGCCGTGCCGAAGGCGAGATCGCGATAGAAGGCGTCGACGATGGAATCCTCGTCATCCTTCGCGAGCAGATCCTCGAGCTCGGCCACGAGCTCGGGCTCATCGAGGTTCTCCCGCCAGAGTTCGACTTTCTCCTGAATGGCCTGGTCCATGCTCGCCCTTTCTCGCGAAACCCGTCGATGCGCGCTCGCCGCTCGGCTCCCTCGCAGCCGCGCGCTTTCGCTCTACACTTCAGCATTCTAGGCAGGCCGAGACGTCGCGCTCACGCTCAGCGCGCGATTGGGCGGCGATCGGCAGGGCGAGCGTGGGAGGTGCGCGGACGATGGCAGGTGCGGAGGCGAGCGGAGGCGGCTCCGGGGCTCGCGGCTCCATCGACTATCGCTCGGCCGCCTTCAGGGCCGCCTACCCGAAGGCGAGCGCGCTCCCGGCCTCGACGACGCCCGAGGTGGCCATCCTCGGGCGCTCCAACGTGGGCAAGTCCTCGCTTCTGAACGCGCTCTTCGGGCGCAAATCGCTCGCCCACGTCTCCTCCACGCCGGGCAAGACCGCCTCCATCAACTTCTACGAGGTGGACGGCGTGGTCTTCGTCGACTTGCCGGGCTACGGCTTCGCGAAGGTCTCGAACGCCGAGCGCGCTGCCTACGGGGCCCTCATCTCGGGCTACTTCGAGGACGAGCGCTCCCACAACCTCGTCGTGCAGCTCATCGACATCCGCCACGATCCCACCGCCCTCGACGAGGAGAGCGTGGGGGTGCTCGAGGAGCTCGGCCTGCCGTTCGTGATCGCGCTCACCAAGGCCGACAAGCTGAGCCGCTCGAAGGCGCTCGCCCAACGCACGCGCGTGGCCGCGCGCTTCGACCTCGAGCCGGAGCGGGTGATCGTGACCTCGGCCGCCAAGGGGACGGGCATCGCCGAGCTCAAGCGCGCGATCGCGGAGGCGTGCCTCTAGCGCCTCGGCGCCTCGCGGGCCGCTAGCGCCCGAGCGCCTCGTGGACGCGCGCCACGATGCCTGCGGCGTCCATGCCGAAAAGATGGCGCAGGTGCCTCTGGCTTCCCACCTCTCCCGGGAACGCGTCGGGGATGCCGATGGGAAGGAGCGGCGCCACGGGCTTCTCGCTCGAGAGGCCGGCCGAGGCGAGCGCCTGGGCGATGGCCGAGCCGAGCCCGCCGATGAGCATGTGCTCCTCCACGGAGACGAGGAGCTTCGCCCACGTGCCGAGCGAAAGCACCGTTTCCGCATCGAGGGGCTTTATGCAGGGGACCGTGAGGAGGAGGCTCGAGATGCCCTCCTCGGCGAGACGCTCGGAGGCTTCCGCGGCCTCGGCGGCGATGGCGCCGGTGGCGAGGAACGCGACGTCGAGCTCGGCGTTCTCCGCCTCGGATTCGCCCGCGGGGCGCCGGAGCACGCGCTCGAGCGGCGCGCCGAAATCGGCGGCCTCGAGGCCCTCGATGGCGTCCGCGCCGGGGAGATCCCTCTCGCCGCCGCGGTTCAGGCGCACGTACTTCGGGCCGGGGGCGTCGAAGCAGTAGCGCGCGACCACGCGGGTCTCCGCCGGGTCGGCCGGCGAGAGCACCTGCATGTTCGGCAGGGAGCGCATGGCGGCGATGTCCTCGGTTGCATGGTGCGTGGAGCCGAGCTCGCCGTAGGCGAAGCCGCCGCCGATGCAGATGATGGTGACGTCGAGGTCGTGATAGCAGAGGCACGTGCGGATCTGCTCGAGGCAGCGCAGCGTCGGGAAGCCCGCGATGGAGTAGACGAAGACCTTCCTGCCCTCGAGGGCGAGGCCCGCCGCCACCTCGATCATGTTCTGCTCGGCGATGCCGCAGTTGAGGTAGCGCTGCGGGTAGGCCTCCTGGAAGCCCTCGACCACGCGATAGCCGAGGTCGCCGGTGAGGAGCATGATCGACGGATCCGTCGCCGCCTCCTCGATGAGGGCCTTGATGAACGTGTTCCTCACGCCGCACCTCCCTCGGACGCGGAAAGCGAGGTCCCGGCCGGGAAGCCCATGCCCTCGACGGCGACCTCGGAGAGGGCGCGCCGGAGCTCGTCCTTGGAGGCCGAGTCGTAGTGCCAGCGGATGTCTCCCTCCATGAAGGAGACGCCCTTGCCCTTCACCGTGTGCGCGATGACGGCGAGCGGTTGGCCGCCATGGGGCGCGGTGAGGGCCGCCTCGAGCGCGGCGTGGTCGTGCCCGTCGCAATCGATGGCGCGCCAGCCGAAGGAGCGGAACTTCTCCGCGATATCGCCAAGCTTGAGGGCGGTTTCGTCGGTGGGGCCGAAGCTCTGCATGCCGTTTCTGTCGACGACGGCCACGAGGCGGTCGAGCTCGAGCGTGGAGGCCAGAAGCGCAGCCTCCCAGACGCTCCCCTCGTCGCACTCGCCGTCGCCCATGACGCAGAAGACCCGGCGCCCGGAGGCGTCGAGGCGCGCCGCGAGGGCCATGCCGCAGGCCACGCCGAGGCCCTGGCCGAGCGAGCCCGTGGAGAGCTCGACGCCGGGTACCGCATGGCTCACGTGGCCGGAGTAGACGGAGCCGCTCGCGTAGTAGTTCTTGAGCAGGTCGTTGCGATCGATGAAGCCGAGCTCGGCGAGGGCGGCGTAGACCGCGCTTCCGCCGTGGCCCTTGGAGAGGATGAAACGATCGCGGGCCGGATCCTTCGGATCGGCCGGATTCACGTGCATGACGGAGCCGTAGAGCACGGCGAGGATGTCGACGAGGGAAAGGGCGCTCGCAATGTGGCCGGCGCCCGAGGAGCTCGTGATGGCCAGGCAATCCTCGCGCATGCGGCGAGCCAAGTCCACCGTGCTCGGCACGGGGCCCGGCGCCTGCGCGGGAGCGAGGGCGGGCACGCTCGAGGGCCCCGGCTCCCCAGCCGGCGCCCAGAGGAGCTCCTCCTCGGCCACCTCAACGTCCATGGGGGTCAAATCTGCCACGCTGACCTCGAATTTCAAGTATCGTGTTTCAGGCAAGTATCGACTGTCGCCGCCCCGGATTCCCAAGGCTTGGCGGCGGGTGGCACCAATACTACCAGCCCCTCGGAGTGGCACGACCGAGAGGGCGCGCCGCTCCAAGAGATGTTCGCGATTCGCAACGGCGCGGGGCTAGGCCTGGCCGAGGAAGGCGCCGCTCTGGCGATCCCAGAGGGTCTCGTAGGGGCCGCCCGCCTTCACGAGCGCGGCGTGCGTGCCGTCCTCGACGATCTCGCCGTCGGCGAGGACGACGATGCGATCGAGGGCCGCCACGGTGGAGAGCCGGTGGGCGATGACGAGGGAGGTGCGGCCCTCCATGAGGGTGGCGAGCGCCTCCTGGATGAGCCGCTCGCTCTCGCTGTCGAGCGCGCTCGTGGCCTCGTCCAGCACGAGGATCGGCGCGTCCATGAGGATCGCCCGGGCGATGGCGATGCGCTGGCGCTGGCCGCCGGAGAGCTTCACGCCGCGCTCGCCCACGAGCGTCTCGAAGCCCTCGGGCAGCCGTTCGATGAACTCGGTGGCGTTGGCCTTCGCCGCCGCCTCGCGCACCTCGTCCAACGTGGCCCCGGGGCGCCCGTAGGCGATGTTGTCGGCGATGGAGCGATGGAAGAGGAGCGGCTCCTGCGGCACGTAGGCGATCTGGCTTCTCAACGAGGTCTGGGTGCGGTGCGCGATGTTCTGACCGTCGATGAGGATCTCGCCGCTCTGGAGATCGGCCAGACGCAGGAGCAGCGAGGTGAGGGTGGTCTTGCCCGAGCCGGAGCGCCCCACGAGGCCCACGCGCTGCCCGGCGGGGATGGTGAGCGAGAAGCCGTCGAAGATGCGATCGGTCTCCCGGGCGTCGGGATAGTGGAAGCCCACGTCCGCGAAATCGATGCGCCCGGCGAGCACCTTCAGATCCGGCGCGTCGGGGTCGTCCGCCACGAGCAGCGGCTCGCCGAGGATGACCGTGAGGTCGTGGGCGTCTCCGAGGGCGCGGTTGAAGGTCTGGAAGGTCGACGAGAGCATGTTGAAGTGGTTCGTGAGGCTCTGGGTGTAGGTGAACATCATCACGATCACGCCGGGCTGGATGGCGAACCAGTCGCTCCCGCCGCAGATGAAGATCGTGCAGGTGGTCATGATGAGGGCGATGAGCGAGCTCGTGGCGGCCCCCACCTTGACGTTCGCCCACATGCGCCTCGACTCCGCGGCCTTCACGCCCTCGTTGCGCTCGGCGAAGCGCGAGCGCTCGAAATCCTCGCGGCCCGCGGTCTTCACGGCGAGGATGTTGGTGATGGCGTCGGAGAGCTGGCCCGAGAGCTCGTTCGAGGCCGCGGCGGCCCGGGCGTTCTCGGGAAGGATGCGCGCGTAGAGGCGCTTCACCACGAGGACGTAGATGGCGAGGAGCACGGCGAGGCAGCCCACGTAGGCGGGCGCCACCGGCGCGAGCAAGCAGATCGTGAAGACGACGCCCGCCACCATGGGGATCACCGAATAGACGAGGCGATCCATGATCGTGGTGTAGGCCGAGGTGAAGCGTTGCACCTGGGAGACGAGCGCCCCGCCGAAGCGGTTGTTGTAGAAGGTCATCGACTGGTTCGAGAGCGTGTCGAAGGCCTGGGTCGTGAGGTCGAAGGAACCTTGGATGTCGGTCTTGGAGCAGAAGTAGTCCTGGAGCTTCGAGCAGACCTGCCCGGCGACGTTCACGCAGATGAGCGTGACGGCCGTGGGCATGAGCACGACCCAGGAGGGCGCCGAATCCCCTTCGTGCGGCACCGAGACGTAGTCGATGACGAGGCCCATGAGGTAGGGGTTCATGTAGGTGAGGAAGAACACGAACCCCAAGGTGGCGAAGAGGGCGCCGAGGAAGTTCGGCAGCTGGCTCTTGGTGACCGCCCAGAAGTAGCGAACGGTCTGGAGGGTGACGCTTCCCGTCTTCCGGGTCTGCGCACTCGGCACGAACGACTCCCCTCGGCCCTACGCGAAGGCGGGGTCGGCCTTGCGATGGCCTCCGAGGAACTCCTCGAGGAGCTCGGCCGCCTCGACGATCTCGGGCGGGATGCGCACGTGTTCGATGAAGCCCTTGCCCCTCGGGCCGTAGCCGTTCTCGTCGTCCCGCAAGCGCGGCACCTCGCCGCCCATGAGATCGAGGTAGCGCTCGAGCGACCACATGCCGTGGGGCGTGGGCTGCTGGAGCACGAGCCCCACGCCGGGCACGAAGACCGTCTGCACGTCGTAGGCGGGCAGGCTCGTGACGCTCACCGTGGGCTCTGCGAGGGCGAAGGTCGCCTCGATGCGGCGCATGAAGATCGGGTCGGCGATGACGACGATCGTATCGGGGTCGATGCCGGCCTCGCGGAGCGTCCTCATCGTGCCGCGCACGAGGGCGCCGATGTTGGAGCCCTCGCTGCTCACGATGGAGGGCAGGGGGTCGTTTCGATGGTCCATGTAGGCGCAGATGGCGTCCGCCGCCGTGGCGTCCTCGGGGACGAGGCCCGGATGCTCGGCGTCGATGGCGGCGATGAGGCCGCTCGTGGCGTAGCTCCTGCCGCCCGCGACCATGGACTTCTTGGCGATGCCCTCGCGGATGGCGCTCACGAGGGAATCGACGCCGGCGAGCACGGAATCGCCGTAGAGCACGACGACGTCGGCCTGCTCGAGGCCGAGGGCGTTCTCGAGCGCCTCGATCGTGGGCTCGTACATGTCGCGCACGCCGAGCCAGAGCTCGAGCTTGTTGACGGCGGCGGCGAGGGCCTCGCCCTCCTCCCGGGAAAGCGCGGCGCTCTTCTCGGCGATGGTCTCGGCCATGGCGGGCTCCTCCTGTCCTCGGCGGCGGCACCGCCGCGCTTCCGGCGCCTCGGCGCCGCTCGTACGCTCGGCTTTCCCGAGCTCAGCTTGCCTCGGGGAGGTTCTCCTCGGCGTCGAAGAGATCGCGCGCCACCTCGGCCGTCACGCGCTTCGGCGGCTCGAGACCGTCCACGGCCTCCTTGGTGACGACGACGCGGATGACGTCGATTTCCGAGGGGATGTCGAACATGGTCTGCTCGAGGGTCGCCTCGCAGATGGCGCGCAGGCCGCGGGCGCCCGTCTCGCGCTCGATGGCGAGGCGCGCGATCTCGCGGAGCGCGGCGGGCTCGAACTCGAGCTCCACGCCCTCGATCTGGAACATGCGCTTGTACTGCTTCACGAGGGCGTTCTTTGGCTTGGTGAGGATGTCGACGAGATCGTCCTCGGTGAGCTCGCGCGTGCTCGTGATCACGGGGATGCGGCCGATGAACTCGGGGATGAGGCCGTATTTGTGGAGATCCATCGGGGCCACCTGCGCGAGCAGCTCGTCGGTGGTCTCCTGGTTGCGCTGGCCGAGCTCGGCGTCGAAGCCGATGCCCTTCTTGCCGATGCGCTCGGCGATGATGCCATCGAGGCCCACGAAGGCGCCCCCGCAGATGAAGAGGATGTTCGTGGTGTCGATGTGGATGAGCTCCTGCTGCGGGTGCTTGCGGCCGCCCTGGGGCGGGACGGAGGCCTCGGTGCCCTCGAGGATCTTGAGGAGCGCCTGTTGCACGCCCTCGCCCGAGACGTCGCGGGTGATGGAGAAGTTCTCCGCCTTGCGGGCGATCTTGTCGATCTCGTCGACGTAGACGATGCCCACCTGCGCGCGCTCGACGTCGCCGTCGGCCGCGGTGATGAGCTTGAGGAGGATGTTCTCCACGTCCTCGCCCACGTAGCCGGCCTCGGTGAGGCTCGTGGCGTCGGCGATGGCGAAGGGCACCTTGAGGAAGCGCGCCAAGGTCTGCGCGAGGAGCGTCTTGCCCGTGCCCGTGGGGCCGAGGAGCAGGATGTTCGACTTCGCGAGCTCCACCGGCTCCGCCTCGCCGAGCATATCGGGGGCGTCCTTGTACATGACCCGGCGGTAGTGGTTGTAGACCGCCACGGACATGGCGCGCTTGGCGCGCTCCTGGCCCATCACGTATTGGGAGAGCTCGTCGTAGATCTCGTGCGGCGTGGGCAGCTCGTCGATGAGCATGCCGGGGATGGGCGCCTGGGCGATGCCGAGTTCGGACTCCGTGATGATGGAGGAGCAGGCGTCGATGCACTCGTCGCAGATGAAGACGTTGCCGGGACCTTGGATGAGCTTCGCCACCTGGTCGCGGTTCTTGCCGCAGAACGAGCAGCGCATGGTGGACGTGGGGAAACCTCCGTCATCGGTGGCCATGGGGCGATCCTTCCTGCTGCGTTTGAAGTCGAGGGGTAGGTGCGTTCGACGTCACGGCCGAGGCGCGCTTCGCGCCGTCCGCAGCGTGGCGTGGGGTGCGCGGGGCGCCGAGGCGAGACCCCCGCGCTCCCCAGGCGATTGGGCTGCTAGCTGGCCGCATCGGTGCGGCTCGCGATCACGCGATCGACGATGCCGTAGTCCAGGGCCTCCTGGGCGCGCATGTAGTTGTCGCGCTCGACGTCGCGCTCGATCTTCTCGAGGGGCTGGCCGGTGTAGTCGGAGAGCATCTCGTTCAG
>CANQFP010000043.1 GCA_947599965.1 uncultured Atopobiaceae bacterium | reverse complement strand
CCTACGTGGCATGCGCGCTCCCCGTGCCCGACGGCAAGCAGGCGGCCGAGACGGCTGCGCGGCACGCGATGGAGCGCGAAGTGGAGCAGCGGAGCCGCCGAGGAAGCCACGTGGCAAGATGGAACACACGCCACGTCTTGGAGGAGCCACCATGCGCATCGCTATCGGTGGATTGCACATCGAATCGTCGGAGTTCTCCGAATATCGCTCGTCGTTCGATGACTTTCGCGTGCTCGAGGACGAGGGCATCGTCGAGCGCTACGGCATCTATGCGCCGGAAGCGGGCGACGCCATCGACATCGTGCCGCTCATCCACGCTCGCGCGCTGCCCGGCGGCCCCGTGACCTGCGAGTTCTTCGCCGCGTGGTCCGAGCGGTTCTTCGGCCTTCTCGAGCAGGCCATCGCCGAGGGCGGCGTGGACGGCGTGCTCCTCTACGTTCACGGCGCCGCGAGTGTGGTGGGCATGGACGACGTCGAGGGAGCGATTGCCGCGCGCGTGCGCGAGTTGGTGGGGGCCGAGGTGCCCATCGCCTGCGCCATGGACCTCCACGGCAATGTCTCCGACGAGCTCTTCGACGCGGTCGATTACCTCACCTGCTATCGCACGGCACCGCATGTGGACGAGGCCGAGACGGAGATGCGTGCCTTCCGCGCGATGGTGCGCCTCATCGAAGAGCGCCCGCACTTGCACCGCGCGAAGGTGGATATCCCCATCCTGTTGCCCGGCGAGAAGACATCCACCGAGGTGGAGCCGGGTGCCTCGCTCTACGGCATGCTCGAGCGCGTCATCGCCGAACACGGACTCTGGGACGCGAGCATCTGGATGGGCTATCCCTGGGCCGATCAGGCGCGCTGCCATGGTGCCATCGTCACCGAGGGCACCTCGATTGCCGAGGTGAGGGCCGCCGCGGATGAGATCGCCGAGACGTACTGGGCGGTGCGCCACGAGTTCGCCTTCGTGGGGCCCACGGACCACGAGGCACCGGCCATCGCAGCCGCGCTCGTCTCCGAGAGGCAGCCGTTTTTCCTCTCGGACATGGGCGATAACCCCGGTGCCGGCGGTTTCGACGACACGACCGGGTTTCTGCGCGAGCTCCACGAGGCGTACCGGGCGGCGGGCTCCGAGAAGCGCCTGACGTACGCCTCACTCTACGTGCCGAAGCCCGCCGTACGCGCGGACGACGGCGGCACGCTCGAGCTTCCCTATGAGGCGCTCCCCATGCTCCGCGGCCGAGAGCTCACGTTCCTCTTGCCACACGGCTTCGCCTTCACGGCGACGCTCGAGCGCATGTTCGTGGACGCGATGGGCGGCGAGGGCGCAGTGCTCGCCAACGGGAACGTCAAGGTGCTCATCACGCAGGCGCGCACGCAATTCGGCACGAGACGACAATTCGAAGCAGCGGGCATCACGCTCGAGGACGAGGACATCGTCGTGGTGAAGATGGGCTACCTCGAGCCGGAGCTTTCCGCCGCGGCCGCGGACTGGATGATGGTGCTCACGCCGGGCGCGGTGGATCAGGACCTCGTGCGCCTTCCCTTCCACCACCTCTCCCACCCGCTCGCACCCTTCGACGGCTTCGACTTCGACTTCGCGCCCGAAGTGCGGGTGCGATAGTCGCCCTCGGATGCGCTCGACGCCATCACCTCACGTCTCTCGAAGGGGGAATGCCATGAGCTCGGAGTTCACGCGTCTGAGCGCTGTGACGGCGAGCGTGCGCGAGGTATGCGACCTCGTGCCGCGCGTGGGCCTCACGCTGGGTTCGGGCCTCGGCGGCTTTGCCGAGCACATCGACGTTGTCGCGCGCATGCCCTACGAGCGCATCGCAGGGCTTCCCATCTCGACCATTGAGGGCCACGCGGGACGCTACGTCTTCGGCTTCGTCTCCGGTGTGCCCATCGTGGCCATGGACGGACGCGTGCACTGCTACGAGGGCTATTCCGCCGCAGACGTGGTGGCGCCGGTGCGGGTGATGGGGCTCCTCGGAGCACGGACGATCATCCTCACGAACGCCGCCGGGGGCGTGGCGTACGACTTCGATCCGGGCGATCTCATGCTCATCACCGACCACATCGCCACGCTCGTGCCGTCGCCGCTCGCAGGAGCGCACGAAGTCGAGCTCGGTCCGCGCTTTCCGGACATGACCGAGGTCTACACCCCACGCCTTCGCGTGCTCGCGCATGAGGCCGCACGCGAGACGGGCATCGCGCTCAAAGAGGGTGTCTACCTGCAGATGCCCGGCCCCGCCTACGAGACGCCGGCTGAGGTGCGCATGGCCGCCGTGCTCGGTGCCGACGCAGTGGGCATGAGCACCGCCATCGAGGCCGTGGCCGCGCACGCGATGGGGCTCGAGGTGGCGGGCATCTCCTGCATCACGAACAAAGCCGCCGGCCTCTCATCCGCGCCGCTTTCCCACGTGGAAGTCCAGGCCGTGGCGGCACGCGCATCGAAGGAATTCGCGTCGCTGCTCGGCAATCTCATAGGACTGCTCGGCAGTCCCGCCTCTTCCCGTCGCGCTCCATAGAGCGCCGCGCCCTCGGTTGCGCCGAAGCCGTGAGCGCTACTTCCTCTGACTCTCGTGCCAGGGGAAGAAGTCGAAGCGCGGCGGCAGCTCGACCAACCGATGCTCACCCGGCTCCTCGCCCGCGGCTCGGCAGAGCTCAGCGGGCCCCTCGAAGGCGTGCTCCCAGGAGAAGAAGAGCTCGCCCGGCAGGTCGAAGTACTCGCAGATGAGTTCCGTGCCATCGGGAACGGCGGGATGGAGGAGCAGCGTCACCGTGCGGAGCACGCGAAACGCGTTCGCGAGCGCCTGCAGGTAGGCGGCCTCGTCGTCGCCGGCGGCCTTCGTATCGCTCGACCAGTGGCGGTTCGCGGTGCGGCAGAGCTCCTCGGCGATGCCGAGGGCGCCGTGGATGTCGAGGTCGTGGGCCGCGCGATCGAAGGCGCGCGTGGCCTCGTCGCAGGCCCTCACGCAGGCTTCGCTCGGTGCCGTCTCGGGCAGATGCCCGGCCGTATGGCGCTGGGCGCCGTAGAAGCAGCTCCTGGCCAGGCGGTTGTAGATGTTCGAGAGGAAGGCCGCCTCCTTCAGGGCCGGGTCGGCCACTCGCGGATCGTCCTTCACGAGCGTGACCTCGCCCGTCTTCTTGTCTTTGCGGGAGATGGAGGTGTCGAAGGCCTTCGGCGAGAAGGAGACCGCCTTCTGGTCGAGGGCGAGCGAGAGCCAGTGGAGGCGCAGCTGCTCGGGGGTGTAGTAGTCGAGCAGTTCCTCGGCCATGGGCGGTTTGATGGCGCCCGAGCTCGAGGCCTTCTTGTTCATGAAGAGGATGTGGTAGTTGGCGACCGGCGTGTCCTGGAAGAGGCCCCAGTCGAGCGCGGCCCACATGGCGGGCTGGGCGGCGCAATAGAAGTAGATGTTGTCCTGGCCGATGAACTGGAAGACCTGCGCGTCGTCGGCGCACCACCAGTCGCGCCAGTCGTGGGAGCCGTAGCGCGGCTCGTCGCCCGCACCCTCGGCGAGCTCCTCGTCGAGGGCGAGCGCGCAGCGGGTGAAGGAGATCGGCGCCCAGAGGCTCTCGGGCCACACCCAGACGGTCTGCTCCTCGCAGCCGTCGAGCTCGGGCGCGGCGACGCCCCAGGCGATGTTGCCGGTGATGCGGAAGGGCAAAAGGCACTTGCCGGTGCGGAAGCGGATGTCGGCCGCCTTCAGGATCTCGCGTGCCTCGTCGCGCTCGCGCCAGCCGTCGAAGGCGATGGAGAAGGACCGGGCGTTGCCCGTGGGCTCGGAGAGGCGGAAGGGCGGCAGCGCATCCGCCATCGCGTCGAAGGCCTCGCGGAACTTCATGTTCACGTAGATCACGGGCTCGGCGAGGGATTCCCGCACCGTGGCGACGACCACGTCGCGTACCTGCGGATCCTTCTCCCAGGCCTCGCAGAGCTCCTCGAGGGTGCCCTGGAACGCGGGCAGGTTGAAGTACCAGCTCGCCGATGGCCGGAGCTCGGGCACCGTGCCGGTGACGGCCGAGATCGGGTTGATGAGCTCCTCGGGGTCGAACTGATGGCCGAGGTCGCACTCGTCGGCGTAGGCTTTCTCGCTCTTGCAGCCCACGACGGGGCATTTCCCGAGCACCTGGCGGCCGTTCAGGAAGAGCCTCGCCTTGGTGTCGTAGAACTGGAGCGTCTCGCGGCGCTCGAGGTAGCCTCGCTCGTAGAGCCGGCGGATGAGCTCCCGGGAGAGCTCGTCGTGGTAGGGGGCGGCGGGCTCGAGGGCGCTGCCGGAGAAGATGTCGAGCGAGATGCCATAGGCCCAGAGCGCACGCTCCTGCGCCTCGTGGTTCGCCTGCACGTAGTCGAGCAGCGTGCCATCGAAGCCGGTCTCGGCGGCCTTGCGATAGCCCTCGACGATGGGGGAGCCGTAGCAGTCGGTGCCGGAGACGAAGAGCACGTTCTCGGGCCCGATGCGGTCGCGCAGGAAGCGGGCGAAGAAGTCCGCCGGCACGAAGACGCCGCCGATGTGGCCGAAGTGGAGGCCCTTGTTGCCGTAGGGCATGCCGCCGGTGATGACGGCGCGCCGGGGATAGCGGGGCGCGTCAGCGTATGTGGCGTCTGACATGGGACTCCTCCGAGGTCGGCGCGGGTGGGCGAACCAACGCGCTAGTATCCCACATTGAATGGCGCCGCTCGGGCGATGGAGCTTCTGCCACGAGCCGCCGACGCTCGAGGAGGGGAGGGACGATGACGCGGAACGTGCTCGTGCACGCGTGTTGCGGCCCCTGCTCGCTCGAGCCCGTCCGCCTCCTTCGCGAGGAGGGCTTCGAGCCGACCATCGCCTGGTCGAACCCGAACATCCAGCCCGCCGCCGAATACGACCGGCGCCTGCAGACGCTTCTCGGGTGGGCCGCCGACGAGGGCCTCGAGGTGCTCCAGGTGCCCCACGATCGCGAGAGCGCCGAGCTCTGGGAGCGTGCGGCGGCTCCCCGGGGCTTCGATCGCGAGGCCCGCTGCCGCGCCTGCTACGCGCTTCGCCTCTCGGCCGCGGCCGATCTCGCCCTCGCGCGCGGCTTCTCCACGCTCACGACGACGCTCGCCGTCTCGCCCTATCAGCTCCACGACCTCTGCGACGAGCTGCTCGTGAAGATCGCGGCCTCCCGCGGGCTCGAGGCGCTCGTGCGAGACTGGCGCCCCCGCTATCCCGAGGCCGTGGAGAGGGCGCGCGAGCTCGGGCTCTATCGTCAGAACTACTGCGGTTGCCGTTTCTCGGCGGCGGAGGCCCAAGCCGAGCGCATAGCCGCCCGCGAGGCGCGCAAGGCGGCTCGCGAGGCCGAGCGTGCCCGTGCCGGGCGAACCGTTTCCCCTCGAAGCGAGTCCCGAAGCGAGGTGAGCGCCTGATGCGCACCGACGATTTCGACTACGTTCTCCCCGAGGAGCTCATCGCCCAGGCGCCGGCCGAGCCGCGCGACAGCTGCCGGCTCATGGTCGTCCACCGCGCGACGGGCGAGATCGAGGATCGTCGCTTCCGCGACATCGGCAGCTACCTCGAGCCGGGAGACGTGCTCGTGGCCAATGAGACCCGCGTGCGTCCGGCGCGCCTCGTGGGCGCCAAGGCCGAGACGGGCGGCGTCGCCGAGACGCTCCTCGTCCACCGCCACCACGAGGAGCCGGGTGGCGCCCAGGTGTGGGAGTGCCTCGTGAAGCCCGGCAAGCGCCTCAAGGCGGGCGCCGTCATCGAGTTCCGCAGTCCGGGCGCGGCGGGCGCGCACGCCGGGGATGTCCTGCTCAGGGGTACCGTCCTCGGCTTCCTCGAAAACGAGCGGGGTGGGCGCCTCGTCTCCTTCCAGCCGGCGCACGGCCTTTCCATGGCCGAGGCCGTCGACGCCGTGGGCACGCTGCCGCTTCCGCCCTACATCACGGGCTACGAGGGCGATCTCGAGCTCTACCAGACGGTCTACGCCACCAACGTGGCCCGCTCGGCGGCCGCCCCCACGGCGGGGCTCCACTTCACCCCCGAGCTCATCGGCGAGCTTCGCGCCCGGGGCATCGACTGGGAGACGGTGGAACTCGAGGTGGGGCTCGACACGTTCCGGCTCGTCGAGGAGGACGACCCCGCCGAGCACGTCATGCACACCGAGCGCTACGACGTGGGCGAGGCCTGCGTGACGGCCATCGAAGGCGCCCACGAACGGGGGTCTTCCGTCGTCGCCGTCGGCACCACGGCCGTGCGCTCGCTCGAGAGTGCCTGGAGCGAGGAGGCGGCGTCGATCGTGCCCCGCCATCACGCGACGACGGATCTCTTCCTCTTGCCGGGGAGCCGCTTTCACGTGGTGGACGCCATGATCACGAACTTCCACGTGCCGCGCTCGACGCTCATGATGCTCGTCTCGGCCTTCGCCGGCCGCGAGCTCATCATGGAGGCCTACGCCCACGCCGTCCGGGAGCGCTACCGCATGCTCTCCTTCGGCGACGCGATGCTCATCCTCTAGGCTCCGCTAGCCGGAGAGGCCGACGAGGAGCCAGATGATGAAGATCACGACGACGGCGATGATGACGAGCGTGACGATGAGGCGCACGCGCGACTGACGCGTGCGGGCACGCACTTCCCGCTCGGTCTGGGCGAGGGCCTCCACCTGCTGTTGCTGCACCGAGGCGGCGGCGTTGTTGTCGGCCACCTTGTTCGCGAGCTGCTCGGTCTCCTCGGGCGTGGCGTGGATGGCCTCGGCCTCCTGGAGGATCGCCTGGGCGCCCTCGAGGCTCTTCTGCGTGCTCGCCATCGTGTTCGTGAGGCCGCGGATCTGCTTCCTCACCTCGGTGATCTGGTCGTCGAGCTCGTTCTCCTCGTTGCGATGGCGATTGCGCAGCTCCTTGAACTCGCTCACCTTGCCGTCGGCCTCCTTCTTGGAGGCGTCGGCGGTGGCCTTGGCGCTGTTCAGCTGCTCGCGTGCCGAGGAGAGGGTGGCCTGGGCGGTCTGGATGGCGCCTGCCGTCTCCTGGGGGATGGTCTGGAGCCTCGCGGTGGCTTGTTCGCGCTGGGTGGCCTGCGCCTCGATCTCGGCGTTGATCTTGGCGATCTCGGCGCCGTTGGCCTCGGGGTCGCTCGAGAGGGCACCGAGGCGCTCGTTCAGCTGGTTCATCTGGTCGCTCGCGGCCTTGATGGTGCGCTTGGCCTTGTCGAGCGCGCTGTCGCGGGTCTTCGTGAGGTCCTTCAGGTGCTTCTCGGCCACGCGCGCCGCCTTGCGGGCGTCGTTGAAGGCGCTTTGGTCGCCGTCCGCGCGCTTCCTGGCGGCGTCGGCGAGCTCCTTGTAGGGGGCGATGTCCTTCTCGTGGGTGGCCTTGAGCTCCTCGAGCTGGGAGGTGAGCTCGCGGACCTTCGAATCGGCCTCGGTGATCTGGTTCTGGAGGTCCTCGAGGGCGGAAGTGGCCCGGTCGATGGCCGCGGTCTGGTCGGTGACGATGGATTCGTAATCGTCTTCGACCTGGCGGCGGTGCTCGAGGGTCTGGTTGTCGGAATCGATCTCGGCTTGGAGCTTGGCGAGGCGATCGCGCGCGTTGGCGTGCTCCTTCCTGGCCCGGCGCACCTCGCTCATGGCCGAGAAGCCCTCGGCCATGCCGCGCTTCGCGGGGCTCTCCTCGGTGGGCACGCCATCCGGTGCGAGTGCGTCGGTCTCCAACTCGGAGGCGACGGTCGGCATGGGCGCGACCGGCGCATCGAAGCCCACCACGTCGCCCGGTGCGGGCGTGACGAGGGGGTCGGCGATGGGCGTGTCGCCCGATCCGTCGAGATCGGGAAAGCTCGGGCGCGGGGTGGTGTCGTCGGCCATGGGGGGCTCCTTCGGAGGCTCCGTTTCTGAAAACTCCTCTTGAGCCTAGCCCAAGTATTCGAGCTCTGCAGCCTCGATACGGCCCTTCAGCTGCCAGTGGAGAGGCATGCGGTTTCCGAGGGGCCCTCGGGGCTGGGCTACACTGGGCTCGAGACGGCGAGGCGAGAGGAGATGGGCGATGGCACTGTCCTTCGTGGCCTTCGATCTCGACGGAACCGTCTTCAAGAGCGTCGGCGTCCCGCGCCTCACCCCGCGGGTGAGGCGCGCCCTCGCCGCCGCCCACGATCGCGGCATCCCGGTGATCTGCACGAGCGGCAGGCCGTGGTCCATGACGGGAAGCACGCTCAGGAACGCCCGCTGGCTCGACTGGCAGGTGGGCATGAACGGTGCCGACGTGACGAACCACGACCACGAGCACGTGATCATGCGGCCGCTTCCCGAGGGGTGCGCCGAGGCGCTCGTGTGCGAGGTTCGCCATCCGCACTGCTACTGGAACGTCGGGGTGCCCGAGGCCTTCTACTTCGAGTTTCGCCGGGGTCGTTTCCTCCTCGACGGCCCGCTCGCGCATCTGAAGATCCACAAGTGGGATCGTCGAGGCCCCATGCCCGCCTGCTACCACGTGGTGCATGCGGACGACTACGTGCTCCCGGGCAAGCCCGTCTTGAAGATGGACCTCGTCTGCCCGGGCGAGGAGCTCCAGAGGCTCGTGCTCGCCGAGATCGGCGCCATCGCCGAGCGCTTCGGCGGGCTCGACGTAGCGGTGATGAGCTACGGCATCGAGATCACGGCCGCGGGGGTCACCAAGGCCACGAGCCTGCGCGAGCTCCTCCGCCGCCTCGCGGTGGATTGCTCCCAGGGGGTCGTCTTCGGCGATTCGGCCAACGACGCCTCGCTCACGGGGCAGGAGTGGACCTTCGTCGCCATGGCGAACGCCTCGCCCGAGATCCTCTGCGTCGCGGACGACATCACCGATTCGGTCTTCGATGACGGCGTGGCCACGTGGCTTGAGCGTCGGCTCGGCCTCCACGGGCACTCGCGCCTCTGAAAGGATCCCATGGATACGCCCTTCGCCTTCAGGATCGTCGCACGCGACGCCGAGACGTCGGCCCGCACGGCGACGCTTGCGACGCCCCACGGGATGATCCCGACGCCGATCTTCATGCCGGTGGGCACGAAGGCGACGGTGAAGGGCATAGCGCCCTCGACCTTGGACGAGCTCGGCGCGAAGATCTGCCTCGCCAACACCTATCACCTCGCCCTCCGGCCGGGCGCCGATCTCATCGAGCGGCTCGGCGGGCTCCACGCCTTCATGGCCTGGGACGGTCCGATCCTCACGGACTCCGGCGGCTTCCAGGTGTTTTCCCACGGGCCCGATGTGAAGCTCACCGATGACGGCGTCGGATTTCGCGCCGTCGAGTACGGCGGCGAGAGGATCTTCTGGACGCCCGAGGACAACATGGCGATCCAGCAGGCCCTCGGTGCAGACATCTGCATGCAACTCGACGTGTGCCCGCCCTACCCGGCGCCCGAGGAGGAGGTGCGCCGGGCCGTCGACCTCTCGGCGCGCTGGGCCGAGCGCTGCCATCGGGCGCACACGCGCGAGGACCAGGCGCTCTTCGGCATCGTCCAGGGCGGGATGGATCTCGAGCTTCGCCGCGAATCGCTTGGGCGCCTCCAGGAGGCGGGCGATTTTCCCGGTTTCGGCATCGGCGGCTACTCGGTGGGGGAGTCCCACGAGACGATGTACGAATCACTCGAGCCCCTCGTCAGCCGATTCATGCCCGAGGACAAGCCGCGCTACCTCATGGGCGTGGGCAATCCGACGACGCTCGTCATCGCCGTGGGCTTCGGGGTCGACATGTTCGACTGCGTGCTGCCCACGCGCACGGCGCGCATGGGCACGGCGCTCTCCCACGAGGGACGCATGAACCTGCGCCACGCGCGCTTCGCCGAGGACCCGCGTCCGCTCGACGAGGCCTGCGCCTGCCCCACCTGCACCGGCGGCTTCTCGCGGGCCTACCTGCACCACCTCGTGAAGTCGAAGGAGATGCTCGGCTCCATGCTCCTCTCAGAGCACAACATCTTCTACCTGCTCGACCTCATGGCACGCATCCGCGCAGCCATCGCCGAGGGCCGCTACGCGGCGTTTCGCGACGCCTTCCTCGCCTCACCCGAGGCCAACGACTGGTAGGCAGCGTCACCTCACGCACCAA
>CANQFP010000042.1 GCA_947599965.1 uncultured Atopobiaceae bacterium | reverse complement strand
TCGGAGAGCTCGACCTCGATGGAGCGCGGAGTGAAGGGGCTCCCGCCGAAGCGCGTGAGGTGCCTCTCCACGTCCGCGAGCTCGAGCGGCTTCGAGCGCGCCGGCTCGACGACGGCCCCCACCACCTCGACGGCGACCTCGCCTCCGTGGGCCGCGCGCTCCTCGGGCGTGCGCGCGGGCGTGATGAGGCGAAGGCGAAGCGGCTCGCCGATGACGACGCGCGCGGCGAGATCGACCGGGCGCGGCCTCGGCACGCTCGATTTCGCGAGGGCGCGCGCCTCGCGGATGGTCGCCTCGCGGCGAAGCGCCCGCACCGGCGTGCCCGGCGCCATCGGGCGCTTGAGGGTCATCTCCAGGCGCTCGCCGGAGTGCGCTTCCCGCGGCGCGGGTTCGGCGAGGAAGCGATCGGGCGCCTCCTCGGGGCGAAACTCGAGGAGATCGCCCTCCCCCACGCCCTCCCCGAGGGCCACGACCACGGCGTTTCCCGAGCTCTCGGCAACCGAGCCCACGAGAGCGCCCCGGTTGTTCGAGCGCTCGTAGCTCATCATCTCGTTGCCTGAGCGGCCGTGGAGGTAGGCCGAGGTGAAGCTCCGGTTGAAGGCGCGCGTGAGGTCGGCCCGGGCGGCGTCGAGCGCCTCGGCGGGAACGCGCGCGCGGCCTTCCCCGCTCGTGCGCACGGCGTCGAGGGCGCCTCGCCAAGCCCGCGTGACCGCGAGCACGTAGTCGGGCGCCTTCATGCGCCCCTCGATCTTGAGGGCGGCCACGCCCGCGTCCACGAGGTCGGCGAGCTCGCCTAAGGCGCAGAGATCCTTCGGGCAGAGCCCGCGGCTCCCCTCGCCCGCGAGCGGCCGCCCGGAGGCATCGCGGAGCCGATGCGGCAGGCGGCAGGGCTGGGCGCAGAGGCCCCGGTTCGCCGATCGGGTCCCGCGCGCGGCGCTCATGCGGCAGATGCCGGAATAGGCCATGCAGAGCGCGCCGTGGCAGAAGACCTCGCATTCGACTCCCGCCGCAACCCCCGCGGCCGCGATCTCGGCGATCTCTTCCAGCGAGAGCTCGCGGGAGAGGGTCACGCGGCTCGCGCCGTACTCGGCGCACCGGAGGAGCCCCGCCACGTCGCCCACGTTCGCCTGGGTGGAGACGTGGATCTCGATCTCGGGGTCGCGCTCGCGAAGCTCGGCCAGGAGGCCGAGGTCGCAGACGATGAGGGCGTCCGCGCCGAGGGCGGCGGCGCGCTCGGCCAGCCGGACGGCTCCTTCGAGCTCGGCGTCCTTGATGGCGATGTTCTCCGTGAGGTAGACGCGCGTGCCCGCGAGGTGCGCGATGCGGCACGCCTCGGCGAAGCTCTCGTCGGTGAAGTTCTCGGCCCCGCGGCGGGCGTTCAGCTCGGAGAGGCCGCAGTAGATGGCATCGGCCCCGCCCGCCAGGGCGGAGCGTAATGCGCCCGGGCTCCCGGCCGGGGCCAGAAGCTCGGGGAGCCGCACGCGAGTTTTCGCCGAAGCAGCCTCGGGCACGGGCCCTACGCTCGGGTGATGCGCGCGGCCTTGCGCTTGCCCACGCGCAGGATGTGACCCTCGAGGCGCTCCGGCGCCACGCCATAGCCCTTCGCCGGGAGCGGCTCCGTGTCGATGCGCACGCCGCCGCCGTCGATGAGGCGCCTGCCCTCGCCCGCCGAGGGCGCGAGGCCGGCTTCCCTCAGCACGCGCGGCACGTAGACGAGGCCGTCCTCGCCCGCGGAGAGGTCCACGGCCCTCTCGGCCACGTCCTCGGAGAGCTTGTGCTCGCGGAAGACGCGGTCGAAGGCGCGCTCGGCCTCCTCGCCCGCGCCTTCGCCGTGGTAGAGGTCGCAGATGTTCCTCGCGAGGGCGCGCTTGGAGGCGTAGGGGTCGGCCGAACCGTCCGCGAAGGCGGCATCGATGGCGTCCATCTCGTCCACGCTCGCCGTGGAGGCGAGGCGCCAGTACATGGGCACGAGCTCGTCCGGGATGGACATGAGCTTGCCGAACATCTCCTCCGGCGCGTCGGTGAGGCCCACGTAGTTGCCGTAGCTCTTCGACATCTTGAGGTGCCCGTCCGTGCCCACGAGGAGCGGCATCGTGAGCGCCACCTGGGGCTCCATGCCGCGCTTCTCCATGAGCTCGCGACCGGCGAGCAGGTTGAAGAGCTGGTCGGTGCCGCCCATCTCCACGTCGGCGGCGATCATCACCGAGTCGTAGGCCTGCATCACGGGATAGAGGAACTCGTGGAGCGCGATCGGGGTGCCCGAGCGATAGCGGTTCGTGAAGTCGTCGCGCTCGAGGATGCGCGCCACGGTGAAGTTCGAGCAGAGCTCGAGGAGGCCCTTGAGGTCGAGCGGGATGAGCCAGTCGCCGTTGTGGACGACGGTCGTCTTCTCGGGGTCGAGGATCTTCATCGCCTGCTCGACGTAGGTGGCGGCGTTCGCCTCCACCTCCTCGCCCGTGAGCTGGGGGCGGGTCGAGTTCTTGCCCGAGGGGTCGCCGATGAGGGCCGTGCCGTTGCCGATGATGAGGGTCACGCGGTGGCCGAGGTCCTGGAACTGGCGCATCTTGCGCAGCGGCACCGCGTGGCCGAGGTGCAGGTCGGGGCTCGTGGGGTCCACGCCGAGCTTGATCGTGAGGGGCACGCCGCGGGAGAGCTTCTCGCGAAGCGCGGCCTCCGGGATCACGCGATCGACGCCGGAGGTGATGACGCGCAGTTGTTCGTCGACGGAGAGCATGGCGCTCGTTCCCCTTCCGATGGGTCTCGGGCCCTGCCCGGCGTGAGGCCGGGCGGGCGGTCGATCATTCGCTAGAGCAGCTCCCGGTTCATGAGGTCGACGATGGACGCGCCGTAGCCGGGGTCGGTCGCCCACTTGCCGCTCAGCCCCTCCACCGTCGGCGAGCAGCCGCGGGAGACGAGCGGGAAGCGCGGGTCGACGCAGGGGTTCGCGAGCGGCTCGGTGGAGGCGTAGGCCTTGAGATGCTGGGCCTGGGCGAGGAGCCCCTCGGCGACGCTCGAGAACGTGGCCACGCTCTCGCCGTGCGAGTTGTCGAGGGCGCCGATGCCGCCGAAGTTGCACTGATCGGCCCGCACCATGCCGCCGAACTGCAGCCAGCCGGTCTCCTTGACCACCTGCGCGAGGAGCACCTCGGGGCGCACTCCCTCCGAGCTCGCCTGATCCCAGAGGACCTCGGCGAAGGCCTTGGCCGTGGGCGCGCCCTTCTCCGCGTAGAGGGAGGGATAGACCTTGCCGTAGCTCGCCATGAGGCTCGCGAAGCGGCTCGAGAGCGCCTCCCTCGTCGTGGCGCTCGCGCCCATGATGGGCGTGCCCGAAGGCACGGCGGGCGCCTCGGAGGAGCCGGGCTCGCCCTCGGGGTCGAGGCCGTAGAAGACGACGCCCTCGCCTCGCCAGCCGGCTTTCCCCAGCGTCTCGTACTCGTTCCCATCGGTGGTCATGTGGTGCGTGCCCACCGTGGCGTTCGGGTTGAAGAGCCGGTAGACGGCGAGCGAGCCCTTCTCGGGCGCGGAGTGGAAGGCCACGCCCTCCTGCCGCCAACCCGCGCCGCCCGCCGCCCCGAGCGTGGCGTACTCGTTTCGGTCGGTCGTGTAGAGGTGCTCGCCGTTCGCGGGGTTGTAGAGGCGATAGACCTCGTCGCCCGTGGAGGCGCTCAGCCATTCCACGCCCTCGGACCTCCAGCCCATGCCGCTCGTGAGCGTCTTGGCCTCGTTCGCGTCCGTGGTGAAGAGGTGCTCGCCCGTGCTCTTGTTGAAGAGGCGGAAGACGCTTCCCTCGGCCGCGTCGTCGAACTCGTCGGGCTCCGTCCAGGGGTGCGCCCGGTTGTAGTCGTAGGTGCTCTTGAACGTGGAGAGGTTCTGGTAGATGGCCTCGGCGTCGGCGATGCCGAGTTGCCGCAGGAAATCGTCGTTCGCGAGCAGGGCCGCGTCCTCGGCGCGATCGATGAAGGCGTGCTCGATGACCACGCCCGCCGTGCCCTCGCGGCGCGCGTAGCGGATGACGCCGTAGTAGTCCGCGACATCGCCGTTGGCGTAGGTGGCCGTCTCGAGGCGGCTCGTCTTGGTGCCGCGGTTGGCGAGCCCGAGGGCTGCGAGCTTGGGCTTCAGCGTCTGCGCGAAGGCCTGCGAGGCGGTGTTCAGGTTGTTGTAGAAGGAGCAGTTCCTCGGGATCCACACCTCGAAGCCGGTGCCGCCGCCGCTGTTTATGTGCTGGCTCACGACGACGCAGGCGCCCGCTCTGGCCGCGCGCTGCACGCGGTCGTAGATGGTGGGCGTCGATTCGCCGCCGCTTCCGCGCTCCGTGCCGTCGTGCGTGAGCACGACCTTCACGCCGCGGGCCTCGAGCCACTCCTTCGTGGCCTGGGAGATCTTCCAGGTGAGGTCCTTCTCCTTCAGACCGGCCGCCTCGTTGACGGCGCCGGAATCGCCGCCTCCGTGGCCGGGGTCGAGCGCGACGACGATCCCGCCCGCCTGCGGGAGCGCCTCGTCGCCGAGGTCGAGCGCGCCCGCCTCGGGCTCGCCCACGACGTCCACGGCGTCCTCGGCCGTGGGCCGGGCCTCGGCGTGCGCGGGGAACGCGAGGAGCGCGAGCGCGCCGAGGGCGCAGGCGATGGCGAGCGCCGCCAGGCCGCTCAGGATCGTTCTCGGGGCTTTCAGCGATCTCATGCCGTGCATGCCGTGCTCCTCCGTCGACGGGTGCGATGAAGCTTCGTTTGGCCCGCGGCCTCGAGGCGCGCGGGGCGGAGTGCCAGAAGACGCTTAAGTGTAGGCCACTCGGGGCCAAAACCCTAGCGTTCCCATCCTCGGCAGCAGACGATTCCTCCATAGAACGGCCACAGGCGGCGTCCTCCGGCCACCCTCGGCGCCGGCGCGCGGGCCTACAATGTGCCCCATCTGTGGACAAACCCCCTCCGCAGCCGCCCGCGGCCGCGGTAGCAGCAGTTCTTCAGGAGAGAGCTCTATGGGCATTCGCAACAGACGCGCGCGAGACAAGGCGAAGACCCACATCATCGGGTTCGGCATCGCAGGCGTGGCCGGCTTCCTCGTCCTCGCGGTCGTGGCACTCGCCTACTCCCTCGGCGCCGTCGTCGATTCCTGGCTCCAGGACCTGCCGGACTTCCAATCCGCCGACGCCTACCTCGTCTCCGAGCCCACGCAGGTCTTCTCTTCCGACGGCACCCTCATGGCCGAGTTCTACACCGAGAACCGCCGCGCCGTGGACATGAGCGAGATCTCCCCCTACGTCATCAACGGCACCGTGGACACCGAGGACATCCGCTTCTACCAGCACAACGGCGTGGACCCGCAGGGGATCCTGCGCGCCGTGGTCGTACAGGTGATGGGCGGCTCCGAGGGCGCCTCCACCATCACCCAGCAGCTCGTGCGCAACACCGTGCTCTCCGACGAGCAGTTCGACCTGACGCTTCGACGCAAGGTGCGCGAGGCCTACATCGCCATCGAGATGGAGAAGAAGTACACGAAGGAGCAAGTGCTCAACATGTACTTGAACACCATCAACTACGGCCACGGGGCCTACGGCATCGAGGCCGCCTCGATCACCTACTTCAACAAGAGCGCGAAGGACCTCACGCTCGCCGAGGCCGCGCTCCTCGTGGGCCTGCCGAACTCGCCCTCCTACTACGACCCCTTCGAGAACCCCGACGCCGCGCTCCACCGGCGCAACTCCGTCGTGCTCCAGCGCATGCTCGACGCGGGCGACATCACGCAGGAGGAGTTCGACGAGGCCTACAACACGCCGCTCGAGCTCAACCCCGGCAGCTCCGTCATGGAGGCCACCGGCGCCTACCCCTACTGGACGAACTACATCCGCGACCTGCTCTCGGCCGACTTCTCCGCCGACACCGTGATGATGGGCGGCCTGCGCGTCTACACGACGCTCGACCCCACGCTCCAGGGCCAGGCCGAGGCCGCCGTGCAGGCCCAGCTCGACGCCATCGGCGACGGCGAGCTCAACGCCGCCATGGCCGTCGTGGACCCCTCGACCGGCTACCTCAAGGCCATGGTGGGCGGCCGCGACTTCGAATCGAACCAGTTCAACTGCGCCACGCAGGCGCGCCGCCAGCCGGGCTCCTCGTTCAAGGCCTTCACGCTCACGGCCGCCGTCACCGACGGCATGAACCCCGACATCTACCTCGACTGCAACTCGCCGATCCAGATCTCGAGCGCCTGGAAGGTGCAGAACATGGGCAACGCCCAGTACGGCACCATCACGCTCGCGCGCGCCACCGAGCTCTCCTCGAACACCGGCTACGCGCAGGTGGCCGAGGCCATCGGCGCCGACCGCATCGTCGAGGCGGCGCACAAGATGGGCATCTCCGTCGACCTGCCGAGCTACCCCTCCATCACCCTCGGCACCGTGGGCGTGCCGCCGATCCAGATGGCCGGCGCCTACGCGACGCTCGCCTCCGGCGGCGTGCACCGCGACGTGGTGGCCATCACGAAGATCGAGGACCGCAACGGCAACACCGTCTACGAGCACACCGACAACCCGACGCAGGCCGTGGAGCCCTCGGTGGCCTGGGCGGTGACGCAGGTGCTCGAGGGCGTGATCACCCGCGGCACGGCGAAGGACACGACCGTGGGCATGAGCGCGAACCAGCCCGTGGCCGGCAAGACGGGCACGACCGAGGGCGCGCGCGACCTCTGGTTCTGCGGCTACACGCCGCAGTACGCCGCGGCCGTCTGGGTGGGCTACCCCGCCGAGCGCACCATCTACGTGGGCTACGACGAGGGCCACCCCTGGAACACGGCCTGCCCGATCTTCTTCCGCTTCATGAACATGGCGCTCGAGGGCACGCCGCGCCAGGAGTTCCCCACCGCGGCCGCCCCCGACTACAAGCCGAACAGCACGTGGTCGTTCTCGAAGGCCCACGGCTCCGAGAACCCGAACTCCACGGCCGAGGGCAAGCCCACGAACTCGGAGACCACGACGACGCCGAGCACGCCCGGCACGATCACCCCCTCCGAGGAACCGAACACGCCCGAGACGCCTACGAACCCCGAGACGCCGACGACGCCCGAGGAACCGGACACGCCCGAAACGCCGCCGACGCCCGAGGAACCGGACACGCCCGAAACGCCGCCGACGCCCGAGGAACCGGTCACGCCCGATCCGTCGACGGCGCCGACGGAGTAGCGCCCGTCGCCCTCGCTGCGGCGCGGACGGCTCGCGCCGACGGGAAACGTCGCCGTGAAGCTCTCCACCGGCGAGCGGGGAAGCAACTTCCTGAAGCCCGGGCTCATCGCCTACCTCGAGGAAACCTATGTGCCACACGCTCTCGTGGGCGTCATGGCGCAGAACCATTAGCCGCGCGAGCATCGAGCCGGAGACCGATTGCGGTCCGATTGGCCGAGAGGCGTGGACTACGCGTTCATGTCCATCTCCGAGCTCACCGCCCGTTTCGTCCGGAACCTCCTAGCGCCCTTTGCCGGCTAGGCCTCTCGGCCGCCTTTTTCACCGCGTAGGCCTCTCGGCCGCCCGGCGGATTGGCCGTGGAGGCCCCTTGGCCGCCCCAATGGGCCTCGTACGGGCGGCCGAGAGGTCTTCGTGCCACGAAACGGGCGGCGGAAAAGGCTACGTGGCGCGAATTCGCCAACAGAGCGGGCGGCGGAGGGCCCTCCAGCGATCTGAAGGCGGCGGAGAGCCCTACGCGGCGAGCACACCGTGAAAAAGGGGCTCCGGCTCGTGCGTTGGCACCCTGTGCGCTGCACTGCTCTAGTCCACCAAGCCACTCAAGGCCGCAAGTTGGTCTCTTCGGCCATAGAGCACGGCGATGACCCATACCGTGCCTTCGCCCTCATTAATGAGGTAGTAGACGAGGAAGCCCTTCACTGTCTTCCTTCGAATGCCTTTCGTGTGCCATGGCTCCTCTTCGACGAGAGGGTGTTTGGCCGGCATGCTCTCGAGGGTTGAGATCTCTTTCTGCAGGAAGTCGACCCATTTGCGGGCAGTTGCCGGCTCCCGCAAGACATTGGCAATGTAGCTGGCGGTCTCGCTGATTTGCTCGATGGCCTGCGAAGTCAGGTTCACCTCATAGCGCATGGCTAAACGCTTTCGCGGATCGCGGCGAATGCCTCGTCAATCGGGCGTCCATCGCCTTTCAGCGCCTGCTCGTAGCCTTGCCGCATCATTGCGTCGAATTGCTCGTCGGTGAGGGCGTCACGCACGGGAATCCTCGGCACGGTGAGCGAATAGGGCACGCCGCCCGTCATGATGATCTGCCGGTAGAGGGTGTCGATGAGGACCGAGACCGGAAGTCCGATCTGATCGAGCACCGCTTCCGCCTGTTGCTTGATCTCCGGTTCGATGCGCACCGTCACGCTTGCGGTCTTCATCTCGGTCTATCCTCTCAATGAGAAGCTCTGTAAATGTAATGCAATATGCGATACATTTTACCCGCAGAATACCTCTAGATGTCTCACCCTAAAAGCACACCGTGAAAAAGGGCACCGGCTCGCGTGCCGGCGCCCCTCTCCGATCATGAGATGCAAGCGCACTTTCGTGCGCCACCACACGTCATTCGCGCGTGGAATGCGCCGCTGGCCGGTGTGGTGGCACACAGAATGTCCACAGGTGCGGCCCCCTCGCCCTCTGTCAAACGCAAGAAAGGCCCCACTTGGCCTCCTCGTGCGGAGGCCAAGTGGGGCCTTCTGGCGTGCGCTACAAAGCGCGGCCTACGCCAATCCGTCGCCGGCCACGACACAACCAGGGAGAAACTGCATGTCCAAGCCCATGTCCTTGCCGCCGCCGCCGATGAAGCAGCCGCAGCCCTTCACGGCGCCGATGACGACGCACGCGCAGCCGGTCTTCGTCCTACCGCCGGCCACGACATCAAGCTCCGCCTCGGAGAGCTCGCCCTCGGGCGCCTCGTCGGCCGCGAGGATGTCGGCGACGGTGAGGTCGAGCTCGTGCGCGGCCGCGAAGGCGGCGACGGCCTCGGCCATGGCGGCGCGGGCCTCCTCCTCGGAGGCATCCTCGATATCCACGCCCTCGGTGACGGCGGTGAGTTCTGCCTGGAGCGCGTCGTCTGCGGAGACGACCTCGTAGAATTTCGTGACCTTCTCGTTCATGGTTCTTCCTTTCGCTTGGGTGCGGATCCCGAGGGTGATTATCCCCCACGTGCTTCCCCATCCTTCGCACGGCACCGATCGTGAACCCCAGACGCACTTTCGTGCGCCCCCACACGTCATTCGTGCAAGATAAAAGGGGCGGTTCTTTTGTCTTGCGCGCAACGCCCCTAGCAGGGAAAACGTCGCAAGACGAAAGGGCCGGTGGTTCGGAGCGCCCCTTTAGAATGGGCGTATCGATCTTTTGCGCGCAGGAAAGGAGCGCCATGTCAAGCCACGAACGCCATTGCCCCTACCCCACCCTCGCGACCCCGTTCAAGATCCGCGACGTCACCATCAAGAACCGCTTCTGCATGGCTCCCATGGGCGGCGCCCAGCTCTTCAACCCCACGGGCGGCTTCACCCACGAGGCCATCGAGTACTACGCGCGGCGCGCCCGCGGCGGCTTCGGCCTCATCTTCACCGGCGCCACCACCACCGACGACAAGGTGGACCCCTTCTGCGCGCTCGGCCCGGCCATCCTCGCGAACCCCGCGGCCTACATCGACACCTCGACCGAGCTGAACGAGCGCTGCGGCGCCTACGACGCCAAGGTCTTCGCGATGATCTCCATGGGCCTCGGGCGCAACTACCCGATGCTGCCCGCCCCCTCGCCCGCCAGTCGCTCGCCGACCCCGACTACCCGAACAAGGTCCTCTCCGGCCTCGAGAGCCACGTGCGGCCCTGCATCGCCTGCAACATCGGCTGCATCGCGCGTCTCGGCGATGGCGTGCCGTGCTCCTGCGCCGTGAACCCGCAGGCCCAGCGCGAAGTGCGCATGGCCTACAAGCCCGTCTTCCGCGAGAAGGACGTGCTCGTGGTGGGCGGCGGCGTCGCCGGCATGGAGGCCGCGCGCGTGGCGGCCCTGCGCGGCCACGACGTGGACCTCTACGAGGCGAAGGATGCCCTCGGCGGCGAGCTCGTGGTGGCCGGCTCGCACTCCTTCAAGCACGAGATCGCCGAGCTCAACCAGTGGTACCAGCACATGCTCGACCACCTCGACGTGGACGTGCACCTCGGCAAGGCGATGGACGTGGAGAGCATCTGCAAGAAGAAGCCCGACGTCGTCATCCTCGCCACGGGCGCCGTGCCCACGATCCCGCCCGTCCCCGGCACGGACGATCCCAAGGTCGTCGATTCCATCACCGCGCTCGAGCAGCCGGAGAAGGTGGGCTCGTCCGTGATCGTCGTCGGCGGCGGATCGGTGGGCTGCGAGTGCGCGCTCGGCTGGGCCCAAGAGGGCAAGTAGGTCACCGTCGTGGAGATGCTGCCGAAGATCATGGCCGCCGGCGCCCCCGCGCCCGCGATGAACGCGCAGATGATGGGCGACCTCCTCGCCTACCACGACGTCGAGGTGCTCACGGGCACGAAGCTCGTGCGCATCGAGGACGGCAAGGCCATCGTCGAGGTGGACGGCGCCGAGCGCACGCTCGAGGCCGACACGATCGTGATGGCCGTGGGCCTCAAGCCGCGCGCATCCATGGCCGCCGAGCTCCAGGCCGCCGGGCAGACGGTCTACGTCATCGGCGACGAGCGCCGCGTGGGCACGATCCTCACGAGCGTGTGGGACGGCTTCGAGGTGGGCAACAACATCTAGGC
>CANQFP010000041.1 GCA_947599965.1 uncultured Atopobiaceae bacterium | reverse complement strand
AACGTGGCGACGCTGCCGATCATGCTCTGGCCGGGCATGCGCATCGGCCAGCTCTCCTTCGAGCGCATGTCGAGCCCCGTCGAGCGCCCCTACGGCTCGGCCGGCCTCGGCAGCCACTACCAGGGCCAGCGCGGCGCCACGCCCTCCTCGGCCCTGCTCGATGAGCCGAGGCGATGAGGCGCCACCCATGCTGAACGACCTCTACCACATGCTCGACCCCGTGGCCTTCACGCTGGGGCCGCTCACCGTGCGCTGGTACGGCCTCGCCTACCTCGCGGGGTTCGCGCTCGGTGCGCTCGTGATGTGGTCGCTCATCAAGCGCTGGAAGATCGACGTGGGCTCGGACGACCTCATCACCATCGTCGTGGGCATCGCCTTCGGCGGCATCCTCGGCGGCCGGCTCGGCTACGTGCTCTTCTACGGCGCGGGCTACTACCTCGCACATCCGCTCGCCATCTTCATGCTGAACCAGGGCGGCATGTCCATCCACGGCGGCCTTTTGGGCGCCTTCATCGGCGGCTCGCTCGTCTGCCGCTCGCTCAAGATCTCGATCCCCACGATCTGCGACCTCGGCTTCACCGTGACGCCCATCGGGCTCTTCTTCGGCCGCCTCGCGAACTTCGTGAACGGCGAGCTCTGGGGCAAGGTGACCGACCTTCCCTGGGGCGTCGTCTTCGAGACGGGCGGGCCCCTGCCGCGCCACCCGAGCCAGCTCTACGAGGCGCTCCTCGAGGGGCTCGTGCTCTTCTGCGTGCTCTATGTCCTCGCGCGCCGCCGCCCGCCTTACCCGCAGGGCTTCTACACGGGCCTCTTCCTCGTGCTCTACGGCGTCTTCCGCATCCTCGTGGAGTTCGTGCGCGTGCCCGACGCCCAGCTCGGCTACCTCTTCGGCCCCATCACCATGGGCCAGGTGCTCTCGCTGCCGCTCGTCATCCTCGGCGTGATCCTTCTCGCCTGGAGCGCCACGCAAAAGCGCCCGCAGCGGGGCCACTACGACGTGCCGGTCGCGCGCATCTCCTAGCGCGCCCCGGCAGGCGGCTTCGCTCAGGAGATGTCGAGCTCGTCCTCGCCCTCCGGCAGCCCCGCGTCCACCGGCTCGAGCGGCCCTCCACCGTGGCGCGCGAGCACGCGCGTGACGAGCGGGCCGAAGATGGAGGTGAGGGCCGCCGCGAAGACGAGCGTGCCCGCGATGCCGGAGCCCATGTCGCCCGACTGCACCGCCACGCTCGTCATGGCCACGACCGTGCCCATGACCATGCACGAATACGCCGCCACCGAGGCCTGCTCCACGTTCGACATCGAGCGCGTCTCGGGGAAGACCTTGAGCGCGAGGTCCACGGGCACGCCGCGTACGAGGAGCAGGAGCCCGATGGCGCCGAGCACCACGAGCGGGTCGCGCAGCCCCGCCACGATGTCGATGTTCGTGCCCGTGAGGACGAAGACGATGGGGATGAAGAAGCCGTTCGCGATGCCGCGGAGGCGGTTCACCACCTCCCCGCTCGCCGCATCGGCGTAGCCGGTCTCGTTCTGGTCGTCGTCCACGAGCTTGCGGAGCACGAAGCCCGCGGCGAAGCCCGCGACGATCATGTCGGCCCCGAGGACGAGCCCGAGGCAGACGAGCACCACGAGGATGAGGATCGTGAGCTGGAGCAGGAGCTGCGGCGCGTTCGAGCTGTGGCGAAGCGTCTGGTCGAGGAGCGTCCCCTTCGCGCGCTCGTGCGCGGCGATGCGCGAGATGGCGAGCGCCGCGAGGCAGAAGATCACGATGATGACGATCTCCGTGAGCGGGTTCTCGTCGGCGAGCAGGATGGCGATGGCAACGATCGGCAGGAGCTCGCCCGTGGCGCCGTAGGAGACGACGACCTGCCCGAATTTGCTCTCGCGCGCGTTGCGCTCCTTCAAGACGGCGTTCACCTTGCCGTAGCTCGTGGAGGTGAGGGCGATGGCGAGCGCGATCCAGCCGTTCGCGGAGAGGTCCTCGGGAAGCGGCCCCGCGAAGGCGAGGAGCGCGAGCAGGGCGAGCGCCACGGCGAAGGAGAAGAGCCAGGAGACCGCCGCGTGGCGGCCGGTCCTGCCCATCACCTCGGAGGGCCTGAGCTCGTAGCCGCCCATGAGGAAGAGGAACGCGAGGCCGAGCTGCTGGAGGAAGAGGAGCCCCGGGGCGCCGGGGTCGATGAAGGCGAGCATATGCGGCCCGAAGACGGCCCCGAGCAAAAGCACGAGCGCCGAGGACTGCACCCAGCCGCCGGGGATGAGCGAGCACACGAAGGGCGCGCCGAAGGTGATGGCGCAGATGACGGCCAGGGAGAAGAAGGTCTCAGTCACGCCGCGCCTCCTCGCCTCGCCATCCGATGCGCCCGGTTGCAGGGGAACCTACCCCGTTGCGCCGCGAAGCTCGGGGTTGCTCCCCTCTTCGGCGCCGCGGCCTCGGCGATCGATCGCCCCACGTGGTAGGCTTTCACAGACTATGCCGACCGTTTGAGGAGTTTCATGTCCGGACACTCTAAGTGGGCCACCACCAAGCACCGCAAGGCCGCCCAAGACGCCAAGCGCTCGTCGCTCTTCTCCAAGCTCTCCCGCAACATCACCGTCGCCGCGAAGCTCGGCGGCGATCCCAACCCCGATAACAACGCCGGCCTCGCCTCCGCCGTGGCCAAGGCGCGCCTCGAGTCCATGCCGAACGCCCGCATCAAGGCGGCCATCGACAAGGCCTTCGGCGCCGGCTCCGACGCCGCCAACTACGAGGAGATCTCCTACGAGGGCTATGGCCCCGCGGGCGTGGCCTTCTACGTCGAGTGCCTCACCGACAACCGCAACCGCACCGCCGCCGACGTCCGCAGCGCCTTCGCGCATTCGGGCGGCAACCTCGGCACCGGCGGCTCCGTGGCGTTCCAGTTCGAGCGCAAGGGCCGCATCGCCGTGGAGAAGGAGAAGATGCCGGACGAAGACGAGCTCATGATGGCCGTGGCCGAGGCCGGCGGGGACGATTACGCCGACGACGGCGACGTCTGGACCATCTGGACCTCCATGCAGAGCCTCGGCTCCGTGGTGAAGGGCCTCGCCGAGCAGGGCGTCGAGGTGAAGGGCTCCGAGCTCGTCATGGAGGCCACGACGCCCGTCGAGGTCTCGGCCTCCGACGCCAAGAAGGTGGAGCGGCTCGTGGATCGCCTCGAGGATCTCGAGGACGTCCAGAACGTCTACACCACCATGGACATCACCGACGAGGTGCTGGCCGCGCTCGAGGAGGAGTAGCTCCGCCCCAGGCGCGCGTTCGGCGAGCTCTCGCGGCAGAGGGGAGATCCGTGGAAGGATTCAAGCGGTTCTGTCTGATCGTCTTCTCGCTCGTGGGGCTCGCCGCGCTCTGCGCCCTCGCGCTGCCGTGGATCGGCCCGTGGACCGAGCTCTTCACGAGCTTCCTCAGCATCCAGTGGTACCTCTTCGTGCTCGAGCTCTGCCTGCTCCTGCTCGCCCTCGGCTTCCTCGGCCTCTTCATCCGCGGCTGCACCATGCGCCGCCACCACGACGTGGAGGTGCTCTCCGGCGAGGGGGCCAAGGTCACGATCGCCCGCTCCGCCATCGCCTCGCAGGCCACCTACCTCGCCGAGCAAGACGGCACGTGCGTGGTCACGAAGGTCGTCGTGAAGGTGCGGCGCAAGGACGAGGTGGACGTGCGCGTCTCCGTCCAGCCCTATCAGTCGGTGAACGTGCAGGTGGAGGCCCAGAAGCTCCATGAGCGCCTTCGCGAGGGGCTCACGCGCCTCTGCGGTCCGGCGCTCAGGAACATCACGCTTCGCTTCGTGGAGCCGCGCTCCACGGGTGACATCGGCCCCGGGTCCGCGGTCGACGCCGCGGGCGCGGCGAGCTCCTCCGCCGTCGCGTACGTGCCCTCGCCGGTGCACCGCGCGAACCGCGAGATCCGCCACGAGGTGGGCGCGGCTCCCACGCCGGCGCCCGACTTCGGCCTCGAGGCCACGGGCTCCCAGCCGAAGGTCGTCATCGAGCCCTCGCGCGCCGAGGGATTCGACGATTTCGGCGAGAGGGGAGTGTGAGCGCCATGCCCGAACCCGGAAAGCCCGAGGTGAAGATAGAAGTCGAGGTCGAGGAGGGCCAAGCGGGCCCCGAGGGCTCCGCGCGCGGCCGAAGGCGCTACACCTCCGAGGACTTCGGCGGCGCCGGCCGCCAGACACGCGCGGTCGTGGACGGCGCGCGCGAGAGGGCCACGGCCTTCGCCGAGGGCGTCTTCCCCGGCCACGGCAACGCGATCCTCTGGGGCGTCATCGGCTTCCTCGCCGCGCTCCTCGTCTTCCTCCTCGGCTTCTGGCGGACGCTCTTCATCGCGCTCCTCGTGCTCGTCGGCGTCGCCTTCGGGCAGTACCTCGACGGCGATCCGAAGATCATCCGCGCCATCATGCGCTTCGTCCGCTCCTCCGATTCCACGTACCCGAGGCGCTAGCGCCTCGCACCCCGCGCCTTCGACGGAAGGATCCCCATGGCAAACGCAGAGAACTCGCCCGAGGTCGTCGCCATCGCCGAGACCCCCGACGACGGGATCGTCGCCGGCTTCGAGGATCGCGCCACGCGCACCGTGGAGACCGACGACTCGCTCACCTTCTCGAACGGCGTGATCGAGAAGATCGTCGCCACCGCCTGCCAGGGCGTGGAGGGCGTCGTGGGGATGAAGGGCGGCTTCTACAACCGCCTCCAGGAGACCTTCACCGGCGCCGCGCCCACGAAGGGCGTCGAGGTGGAGGTCATGCAGGATAGCTCGGTGCGCCTGAACATCTCCATCGTCATGGAGTACGGCGCCTACGCGCCTTCGGTCTTCGAGCGGGTGCGCGAGGCCGCGATCCGCGAGCTCGGCCGCATGACGGGGCTCGTCGTCTCCGGCGTGAACCTGCGCATCGAGGACGTGGTGCAGGTGGAGGACGACCCGCTCGCGGAGCTCGAAGCCTGAGGTGGGCCTGCCCGCTCCCATCGCCCGCGCCGCAGGCCGCGCCACGAGCCGGCTTCTGCGCCTCGCCGGACGCAACGCCTCCCAGCTCCCGGGGCGCGTCGCGTTGGCGCTCGATTCGCAGCTGCTCGCGAGCCTCGCGCCCGGCCTCGCCGAGGGCGCCGTCGTCGTCTGCGGCACGAACGGCAAGACCACGACGACGAACGTCATCGCCCGCGCCTGCCAGGAGGCGGGCTTCTCCGTGGATTGCAACTGGCGGGGCGCGAACATGCTCGCCGGCATCACGAGCGCCATGCTCTACGACAAGGGCGCCGATTGGGCGGTGATGGAGGCCGACGAGCTCTCCTGCGTCCACGTGCTGCCGCAGCTGAAGCCACGCTGGCTCGTGCTCCTGAACCTCTTCCGCGACCAGCTCGATCGAGCGGGCGAGATCGACCACGTGCAGGATTGCCTCGTCGAGGCGCTCGCCGCCTCGCCCGGAACCGGCCTCATCGTCTGCGGCGACGATCCGCTCTCGGTGGGGGTGGCGCGGCGCGCGCACGCCGCGGGCACCGAGGTGCTCGCCTTCGGCATCGACGAGGAGCTCCCGCCGCCTCCCGACCGCGTGCCCGAGGCGCGCTTCTGCCAGGTCTGCGGCGCTGAGCTCGGCTACGAGTGGCGCGCCTACGCCCAGCTCGGAGCCTTCGCGTGCCCCGCGTGCGATTTCGCGAGGCCGCCGCTCGCCTGGCGCGCGAAGGCCATCGACGTCTCCCCCAAGGGCGTCTCCTTCGAGGTGCGCGACGGCGAGGATCGCCCGCTCGCCGAGGTCTCCGCCGGCTTCGGCGGGACGTACATGGTCTACAACCTCCTCGGCGCCTTCGCGGCCGCCTCGCTCATGGGCGTCTCGCCCGAGGCCTTCAACCGGGCGCTCGCGGGCTACGACCCCAAGAACGGCCGGCTCCAGCACTATCGCCTCCGCGGCCGCGAGATCGTGCTCAACCTCGCGAAGAACCCCACCGGCTTCAACCAGAACATCTCGCTCATGCTCGCCGACGAGCGGCCGAAGGCCGCCTTCTTCGTCATCAACGACGACTACAACGACGGCAAGGACATCTCCTGGATCTGGGACGTGGACTTCGAGCGGCTGGCGGGGGAGGCCGAGGCCGGGCGGCTCCGCGTGGTGGCCGGCGGGCACCGGGCGAACGACGTGCAGGTGCGGATGAAGTACGCCGGCATGCGCGCGCCGATCGCGCTCACCGTGGCCGAGGCGCTCGCCGCGCTCGAGGGCGCGGGCTCGTCCGGCGCACCCGCGGGCTCAGACGCCGCCGAGCTCGAGCCGCTCTACGTCCTCTGCAACTACAGCGCGCTCTGGCCCGCCAAGGCCGAGCTCGACCGGGAGGCCGAGGCCCTATGACGGCGCGCTCGCTTTCCATCTGCCACCTCTTCCCCGAGGCGCTCAACCTCTACGGCGACGGCGGCAACATCCTCACGCTCGCCAAACGCCTCGAATGGCGCGGCATCGAGGCGCGCATCGAGGAGGTTCCGCTCACGGAGACGCCGAGCTTCGCCGCCACCGACATCGTCTTCATCGGCGGCGGCTCCGACCGCGAGCAGCGCATCGTCTGCGAGCGCCTGCTCGAGCGGAAGGCCGAGCTCGAGGCCTACGTGCGAGACGGCGGCGTGCTGCTCGCCGTCTGCGGCGGCTACCAGCTCCTCGGCCACTCCTACGCCATGGGCGAGGAGACGCTCGAGGGGCTCGGGCTCGTGGACCTCTCCACGAGCCGCGGCACGCCCCGCCTCATCGGCAACATCCTCATCGAGAGCGAGCTCGTGGGCCGGGTCGTGGGCTACGAGAACCACGGCGGCCGCACGCACCTCGGCTCCGGCGTCGAGCCCCTCGGGCGCGTGCTCTTCGGCCACGGAAACGACGGCGAGAGCGGCGCCGAGGGTTGCGTCTCCGGCAACGTCCTCGGCACCTACATCCACGGCCCGCTCCTGCCCAAGAACCCCGCCGTCGCCGACTGGGTGCTCGCCCGCGCCCTCGAGCGCCGCTACGGCTCGGCCGAGCTCGAACCCCTGGACGACGCCGAGGAGCTCGCGGCGAACGCCGTCATGGCCGAGCGCCTGCTCAGAGGCGAGGAGAAGGAGTGAGCGCCGCCGCTTTGGCCGAGGCGCCCCGCGCCGAGGGCGCCGCGCGTGCCGCGAGCGCGTGGCCCTGCGCCGTCGTCACCTTCGTGCTCGCCGTCGTCGTGGGCTTCGTCGGATGGTACGGCCAGGACCAGGGCATCCTCCACGGCGTCGTCTACACCGATTGGAACCACTCCTATAACGACGCCGACCTCTACGCCCACTTGGCGGACAGCTTCCTCGAGGGAAGGCTCTGGCTCGATCTCGAGGTCGCGCCCGAGCTCGGCGCCATGGAGGATCCCTACGACTACGACGCGCGCTACGAGTGGTCGGGCGAGGACGCCCCCGTCTTCTGGGACTACGCCTTCGCGAACGGCCGCTACTACAGCTACTTCGGGGCGGTGCCGGCGCTTCTCCTCTACGCGCCCTATCGCCTCGTCACGGGCCAGCCGCTCGACACGGTCGTAGCCGTGGGGCTCCTCGGCATCGCCTACGTGTGCGCCTCGGCGCTCCTCGTGTGGCGCGTGGCCGAGCACTGGTTCCCGCGGCTGGGTGGCCTCGCGCGCTGCCTCGCCATCATCGGCTTCTTCGCGGGCGGCGACGTGGTCTACCTCGTCTCCGTGCCGCGCTTCTACTCGGTGCCCATCCTCTGCGGCCTCGTCTTCGTCTGCCTCGGGCTCTGGGCCTGGGTGGGCGCCCTGCCAAACCGGCATCGCACGCTGCCGAAGCACGCGGCCGCGAGCGCAGATGGGCTCTCCTGGCCCCGGCTCCTTCTTGGCTCGGCGTGCCTCGCGCTCGTCCTCGGCTGCCGCCCGCAGCTCTGCGCCTCGTGGGTGCTCGCGTTTCCGCTCTTCTGGGAGGCGGTCTTCTTCGAGCGCACGCTCTTCTCGCGCCGCTCGATCGCCCAGAGCGTGGCCGTGCTGGCGCCCTTCGCGCTCGTGGCCTTGGCCGTGGGGCTCTACAACTACGCGCGCTTCGGCTCGCCCCTCGACTTCGGCTCCGCCTACAACCTCACCGGCTTCGACATGACCACCTACGAGCAGCCGAAGAGCCTCACGGCGAACCTCGTGGCGATGATGCTCGTCTGGCCCGTGAACTTCCTTGGGCAGTTCCCCTTCATCGAGCCGACCGTCTACGACCCCGCCTGGCCCTGGGCGCCCCACGAGCCGCTCTTCGGCGGCTACGTGTGGATCGTGCCCACCACGTGGTTCATCCTCGGGGCCATCTGGGCGAGGCGCGAGCTCAGCCGCCGACGGCTCCTCCGGCTCGTGCCCATCCTCGTCGCGCTCTCGGTCGTCGTCTGCGCGGTGGACGTCTCGCTCGCGGGCGTCTCGCAGCGCTACCTCGCCGATTTCGCCTGGGCGCTCTCGCTCGCCACCGTCATCTCCCTCTTCGGCGTCCTCGAGCGCTCGCGCGAGCGGGCCCTCGAGGCGGAGGGCGCGGGAAGCGCCTCCTGGTTCGTCGTCCACCGGGCCCAGCTCCTCTGCGCGCTCTTCGCGCTCCTGCTCTTCGTCTCCTTCTGCCTCGGGCTCGCCTCGCTCCTCTCGCCCGAGCACTGGGGCGCTCGCGCCGACGTCTGGCTGCCGCTTCTCGCCGGCATCGGCCTCCCCGTGCCGCTTCCGGCGGCGCCCTAGGAGCAGCCGCGCCGCCGCCTTCGCCCGAAGCCGAGGCGCGCTTCTCCACGCACCGTCGAACTTCGCCCGCCCCATCGCCCGATTGCCCCCGGCGCTGCCCTTCGCGGGCGTGCTTCCGTGGCATACTCAGTCCTTGATGGGAAAGATGGCGCGGGCCGCATCGGTCGCGCGTCGGGGGATACGCGAGACGGAGGTCTCTATGCTCGTCAATGCCAAAGCCATGCTCGACAAGGCGGTCGCCGGCCACTACGCCATCGGCGCCTTCAACACCAACAACCTCGAGTGGTGCCACGCCATCATGGTCGCGGCCGAGGAGACCCAGTCGCCCCTCATCATCCAGAGCTCCATGGGCGCCGCGAAGTACCAGACCGGCTACAAGACCGTGAAGAAGCTCGTCAACGCCATGTACAAGGCGCTCGACCTCACGATCCCGGTGGCCCTCCACCTCGACCACGGCACCTACGAGGCCTGCCTCGAGTGCATCGACGCCGGCTTCACCTCCATCATGTACGACGGCTCCCACGAGGAGAGCTTCGAGATCAACCTCAAGAACACGAAGGATCTCGTGAAGCGCGCCCACGACAAGGGCATCTCCATCGAGTGCGAGGTCGGCTCCATCGGCGGCGAGGAAGACGGCGTCGTGGGCATGGGCGAGGTCGCCGACCCCGAGGAGTGCGCGGCCATCGCCGAGTGCGGCGTGGACTTCCTGGCCGCCGGCATCGGCAACATCCACGGCGTGTATCCCGAGAATTGGCCCGGTCTCCAGTTCGACGCGCTCGCGGCCATCAAGGCCAAGACGGGCGACCTGCCGCTCGTCCTCCATGGTGGCACCGGCATCCCCGACGATCAGATCAAGAAGGCCGTCGACCTCGGCGTCGCCAAGATCAACGTGAACACCGAGCTCCAGCTCGTCTTCGCCGACGCCACGGAGGAGTACGTGAAGGCCGGCAAGATCCACGAGGGCAAGGGCTTCGACCCGCGCAAGCTCCTGAAGCCGGGCTACGACGCCATGATCGCCAAGACCGAGGAGAAGATCCGCCTCTTCGGCTCCGACGGCAAGGGCTGGAACTAGTCTTTTGCACGGCTAGGTGAATGACAGAGGGGCGGTCCACGAGGCCGCCCCTCTTCGTATCGAGCACGAGAAGGGATACGCCTATGAGCTTCGACGTGGCCGCCGTGGGGGAACTCCTCATCGACTTCACCGAGAACGGCACCTCCGAGCAGGGAAACCCCATCATGGAGGCCTGCCCGGGCGGCGCGCCCGCGAACGTGCTCGCCATGCTCTCAGGCCTCGGCCACTCCACCTCCTTCATCGGCAAGGTGGGGCGCGACATCTTCGGCGAGCAGCTCCGCCGCGCGCTCGTGGAGGTGGGCATCGACCTCTCCGGCCTCGTCACCGACGAGCGCGCCCACACGACGCTCGCCTTCGTGCACACGCTGCCCGGCGGCGATCGCGACTTCTCGTTCTACCGCAACCCCGGCGCCGACATGATGCTCTCGCAAGAGGAGGTGGACGCCGACATCATCTCCACCTCGAAGATCTTCTACTACGGCTCGCTCTCGATGACCTCCGACCCGGTGCGCACGGCCGCGCGCTACGCCATCGAGGTCGCCGAGCAGAACGCCTCCGTGATGGCCTACGACCCGAACCTGCGCCCGCCGCTCTGGGAGAGCCTCGAGAGTGCCCGTGAGCAGATCCTCTGGGGCATGGCCCACGCCTCGGTGCTGAAGATCTCCGACAACGAGATCCAGTGGCTCTCCGGCAGGCAGGATTACGACGAGGGCATCGCCTGGCTCCGCGCTCAGTTCGACATCCCGCTCGTGCTGCTCACGCTCGGCTGCGAGGGCTCTCGCGCCTACCAAGGCGATCTTCGCGTCGAGGTGCCGGGCTGCTGCCTCGAGGCGACGATCGAGACCACGGGCGCGGGCGATTGCTTCTTCGGCTCCGCGCTCCACTACATCCTCGAGCACGGCTGGCACGCCTACACGGCCGACGAGCTCACCGCGCTCCTCTCCTGGGCGAACGCCGCCGCGGCGCTCGTGACCACGCGCAAGGGCGCGCTTCGCGTCATGCC
>CANQFP010000040.1 GCA_947599965.1 uncultured Atopobiaceae bacterium | reverse complement strand
TTGGTGCCCGAGGTGAGAGTCGAACTCACACGACCTTGCGGTCAGCGGTTTTTGAGACCGCCGCGTCTGCCATTCCGCCACTCGGGCTCTGAGTGAGCGCTTAGCCTACCAGATACGGATTGGTGCGCAGCTCGGCGGCCATGGTGGTGGTCTCGTCGTGGCCGGGGAGGAGCACCGTCTCCGGAGGGATGCGATCTTTGAGGCGCCTCAGCGTGGCCGCGAGCACTTCGGCGCTGCCTCCTGCGAAGTCGGTGCGGCCGACCGCGCCCTTGAAGATGGTGTCTCCCACGAAGGCCACACCCTCGCCGAGGAGCACGATGCCGCCCTCGGTGTGGCCGGGAGCCTCGATCACCTCGAAGGAGGCGTCGCCCACGGTGACGAGGTCGCCCTCGGAGAGGAAGCGATCCGCCATCGGCGCATCGTCGTCGTAGGCGATGCCGAGCGAACCGGGGGAGCCCGAATGGGTCGCTCGCTCGGCGTCGGGCTCGCCGATCCAGAAGGGGGCGCCCGTCGCGTCGGCGAGCGCCTTCACGCCGCCCACGTGGTCGCCGTGGCCGTGGGTGGCGATGATGGCGTCCACGTGCACGCCTTCGAGCTCACGGGCGATCTCGGCCCCCGCGGCGCCCGGGTCGATCACGATGGCGTGGCCGCGGGAGACTACGGCGTAGCAGTTGGTTTCGATGGGTCCCACGACGTAGCGGCGGATCTCCACCGCCGGCGTCTCGCTCGTCTGCTCGGCCATGGTCTACACCCTCTGTTTCATCTCGTTGCCGCCTTCGCCCGGCATGATGCGGCGCGCGTCGAAGACGCTCGGCACGCGGCTCACGCGCCCCAGGAGCGGGTCCAGAAGCGAGGCCGCGCTGATCTCCACGACGAAGCGCAGCCTGGCTATGCCGGTGCGCGTGGTCTGGGTGGAGGCGGAGAGGATGTTGCCGCCGGCCTCGCCGATGGCGATGGTCACGTCCTTCAGGAGCCCCATGCGATCGGAGGCCTCGACGACGATCTCCACCTGGAACTGCGTGGCGCCCGAGGTGTCCCAGGCCACCTCGATCATGCGCTCCGGATGCTCCATGAGCGCCTTGGCGTTCGGGCAGTTGGCGCGGTGCACCGAGACGCCGCGCCCCCGCGTGATGAAGCCCACGATCTCGTCGCCGGCCACGGGGCTGCAGCACTTCGCGAGGTGGGCGAGGAGGTCGGGATCGCCCTTCACCACGACGCCGGCGTAGTTGCCCTTGTTCACGTTCTTGCGTCTCGGCGGGCGCGTGACCGAGAGGTTCACCGTCTTGGGTTCGAAGCTCTGCGGCTCGGGAGGCGCGGTGGTGGGCACCTGCGGCTTCTCGGCCTCGAGCACGGCCTCGATGCGATGGGCCGCCTGCTTGGCCGAGAGCTTGTTCGAGCCGATGGCCGCGAAGAGGTCGTCCGGCTCGCGGAACTTGAGCTGCTCGCAGACCTTGTTGATGGCGTGCACCGAGCGGCGCGTGGAGATGCCGTAGCCCGCCTTGCGGAGCTCGCTCGCGAGGGTGGAGCGTCCCTGCTCGGCGTCGATGGACTTGTTCGCGCTCGAGAAGTACTTGCGGATCTTCGCCCGGGCCGAGGGGGTCTTCACGATGTTCACCCAGTCGGCCGAGGGGTGGGAGTTCTTGTTCGTGAGGATCTCGACGCGATCGCCCATCTCGAGGGTGTAGGTGAGCGGGACCACGGAGCCGTTCACCTTGGCGCCGACGCAGTGGTTGCCCACCTCGGTGTGCACCTGGTAGGCGAAGTCGAGCGGCGTCGAATCGCGCCGGAGGCTCATGACCTCGCCCGCCGGAGTGAAGACGAAGATCTCGTCCTCGAAGAGGTCGATGCGGAGGTTGCGCAGGAACTCCCGCGGGTCGTCGACGTCCTCCTCCACCGTCCAGTCGAGGCTCCGGCGGATCCAGGAGATCTGGTTGTCCATGGATTTGTCCGCGCGGCTCTTGGTGCTGGAGGAAGTGCCGGAGGCCTTGTAGAGCCAGTGGGCGGCGATGCCGTACTCCGCCTGCTCGTGCATCTCGACGGTGCGGATCTGGATCTCGATCGTGCGCGCGGCGGGGCCCACCACGGTCGTGTGGATGGATTGGTAGAGATTCGGCTTCGGGGTGGCGATGTAGTCCTTGAAGCGCCCGGGGAGCGGGTGCCAGAGGGTGTGCACCGCGCCGAGGGCCGAATAGCAATCGCCCACGGTCTTCGTGATCACGCGCAGGGCGATGAGATCGTAGATGTCGGAGAACTCCTTGGCCTTGCGGCGCATCTTCTGCCAGATGGACCAGAGGTGCTTCGCGCGGCCCGTGATGGTGAAGTTCCGGATGCCGGCGCGGCGGAGCTCGTCGTCGAGCACCTTGATGGCCTCGTGGGTGGCCTCCTCGCGTTCCTCGCGGCTCTCCTGCACCATGCGTGCCACGCGCTGGAAGGCCTCGGGCTCGAGGTACATGAAGGAGAGATCCTCGAGCTCCCACTTGATGGAGGAGATGCCGAGGCGGTCGGCGAGGGGGGCGTAGACGTCCATGGTCTCGCGGGCCTTGAACTGCTGGCGATCGGGTTTGAGTGCGGCGAGGGTGCGCATGTTGTGGAGGCGGTCGGCGAGCTTGATGATCACGACGCGGATGTCGCGCGACATCGCGAGGAACATCTTGCGTAGGTTCATGGCCTGCTTCTGGTCCATCGAGCCCATCTCGATGGTGGTGAGCTTGGTGACGCCGTCCACGAGCTCGGCCACGTCGGTGCCGAAGGTGTCGCGCAGCTGATCCTTCGTGGCGTCGGTGTCCTCCACCGTGTCGTGAAGCAGCGCCGCCGAGATCGTGTCGGCGTCCATGCGCAGGTCGTTGGCGAGGATGAGCGCCACTTCCACCGGATGGTTGATGTAGGGCTCGCCCGAGCGCCGGCGTTGCGCGGCGTGGTAGTTGGCCGCGAAGCGATAGGCCTGCTCCACCTGGTGGATGCCGGCGGGGGTGAGGTAGCGCGAGCACGCCTTGCGCAGAGCTGGGTAATTATCCGCCCCGACCTCGGGCTTCGGCAGATCGAGCCCGGCCGTGGGATCGGGATGCGGTTCGGTTGCCCGGGAGAGTTCCGGCGCAGCGAGCTCGGCCTCGAGCGGCGCGGACTCGAGCATGGGAGAGCTATGAGGAGGCTTCGTCATGGTGCCGGCACATCCTCGCTCGCGGGCTTCCCCTTCAGAGCGTGAGCCCCTCGGGGACGATAGGCCTGATGATACGGCCTCTGAGCTCCGTCGCGCTCGCGCGGAGCACCCAATCGGAGAACTCGTCGAAGGCGTCGAGGGAGCGCCGGCCCTCCCGATAGCGGATGGAGGTCTCGAGATCGGCCGAGCTCGGGCGCTCGGCGAGGGTGATGACGGGCCCCTCTGAAGAGGGTCTGAGCGTGAGAAAGCCCAGCTCCTCGAAGATGCCGAGCCCGGCCGAGACCATGGCCTGCGGCATGGGGCGAGCCCCCGTGGCGTGCCCCACCTCGACGCCGAGCGCGTCGAGCGGGCCCACGAGACGCGGCCCGATGCGGCGGCGAAGCGCTCGGAGCGTCTGCCAGAGCGCGACGAGCGCATCGCGATCGGGAGCTCCCGAGGCGAGCACCTGCTCGTTGATGGAGGCGTCGTGCGCACCGAAGACGAGGTGGATCACGGCGGGTTCGCCGTCGCGGCCCGCGCGGCCGCTCATCTGGTTGAAGGCGGTGACGTCGAAGGGCAAGTGGTAGAGGACCACGTGGCGCACATCGGGGAGGTTCACGCCCTCGCCGAAGGCGCTCGTGGCCACGAGGCAGCTCACCTGCCCCGCGCGGAAGGCCTCCTCGACCCGCAGGCGATCCGCCCGGGAGAGGCCGGCGTGGTAGAAGGCGATGGCCTGGCCCATCTCGCCGAGGCGGTGCCGAAGCTTGCGGGTGAGGGTGACGGCGCCCGCGCGCGAGCTCACGTAGACGAGCGTCTTCTCGCCGCCCTTGGCGATGGCGGCCACCGCGTCGTCGCGCTCGATGAGGTCGCGCTCGTCGTCCACGAGGAGGTTCTCGCGACGCGCGTCGTCGAGGACGAGCTCGGTGGCGCCGATGAGGCGGCAGGCCTCGCGGGCGACCTCGAGCTCGGCCGTGGCGGTGACGCCGAGGCAGACGGGCTCGCCGAGCGCCGCGCGGATCTCCGGAAGATGCTGGTAGGCCGCGCGCGAACCGCCCTTGGACTGCCCGGCGTGGTGCGCCTCGTCGATGACGAGGAAGCCCACGCGCCCCGCACGGGCGACGTCGCCCGCGTGCAGCGCGAGGTATTCGGGGGTGGTGAGGATGACGTCCACCGTGCCCTGCCCGAGGGCCTCGTAGGTGGCCGCGCGCTCCTCGGGAGAGCTCTCGCCCGTGAGCGTGGCCACGCCGACGCCGAGGCTCGCGAAGCGATCCCCCATGGCGCTCGATTGATCGGACACGAGGGCCCGCAGGGGGTAGACGATGATCGTCTGCCGGTCGTGGGCGATGGCCTCCTCGAGGGCGTGGAGCTGGAAGATGAGGCTCTTGCCGCGGCCGGTGGCCATGACCGTGAAGGCGGAGCGGCCCTCGCCGAGGGCCTCGAGGGCGGCTCGTTGGGCGTCGAGGAGCTCGGCATCGCCGATGAAGACGCGCGCGAGCTCCTCTCGCCGCCTCTCGGCGGGAAGGCTCCCCATGCGCGCCCGCTCGGCGGCGCCGGAAGCGGGGCCGTCCGCTGCGTTCGCCTCCGCCTCGCCCGACTCCGCATCCGAGAGCTCGGCCACGGTGGGCGGGAAGAGGATGTCCTGGATCATGAGCTTGGCGCGCGTGCGACCCTGCCACGTCTCCACCACGGGACGGTAGACCACATCGGCCACCCCGTCGAAGGCGAGCGTGCGCTCGATGCAGGGGTCGCGGAAGCGGATGGCCGAGAAGCTCTGGATGCCGTCCGTAACCCAACAGCGCATGTGCGAGCCGTCGCGGCCCACCGGCTGGCGATCCTCGAATCCCACGTCCTCCGCGAGGAAGAGCGGCACGGGGTTGGCCTTGCCGAAGGGACGCAGCCGATCGAGCTCGTCGATGACGGCGATGGAGAGGTCGCGCGGCTCGACGAGGGCGTCCACCGGCGTGGGGGAGACGAACTGCGAGGCGGGGAGCTTCTGGAGCTCGGCGTCGAGGCGCTCGGCGAACTCGTCCAAGCGCTCGGTGGCGATGGTGACGCCGACGGCGCCCTCGTGGCCGCCGAACTGGAGCACGGTATCGCTCACGGCCTCGACCGCGTGGTAGAGGTCAACGGAGCCCACCGAACGGCCGGAGCCGCGGGCGACGTCGCCCTGCACGCTGAAGAGCACGACCGGCACGCCGAACCGCGAGACGAGGCGGGAGGCGCAGACGCCCTTCACACCCTCGTGCCAATCCTCCCCGCCGACCACCACCGAGCGGTCGCCGGGCTCGAAGATGCGCTCCGCGAGCTCCATGGCCTGATCGGCGAGGAGCCCCTCGGCCTTCTTGCGCTCGTCGTTGATGGTCTCGATGGAGGCGGCGAGGAGTCGGGCGCGCTCGGGATCCTCCTCCAAGAGCAGCTCGAGGGAGAGGTCGGCCGAGCTCATGCGCCCCGGGGCGTTCAGCCGCGGCACGACGTAGAAGGGAAGGTCCTCGCTCTCGATCGTCTGGGGGTCGTGGTTGGAGGCCGCGCAGATGGCGGCGATGGAGGGGCGCGGATGGGCGTGGAGCGCCGCGATGCCGGCTGCCACGAGGGCGCGGTTCTCACCCACGAGCGGCATGAGGTCGCTCACCGTGCCGAGGGCGGCGAGATCCACGTACTCGCGCCAGAGGTGCTCCTCGCCCAGGCGATCGCCCACCGCCTGGAGGAGCTTCAGGGCGACCCCGGCGCCCGCGAGGTCGTGGCAGCCGGGGCCCGAGGCGAGCTTCGGATCCGCCAGCGGTACGCCCTTCGGCACGGCGTCACCCGGTTCGTGGTGATCGGTCACCACGACGTCCACACCGGCCTCGACGAGCCTCTCCACCTCGGCGCCCGAGGCGATGCCCGTGTCGACCGTGATGATGAGCGAGGGATCGGCGAGCTCGCGAGCGCGCGCGACGGCCGCCTCGCTCATGCCGTAGCCCTCGTCGAAGCGCCGCGGGATGAACGGCGTGACCTTCGCGCCGAGCTTGGAGAGCCCGAGCGTGAGGAGGCTCGTGGCCGTCATGCCGTCCACATCGAAGTCGCCGAAGACGAGGATGGCCTCGCCGGCCTCGATGGCCCGGACGACGCGATCGGCGCACTCGGCCATGCCGGGCATGAGCTCGGGGCTCACCCAGTCTCGCTCGAGGGAGGGGGTGAGGAATCGCTCTATATCGCTGGGCTCCGTGAGTCCTCGGGCTATGAGGGTCCGCGTGAGGGGGACGCCGAAGCCGAAGATCTCCGCGAGCCGCGCCTCGGCCTCGGGATCGCTCGGAAGGATCTCCCAGGCCGCGGCTTCTTCTGGCCCTGCCATGAGTTGTGATGCTCCATCGAAATCAGACGTGTCTTTTCGCCTCTGAATATAGCGCCCGAGTGTTTCAACAATTCGACCTTCCCTGCGGACGGATGGCGCGAACGCATCCTGCGAGCTAGGTGGGGCGAACCGGGAGCAACGCAACCTCCGGGAGGAACTTCGTCCGCTCGGGGGAGCGAATTGTGGATGAACTATGGAGAAGCCCTACACTGGCCGCAGCCGTTCGAGCAGAGCCCGCGCCTTCGCGGGCCCTTCGCGAAGACGGTGAACCGTTTTCCGAGCTCTTCGGGAGGAAACATGGACGTTCCTGCGTACAAGAAGTACTTCGCCGAGATCTTCGGCACCGCCGTGCTCACGCTCTTCGGCTGCGGCAGCGCCGCCATCGCCGGCGGCACCCTCGGCAACCTCGGCATCGCCGTCGCCTTCGGCCTCTCGATCGTGGCCATGGCCTTCGTCATCGGCGACGTCTCCGGCTGCCACATCAACCCGGCCGTCTCCTTCGGCCTCTTCCTCGACGGCCGCATGAGCGGCGGCGAGATGGTGGGCTATTGGATCTCCCAGTTCATCGGCGGCATCTGCGGCGCCGCGCTGCTCATGGCCATCGAGTGGTGCACCGGCTTCGCGCCCGGCGAGTTCGGCCTCGGCGCCAACGGCTTCGACGCCGCGAGCTCCATCGGCCTCACCGGCGTGGGCGCCTTCCTCGTGGAGACGATCCTCACCTGCGTCTTCGTGCTCTCCGTGCTCGGCTCCACCGCGAACGAGAAGACCGCGCCCTTCGCGGGCATCATCATCGGCGCCACCCTCACGTTCGTGCACGTCATGGGCATCCCCCTGACCGGCACCTCCGTGAACCCCGCCCGCAGCTTCGGGCCGGCGCTCCTCATGCTCGGCGTGGGCGACACCCTGCCCATCTCCCAGGTGTGGGTCTTCATCCTCGCCCCCCTCGTGGGCGCGGGCCTGGCGGTGCTCGTTTGGAGAATCATCACTGTCGGCGACAAGTAGTCGCTGGCGTTTCGAGTCCCCGTAGCTCCCTCTCTGCTCTTACTTTCTTCTGCTACCATTGCTCCTCGCGGCTTTCGAGCCGCATCGCGAAGTGAGGTTCTCCGAGAGAGCCTCCACCTGATCGGCGTCCTCCCTGTGATTGCCGGCTGGTTGTGAGCGACCTGCCTCGTCGAGGGCGAGCGTGGCCGAAACGGCCGCGCGCCAGAGCCCTCGCGGCTCGCCGAATCCCGGGCGAGCGAGGTTCATCGACTGTGCAGCCGGCGGCTTTCCCGAAGGAGAGCCGCCGGCTTTTCGGTGGCGCTTCGCGGACGGCTCCCCGCCCGGGGAGCAGCAAGCTTCGAAGGCCGCGCGTGTGGGCACGGCGGGGCCGAAAGGAAGGTGTTCGACATAGCCAGGAACGACACGCCTCGCATCAACGGTGAGATCACGGCTCGCACCTGCCGTCTCATCGGACCGGATGGGAACCAGCTCGGGCTCTTCGGCATCATGGACGCCCAGCGCTACGCCGACGACCAGGGCCTCGATCTCGTCGAGATCGCGCCCAACGCCGACCCGCCGGTTTGCCGCGTGATGGATTACGGCAAGTACCGCTACGAGCAGGCCATCAAAGACAAGCAGGCTCGCAAGCGTCAGACGCGCGTCGAGATCAAGGAGATGAAGTTCCGTCCCAAGATCGACGTGGGCGACTACGAGACCAAGAAGGGCCACGTCATGCGCTTCCTCAAGAAGGGTGCGCGCGTGAAGGTGACCATCATGTTCCGCGGTCGTGAGATGGCCCACCCCGATCAGGGCCTCGCGGTGCTCGAGCGCCTCTCCGAGGATCTCAAGCCCTATGCCACCGTCGAACAGCAGCCGAAGATGGAGGGCCGCAACATGCACATGCTGCTCGCTCCCATCAAGGGCGCCTTTGACAACGATTCCGGGACGTCGGGCGCAGGCGCCGATGCCCCGAAGGCCGCCAAGGCCGATTGACCGGTACGCGAACCACTCGAGGAGTAGGAGACGATATGCCCAAGATGAAGTCCCACCGCGGCACCGCCAAGCGATTCCGTCGCACGGGCACCGGCAAGATCATGCACGCCCATGCCTTCAAGAGCCACATCCTCACCAAGAAGTCGCCCAAGCGCATTCGCAACTTCCGCAAGGAGACCGAGGTCTCCAAGGCCGATCGCGGCAACGTGAACGCGAGGCTCGGCTAGCCCCTTCGCCTCGAGGCTCGAGGCACCGTCTCACCGAATGACATCACTTCAAAGGAGTTGAGGATCATGGCTCGTATCAAGCGCAGCGTTTCCGCGAGGAAGAAGCGTCGCACCACCTTCGAGCGCGCCAAGGGCTACTACGGCGCTCGTTCGCGCACCTATCGTTCCGCCAAGGAGCAGGTGCAGCACTCGCTCCAGTACCAATACCGCGATCGTCGCAACAAGAAGCGCGAGTTCCGTCGCCTCTGGATCCAACGCATCAACGCGGCGTGCCGCATGAACGATCTCAGCTACTCCACCTTCATGCACGGCCTCAAGCTGGCCGGCGTGGAGCTCGACCGCAAGGTCCTCGCCGAGATCGCCTACGACGACGAGGCCACCTTCGCCGCTCTCTGCGACGTGGCGAAGAAGGCGCTCGAGGAGGGCGAGAAGGCGGCGTAGGGCCCTCTGCGTCCACCCCATGCACGACGACGAAGCCCCGGCGACCCCGGGGCTTTCGCGTGAATCGGGAGCCCCGCGGGCCGGCGGGTCGGCGGAAACGTCAGTCGTCCGACGAACTTCTGAGCTCGCCCTCGAGCTCGGCGTCGGGGAGGTTTTGACGCTCGGCCTCCTCGACGAAGCGCGGATCCTCCGGCGTGATGAGGACGTCCTCGTGCTGTCTCGGATCCCAGTGGTGCAGGAGCACCGGCGTGAAGAGCCTCAGGCGCACGGCGAAGAGCAGCGAGAACGCCAGCAGGAAGAGGAAGATGAGCGCTTTGAAGACCGTGCGTTCGAGCGTGGTCTCCGTCCAGGAATCGATGCGCGTCATCACGATGGCGCCCGCGCAGAGGACGGCCGTCCAGAGGTAGATGAGGATCACCGCCTGGCGTGCATTGAAGCCCTCGCGCACGAGCCGGTGGTGGATGTGGCCGGTGTCGGCTTGGCCGACGCTCACATGGGCGCGCTTGCGGCGCACGATGGCGGAGAGCGTGTCCAAGATGGGGATGCCCGCGAGCACGATGGGCAGGAGGAGCATCGTCACGCCGGCGACGCGGGTCACCGAGAGCAGCGACACGCAGCCCAGCACGAAGCCGAGCATGAGGGCCCCGCTGTCGCCGAGGAAGATGACCGCGGGGCTGAAGTTGTAGCGCAGGAACCCGATGCAGGCGCCGCAGAGCGCGATGGCGAGCGCGGCCGCGTCGAGGCGCCCCTCGTTCACGGCGATCACGAACATCGAGAGGCTCACGATGGCCGTGAGGCCCGAGGCGAGCCCGTCGAGCCCGTCCACGAGGTTGATCGCGTTCGCGAAGGCCACGAGGTAGATCACCGTCACGGGGTAGGCGAGCCAACCGATGGAGAGCAGCCCCTCGGAAAACGGATTCACGATGTTGCCGACGACCAGCCCCGAGGCCGCGGCCACCGACGAGGCGATGATCTGCCCGATGAGCTTGGGCAACGGCTTCAGCGAGACGAGGTCGTCGATGAATCCGGTGACGAAGATGATGAGCACCGAGACGGCGAGCACCCAGTAGTTCACGTGGAGCCCCGGCGCCGGCAAGACGACGACCGGCCAATCGAGGTAGGTGGTGCCGAGCCACTGCGCGCCGGCCGCGACGGCGAGGGCGCAGAAGATCGCGAGACCCCCCATGCGCGGCACGGGCACGGTGTTCACCCTGCGCCCTCCCGGGTAGTCCACCGAGCCGAGACGAATGGCGAGGCGCCGCACGAGCGGTACGAGGGCGAGCGTGACGCCGAGCGCGGTGAGGAAGAGCATCACGTAGGGGATCCACGGCATGGCTCGCACCTCCTCTCGCCAGCCGGTGCGTTTCGCAGGCGATTCTAGTGGTATGGGCGTGCCCCGGGGCGGCTCGCGCGCCGTCGATCGCCCGTTTTGGTATGCCTTTTAGCCTTTGGCTGCGGTAGTTCCTACCGTTGGGCGAGTCGTGACGCAACCGATTCCCGAACCACCTTGGCCGCGGCGCCTTCGATGGGTACCGTATGCGGTGAATGATCGTCCCCGCGGACAAACTGGGTGGCCCGTCACGAATATCTAGGGAATCCGCGACTCGCGCGTAGTACAGGAATCCTCCGTTGCTGAGGAAGCTGGAAGACGCGGGCAGGACACCCACCTTTTGAGGTGGGGTCACTAAGGGTTCCCGCGAGGGGCGACATTCACGCACATTCAGGGGGTCCGCAAGGACCCCCTTCGCGTGGGCAACCATGAATACGCTGTGCAAAATCCAAGATCGGCGTCGGTTAACCCGAATCCCTTCTCTCGCCAAAGAAAAACCGGCCCGAAGGGCCGGCGTTTTTC
>CANQFP010000039.1 GCA_947599965.1 uncultured Atopobiaceae bacterium | reverse complement strand
GAGAGCCGCAGGCTCGGCCAAACGTCAGCGAGGCGTTTCGGGGTGCCCGAGATTCGGGGGATTTTGCGGCCGTAGCGCAACTTCGCTACTCGAGGCCGCAAAATCGCGCGCAGATCGAGTGCATCCGGGACGCCGCAGCGTCGGATTTGATCCTCCGGATCAAATCTGCGATCCGGAGGATCAAATGCCCATCATCTGTGCATATACGGTTCCGCATCCGCCGCTCGCCGTGCCGCAGGTGGGTCGCGGCCGCGAGGACGGGATCGAATCCACCCTCGCCGCCTATCGCACGGTGGCGCGCGAGGTGGCGGGGCTTTGCCCGGAGACCATCGTGATCTCGAGCCCCCACGCGCCGCTCTACCGCGACTACCTGCAGATTTCGAGCGGTCCTTCGGCCTCGGGCACCTTCGCGCAGTTCAACGCGCCGCGCCCCGTCTACGAGGTCGTCTACGACGAGGCCTTCGTCAAGGCCCTCGCCAAGGCCGCCGAGGCCGAGGCGCTCGACGCCGGCTGCGAGGGCCGCCAGACCCGCGAGCTCGACCACGGCACGCTCGTGCCGCTGCACTTCCTGAAGGAGGCGTGGGGGGAGGTCCACGGCGAGGGCGCGGGTGCCCGGCCCTTCCCGAAGGTCGTGCGCATCGGGCTCTCCGGTCTCTCCCCGCTCGAGCACTACCGCCTCGGCGAACTCATCCAGCGCACGGCTCGCGAGCTCGGGCGACGCGTCGTCTACATCGCGAGCGGCGACTGCTCCCACAAGCTCACGGAGGACGGCCCCTACGGCTTCGCCCCCGAGGGCCCCGTCTTCGAGCACGAGCTCGAGAATTGGCTCGCCGACGCCGATTTCCTCGGGCTTCTCACCTGCGACCCCGAGCTGGCCGAGCGCGCCGCGGAGTGCGGCCTGCGTTCCTTCCAGATCATGGCCGGCGCCCTCGACCGCACGAGCGTGGAGGCGGAGGTGCTCTCCCACGAGGGGCCCTTCGGCGTCGGCTACCTCGTGAGCCGCCTCCAGCCGGCGGGCGTGGAGGGGGCCGACGGGGATCGCGCGTTCGCCGAGCGCTACGACGAGGCCGAGGCCGAGCGCATGCGGGAGAGGCTCGTCCACGAGGGCGTGCTCTGCTCGCTCGCCCGCGCCTCCATCGAGGCCTACGTGCGCGGACGCGAGCGCATCGAGCCGGCGGACGTCCTCGATGCCATCCTCGAGGAGAAGGGTGGAGACGCCGAGAAACGCGCCGCCCTCGAGGAGCTCCTCGAGAGGCCCGCCGCCTGCTTCGTCTCCCTGAAGGAGCACGGGCAGCTCCGCGGCTGCATCGGCACGCTCGCCCCCACGAAAGCCGACCTCGCCCACGAGATCTGCGGCAACGCCATCTCGGCCGCCTGCGCCGACCCGCGCTTCCCCCACGTGCGCGCAGACGAGCTCGGCGAGCTCGTCCTCGACGTCGACGTGCTCTCCGAGCCCGAACCGGTGGACTTCCTCACCGACCTCGACCCCGCCGTCTACGGCGTCATCGTCTCCGCGGCCGACGGGCGGCGCGGGGTGCTCCTACCCGACCTCGCCGGCGTCGACACGGTGGAGGAGCAGGTGGCCATCGCCGCGCGGAAGGGCGGCATCGACCCACGCTCCGAGCGCCTCTTCCTCGAGCGCTTCACCGTGGAGCGGCACCTATGAGCGAGGTCATCCCCTTCTACCCCAAGCACGCCCGCGTCGAGGAGAGCGAGGCGGAGCCCGCCGTCTGCCCCGCCTGCCCCCGGCACTGCCGGCTCCCGGAAGACGCCCTCGGCGCCTGCCGCGCCCGACGCGAGCGCGACGGCATCGTCATGGACGACAACTACGGGCGCCTCACCTCCATCGCCATCGACCCCATCGAGAAGAAGCCGCTCGTGCGCTTCCACCCCGGCACGCGCGTGCTCTCCGTGGGCTCCTACGGCTGCAACCTGCGCTGCCCGTGGTGCCAGAACCATGCCATCGCCCAGGTGGGCGAGCACGAGGTGCGTTGGCGCGAGGTGCTGCCGGCGGAGCTCGTTCGGATGGCCGTCTTCGAGCGGGAGCGCGACCCCGAGATGATCGGGATCGCCTACACCTACAACGAGCCGCTCTGCGGATGGGAATATGTGCGCGATTGCGCCGAGCTCGCGCTCGCCGAGGGGCTCGAGAACGTGCTCGTCTCCAACGGCTGCTTCGACGAGCGCGTGATCCGCGAGATCGCCCCCCTCATCGACGCCGCCAACATCGACCTCAAGGCCTTCGACGAGGAGACCTACCGCTTCATCGGCGGCGACCTCGCGTGCGTGAAGCGCACGATCTCGCTCCTCGCCGCCACGCCCACGTGCCACCTCGAGGTCACGTGCCTCATCGTCCCCGGCGTGAACGATACGCCGAGGGAGATGGAGCGGCTCTCGCGCTGGCTCGCCGCCGTCGACGAGGACATCACGCTCCACGTCACGCGCTTCCATCCTGCGTGGCGCTTCTCCGATCGCCAGCCCACCGACCGCGCGCTCGTGCGCTCGCTCGCCGAGGTCGCCCGCGAGGCGCTTCCCAACGTCTACCTCGGCAACATGTGAACTTCCCGCTCCGCCGCCACGGTTCGCTATAGACTGATGCCGATCGACGGGCCCGCCCGTCCGCACACGCCACGCAAAGGAGCCTCCATGGCCGACGAGCACACACCGCTTCCCACCCACTGGGACGAGAGCGTTGATTATTACGACCTTCCCCGGGTGAAGACCGGCATCTCCTTCACGCCGCGCATCCTCGCGGCCATGCTGGTCGGCGGCAACGCCATGGGCATTAACTGGGCCGCCAAGTTCGCGCACATCCCCGAGATGGAGGTGCCCGAGAACGCCCTCAAGCCCATCGTGCAGGATCACTTCAAGAACCTCGGCGGCGAGAACCTCCTCTCCGCGCTCCTTCCGCCCGACATCCTCGGCGATCTCACGGAGACCAAGTCCGTCGACGACGTGCGCGACGGCAGCTGGATCCCCGAGGTGCTCGAGGTCGTCACCGGCCGCCTCATCGCCAACGAGGGCGAGGAGGTCGAGCACATCTACCACGCCTGCGACAAGCTGATGGAGAAGGCCGACGTCGTCGTCTTCTACTGGGACGCCCACTACGTGATGCACATGCTCGGCCTCGAGCACATCGACGACGGGCAGTTCCACCTCGCGTCGAAGTTCTACAACCGCTTCGCCGACGAGGACCCGGTGGGAAGCCTCTTCGCGCTCTTCCTGCTCTCGTTCCTCGGCACGAGCCACTTCAACCAGGTGGTGAAGACCCTCAGCGTCTAGCCGCGCGGCACGGGAACCCGGCGCTCAGCCGAGCCAGGCGCGCCAGCTATCCACTTCCGCCTCGGCTTGGGCAAGGCCCGCCTCGTAGGCTGATTTCAGCTTGGCGGTGCTGCCCGTCATGTAGGTGACGGGCATCTCCTTCGGGCAGAACTGGTAGGCGATCCCCTTGCGCTCGAGCTCGTCGATCTCGTCCAGCTGCGCGTTGTAGAGCGCGGGCCTCGCGAGGAGCTCCCGGAAGACCGCGGGATGGCGGGCGTAGAACGCCCGGTAGAGCGTGCGCTTGAAGGGCGAGAGCGGCTTCAGGCGAAAGCCCCGCTCGCGCGTGCGCACGATGAAGAAGCGCTCGAAGCCGTCGGCCTTGGCCGAGGCGAGGCAGACGCCGTGGCTCGTCCCCATGCCTCCGTCGATGTAGGCGCGGCCGTCCACCGTCGTACTCGGCGTGAAGACCGGGTAGGAGCAGGAGGCCTCGATCCTGCGCATGACCTCGGCAGTGTTCGGCATGGCGGCCTTGGTCCAGGCTTTGGTGGCACCGGTTTCGAGGTCGAGGGCCTCGATCTGCAGATCGGCGGGATTGGCGGCGAAGGTGGCCTCGTCGAAGGCGAGATCGGCCACCGTCGAGTGCTCGGCCTTCGCCTTCTCGCTCGCGGCGATCTCGGAGAGCTCGCTGAAGACGAAGCGCGTGTTGAAGAACCCGTGGCCCGTGACAAACATCGCCACGCCGCCCGCCTCGGGAAGCCCCGGCGCCTCGCAGAACATGCCGAAGGCCCGGCGCGCGTCGCGGGCCACGTAGTCGGCGGCGAGCTCGGCCCCGGCCGAGACGCCGTAGACCTTGGGGAAGTTGAGGTTCTCTCGCAGAAGCACGGTGAGCACGCCCGCGGTGTAGGCGTTGCGCATCCCGCCGCCCTCGAAGATGAGGGCGACGGAGCCGGTGTTCACCTGCATCTCTGCCGCAGTCGTGCCCATGGGGGTGTTTCTACCCAGCCCGCTTCCACACCACGCGATGAGGCCGGACCCGCGAGCGTAGATGGCGCTTAAGGATCCGGCCTCGGCGGGTCGGTTGTTCGGGCGCGAGGGCCCGGCATACGCGGATTGCGGCTAGCTGATCTCGTCCGGCTCGATGGCCTCGTCGAGATCGGCGATGAGATCCTCGGGCTTGGGCGCGGGCTCGGCGAAGAACTCGTTCGCGTCGTTCACGTCCACGGTCACGAGGTCGCCCTCGGAGACCTTGCCGTCGATGACGAGCGTGGCCACCTTGTCAACCACCTGGCGCTGGATGAGGCGCTTCAGCGGTCGGGCGCCGAAGATCGGGTCGAGGCCCTCGAGGGCCAGCGCCTGCACGGCGCCGGGCGTGAGCAGGAGCTCGATGCGTTGGGCGTCGAGGCGCTCGCGCACGTCCTTCAGCTGGATGTCCACGATCTTCTCGATGTCATCCAGCGTGAGGGCGCCGAAGACCACCACGTCGTCGATGCGGTTCAGGAACTCCGGCTTGAACGTGGCGCGCAGGGCCTCGTTGATCTTGTGCTGGAGCTCCTCGGGGTCGGTGACCGCCGCGGCGCTCGCGATGAACTCGCTGCCCACGTTGGAGGTCATGATCACGATGGTGTTCTTGAAGGAGACCACGCGACCCTGGCCGTCGGTGAGGCGCCCGTCGTCGAGCACCTGGAGCAGGATGTTGAAGACGTCGGGGTGCGCCTTCTCCATCTCGTCGAGGAGGATGACGGAGTAGGGCCGGCGCCGCACGGCCTCGGTGAGCTGGCCGCCCTCGTCGTAGCCGACGTAGCCCGGGGGCGCGCCGATGAGGCGCTGCACGGAGAACTTCTCCATGTACTCGGACATGTCGATGCGGATGAGCGCCCGCTCATCGTCGAAGAGGTTCTCGGCGAGGGCCTTGGCGAGCTCGGTTTTGCCCACGCCGGTGGGGCCGAGGAAGAAGAAGCTGCCGATCGGGCGGTTGGGGTCGGAGAGCCCGGCGCGGCTGCGGCGCACGGCGGCGGCCACGGCCCGCACGGCCTCGTCCTGGCCGACCACGCGCTCGTGGAGCTCGGCCTCGAGGTTCTTCAGCTTGTCCATCTCGCCCTGCATCATCTTGGTGACGGGGACGCCGGTCCACGCGGACACGACCTCGGCGATCTCGCCGGAGGTGACCTCCTCGTTCAAGACGCCGCCCTCGGCCTGCTTCTCGGCGAGCGCCCGCTCGGCGGCCTCGTACTCGCCCTCGAGCGTGGGGATGGTGGCGTAGCGCAGCTCCGAGGCGCGAGCCAGGTCGCCGGCGCGCGTGGCGCGCTCCTCTTCGCCCCTGGCCTCGTCGATCTGCCGCTTGAGGTCTTGGACGTGGTCGATGGCGCCCTTCTCGTTCTGCCAGGCGGCCTTCATGCCGTCGAGCTTCTCGCGCACCGTGGCGATCTCGCCGCGCAGCGCCTCGAGGCGCTCCTTGGAGGCCTCATCCTCCTCCTTCATGAGGGCCTGCTCCTCGATCTGGAGCTGGGTGAGCTGGCGGTCGACCGCGTCGATCTCGGCCGGCATGGAGTCGAGCTCCATGCGCAGGCGGCTCGCCGCCTCGTCCACGAGGTCGATGGCCTTGTCGGGCAGGAAGCGATCGGAGATGTAGCGGTTGGAGAGATCAGCGGCGGCCACGAGCGCGGCGTCGGTGATGCGCACGCCGTGGTGCATCTCGTACTTCTCCTTGAGGCCGCGCAGGATGGAGATCGTGTCCTCCACGCCGGGCTCGGAGACCATGACGGTCTGGAAGCGCCGGGCGAGGGCCGCGTCCTTCTCCACGTGCTTGCGATACTCGTCGAGCGTGGTGGCGCCGATGGCGCGGAGCTCGCCCCTGGCGAGCGCGGGCTTCAGGATGTTGCCCGCGTCCATGGAGCCCTCGGCGGCGCCGGCCCCCACGATCGTGTGGAGCTCGTCGATGAAGAGGATCACCTGGCCATCCGAGGCCTGGACCTCCTTCACGACGCTCTTCAGGCGCTCCTCGAACTCGCCGCGATACTTCGCGCCGGCCACGAGCGCGCTCATGTCGAGCTCGACGAGATCCTTGTCCTTCAGCGTGGAGGGCACGTCGCCCGAGACGATGCGCTGGGCCAGGCCCTCGACGATGGCGGTCTTGCCCACGCCGGGCTCGCCGATGAGCACGGGGTTGTTCTTCGTGCGACGGGAGAGCACCTGGATCGTGCGGCGGATCTCCTCGACGCGCCCGATGACGGGGTCGAGCTTGCCCTCGCGGGCGAGCTGGGTGACGTTGCGGCCGTAGCGCTCGAGCGCCTCGAACTCGGGGCGCGCATCGGGCTCGGTCACGCGGGAATCGCCGCGAAGCGCCTCGTAGGCCTCCTCCACGCGCTTGGCGGTGACGCCGGCGGTGGTGAGGAGGCTGCCCGCCGCGCTCTTGTCGTTGCAGAGGGCGATGAGCAGGTGCTCCGAGGTCACGTAGGAATCGCCCATGCGCGAGGCGCACTTCTCGGCTTCCTCGAGCACCTTCACGAGGTCGCGGCTCATGCCCATCTGGGAGACGCCGCCGCCCGTGACCTTGGGCTCGCGGGCGATCTGGGCGTCCACCTCGTTCACGAGGGAACGGGGATTGGCGCCGATGCGCTCGATGATGGAGGCGATGTTGCGATCGCCGGAATCGAGGAGCGCCTTCAGGAGGTGGATGGATTCCGCCTGGCCGGCATCCGCGTCAGCCGCGATGCCGATGGCCGCCTGGAGGGCCTCTTGGGCGGTGACGGCCAACTTGTCAATTCTCATGGATGCCTCCGTTGAGGTGGTGTGGTTGCAAATCGAGCGCGCCTGGGGGCGCGCCGGGCTCAGGACCCCTCCTCGAGCAGCCCGCGGAGGATCTCCGCCGGGCTCTTGCCGTCGTAGGGGGCGAGCTCGTTGATGGTGAGGCGGCTCTTCAGCTCGTGGACCTCGCGCGTGAGGTCGCGGAGCTCGGAGCGCAGCCGGTCGATCTCGGCCTCGGCCTCCTCCGCCTGCTCGGCCATGTCGAGGATGCGCACGACGCCCGCGAGGTTGATGCCCTCGGAGGTGAGCTGGCCGATGAGGTTCAGCCGATCGATGTCGGCTTGGGAATAGAGGCGGGTGTTGCCGCGGGAGCGCCCGGGCTGTACGAGCCCCTTCGCCTCATAGACGCGCAGGGTCTGGGGATGCATGCCCGTGAGCTGCGCCGCGACGCTGATCATGTAGAGCGGGCGGTGGCGCCTGCTCGCCGGCGAGCCCGCGGGCTCCTGACCCTGGGTGTTCATGGGACGTTCCTTTCCGTGCGCGCCCGAGGGCGCGGCCATGCGGCCGTGCGGCCGCTAGGCCTGACGGGCCTTGGCCCAGAAATCGCTTCGCCAGGGTGTGGCGTCGGCGGCGCTCGCCGCCTCGAGGGCCTCTCGCTCCTCCTTGGAGAGCTCGGTGGGCACCTGCACCCGCACCGTGACGAGGAGCGCGCCCTTCTGGCCCTTCTTCTTCACGTTCGGCGCGCCGAGCCCCTTGAAGCGGAAGGTCTTGCCCTCTTGGGTGCCCGCGGGCACGCGCAGGCGCACCGTCCGGCCCTCGGGGGTCGGCACCTCCACGGTGGTGCCGAGGGCGGCCTCGTACATCGAGATGGGGAGGTCCATCCGCACGTCGGCGCCGTCGCGGGCGAAGACGGGGTGCTCGGCCACGTGGGTGGTGATCACGAGGTCGCCGCGCTCGCCGCCGTTCGCGCCGTATTCGCCACGCTTCTTGTAGCGGAGCTTGCCGCCCTCGACGGCCCCCGCGGGGATCTTCACCGTGAGGGACTGCTCATCGCCCGTGGAGGGGATGCGGTAGGTGACCTTGCGCTGGGCGCCCTCCATGGCCTCCTTGAAGGAGACCTCGATGGACATCGTGAGGTCGCCGCCCTTGGCCGGACGAGCCGCGCGCCCCTGGCCGCCGAAGATGCTCGAGAAGTCGAAGCCCCCGAAGCCGCCGCCCTCGCCCTGGGCCGCGGCGCCGCCGAAGCCCGAGAAGATGTCGGCCCAGTCGGCGCCGTTCACGGTGGTCGTGTAGGCGCGCCCGCGTCCGCCGTTGCCGCCGAAGTCGGCTCCGGGGATGCCGCCGAACATGAGGATCTGGTCGTACTCCTTGCGCTTCTCCGGGTCGGAGAGCGTGTCGTAGGCCTCGGAGATCTCCTTGAACTTCTCCTCATCGCCACCCGCGTCGGGGTGGTGCTTCTGGGCGAGCTTGCGGAAGGCCTTCTTGATCTCATCCGCGGAGGCGTCGCGCTTGACGCCGAGGATGTCGTAGAAGTTCTTGGTCGCCACTACGTGCGCCTCCTTTCAACTACCGCGCGCCTTCGTCGGGGCGCTTGGGGCCGCCGACGGATATCTGGACCATGGCCGGGCGAATGACCTTGCCGCCCATGGCGTAGCCCCGGCGGAGCACCGCCGTGACCGTGTCGGCGTAGGTCTCGGGATCCTCGAGCGTGCCCACCGCCTGGCATTCCAGGGAGTCGAAGGGCTCGCCGAGGGGATCGATCACCCGCACGCCGTTCTTGTCGAAGACCGCGAGGATCTTGGCGCGCACGGCGGAGACGCCCTCGGCTAGGCCCCGGGCGGCCTCGTCGCTCGAGGCCTCGGCGTGCTCGATGGCGCGCTCGAGATCGTCCACGGCCGGCAGGAGCGCCTCGATGACGCTCTCGGCGGCGCGCTCGCGTTCGGCGAGGCGCTCTTGGGCCGTGCGCTTGCGGAAGTTGTCCCAATCGGCTTGGAGGCGCTGGAAGCGGGCTTGGGCCTCCTCGGACGCGGCTTGCGCGGAGAGGGCCTCGTCCTGGGCCTCCGCCAGCTGGGCGAGGAGCTTGTCGCGCTCCTCGCGAAGCCTGCCGGCGTCCTTCTTCATGTCTTCGGCGGCCGCCTCCTCGCCGGCGCGGAGGGCCGCTTCCACGAGCTCGGGATCGAGATCCTCGGGGAACTCGACCTCGCTCGGCTCCACGGCGCCGCCTTCGGGCTCGAGGCCCTCGGGGTCGGTCGCACGTGCACGGTTCTTCTTCATGGGATCTCCTGAGCGGATGGGACCCCGGGGGATGCGGGCATCCCCCGGGGCGAGAGAGAGGACGGGGAGAGGGGGTGGGCTACTTGTCGTCGTCGACGACCTCGTAGTCGGCGTCCACCACGTCGTCATCGCCCGAGCCGTCGGAGGCCTGCTCCTCGGTCTGCACGTTGGAGTACACGACCTCGGCGAGGCGGTGGCCCACCTGCTGGAGCTTCTCGGAGGCCGCGCGGATGGCGTCCACGTCGTCGCCCTCGAGGGCCTTCTTGGCCTCGGCCACGGCGGCATCGGCTTCGCTCTTCATGTCCGCCGGCACCTTGTCGCCGAGGTCGGCGACGGTCTGCTCGGTGGAATAGGCGAGGCTGTCGAGCTGGTTCTTGGCCTCGACCTGCTCCTGGCGGCGCTTGTCCTCCTCGGCGTTGGCCTCGGCGTCCTTGACCATGCGATCGACTTCGTCGTCGGAGAGGGCCGTGGAGCCGCTGATGGTGATCTGCTGCTCCTTGCCGGTGCCGAGGTCCTTGGCGGAGACCTTCACGATGCCGTTGGCGTCGATGTCGAAGGTGACCTCGATCTTCGGCACGCCGCGCATGGCGGCGGGGATGCCGGTGAGCTGGAAGCGACCGAGGCTCTTGTTGTCGGCGGCCATGTTGCGCTCGCCCTGGAGGACGTTGATCTCCACGGAGGTCTGGTTGTCGGCCGCGGTGGAGTAGATCTCGGTCTTCGAGGTGGGGATCGTGGTGTTGCGATCGATCATGCGGGTCATGACGCCGCCCATCGTCTCCACGCCGAGCGAAAGCGGCGTGACGTCGAGGAGCAGGATGCCGGAGACGTCGCCGGTGAGCACGCCGGCCTGCACGGCGGCGCCGTCGGCCACGACCTCATCGGGGTTCACGCCCATGTTCGGCTGCTTGCCGGTGATGGACTTCACGAGCTCCTGGACGGCGGGCATGCGGGTGGAGCCGCCGACGAGGATGACCTCGTTGATGTCGGAGATCTTGAGGTTCGCGTCGGCGAGGGCCTTGTTCACCGGCTCCTTGCAGCGGTTGAGCAGGTCGCGGGTGAGGCGCTCGAACTCGGCGCGGGTGAGCGTGTAGTCGAGGTTCTTGGGCGTGTTGTTCACCGAGGTGATGAACGGGAGGTTGATGGTGGCCTGCTGGGAGGCGGAGAGCTCCTTCTTGGCGTTCTCGGCGGCCTCCTTGAGGCGCTGGAGCGCCATGGCGTCCTTGCGCAGGTCGACGCCCTCGTCCTTCTGGAACCTGTCGGCCGCCCAGTCGATGATGCGCTGATCCCAGTCATCGCCGCCGAGGTGGTTGTCGCCGTTGGTGGAGAGCACCTCGGTGACGCCGTCGGCGAGCTCGAGGAGCGACACGTCGAAGGTGCCGCCGCCGAGGTCGAAGACGAGGATCTTCTGGTCGCCGCCCTGCTTCTCGAGGCCGTAGGCGAGCGCGGCCGCGGTGGGCTCGTTGACGATGCGCTTGACCTCGAGGCCGGCGATCTTGCCGGCGTCCTTGGTGGCCTGGCGCTGGGCGTCGTTGAAGTAGGCGGGGACGGTGATCACGGCCTCGGTGATGGTCTCGCCGAGGTACTTCTCGGCGTCGGCCTTCATCTTGCCGAGGATCATGGCGCTGATCTGCTCGGGGGTGTAGTCGTTGCCGTCGATGTCGATGACGACGCGGCCGTCCTTGCCGCTCTTCACCTCGTAGGGCACGGTCTTGATCTCGCTCGCGACCTCGTCGTAGCGACGGCCCATGAAGCGCTTGATGGAGAAGACGGTGTTCTTGGGGTTCGTGACCGCGCGGTTCTTGGCGGCCTTGCCCACGAGGCGCTCGCCGTCGGGCTGGAACGAGACGACGGAGGGCGTGGTGCGGTCGCCCTCGGCGTTGATGATGATCGTGGGTTCGCCGCCTTCGAGCACGGCCATGGCGGAGTTGGTGGTGCCGAGGTCGATACCGAGGATCTTGTTGGCCATGGATGGTCCTTTCTGCTGGTCGAGGCGGGGGCGAGACGCCGTCCGCTTGCTCGGGAAACGTTGGATCGCTTGCCGAGGGGCACGTACCCGCTTCACGCTGGCTCGAGGCCCCGGGCTCGGGATCCTTCACAAACGTTCCGAGGAGCTTGCTGCGTCTCGACTGAAGTTTGTGACGAGAGCATGATGACATTATCTAAGTCTCTTTGCTATAGATTTTCTTATTCTCCACAACTCAAACACAGAGTCCGGACCGCACCTGGACACTCCCCTGTCATCGAGTGGTCTCGTTCTCGCGTGGGATGTCATCGAGGCTCCTTAATCGCCTTTTGAGCCGCGGGAGCACGTTAATCGCGCAAACGCTTTACGGGGAGAAGAGCGAATCGCTCGGTTTTGCGAGATTGGGGGCCCTCCGCGCCGCTAGATGCGCGATCGATGGGCCTCCACGCCAACATATCGAACTACGCGTGTGCGATTGAGA
>CANQFP010000038.1 GCA_947599965.1 uncultured Atopobiaceae bacterium | reverse complement strand
CGCCGCAGCGTCAAAACGCCGAGCCGCCGCCCATGAAGCTTCCCGTCCAGTAGATGGAGTAGATCTCGCGGTAGACGACGCCCCTGAGCGAGTTCGCCGCATCGATCATCATGTGTCGCCCGTCCACCATGCCGGCGTAGATGCCCACGTGGCCACCGCCGTCCATGACGACGATGTCGCCCGGCTTGAGCTTGGTGACGTCCGTCGTCCACGTGCCGTGGGATTGGAGCCAGCCGGCGATGTCATAGGACGTGCGCGGCAGCGTGACGCCGAAGTGCTTGAAGACGTAGTACGTGAGGCCGGAGCAGTCGAAGCCGCCCTCCTCGGGGCTCTCGCCGGCGTAGACGTAGGGCCAGCCGATGTACTCCGCGGCGTAGTCCACGACATCCCAGCGGGCGCCCTCGACGGGAGTCTCCGGGATGTCGGGGACCTCGTCCCCAACCGGAGCATCGGGATCGATGTCATCCCAGAAGACGCCGCCATACCACGTGCCCTGGTACTTCTCGGCGCTGCTCGCGGGCTTGCGGGTCCCCCACCACTTCGCGCCGTCGAAGTTCCAGCCGTGAGCCGTCTCGCCCTGGGCCCAGGAGTAGTCCGTGGAATACGCGTGCAGGCACTTCGGATACCCCTCGACGCCCGCGTGCGCCTTGTCGTAGATGCGATACATCGCCACGCCGCCCAGAGAGGCGTCTCCCCCATGGGAATAGAAGGCGATCCCCTCCTGTTTCCAGCCCATCGTCGCGAGCGTGTCGTACTCGTTCTCGTCGAGCGTGAACAGGTGATAGTCCTCGTTGCGGTTGTAGAGCCGATAGACCGGGTGATCGGAGGTCTCCGGGGTGTACATGGCCACCCACTCGTAGCGCCAGTGATGGGTGGCGTCGGAGAGCACGTCGCGCTCGTTCTTATCCAGCGTGAAGAAGCACTCCTCGGTGACGGGGTTGATGAGGTAGTAGAGCGGCTTCTCCCCCACCTTGGCCAGGGCCTCCGTCGGAGCGACGAGGACCATCGCGGAGAGCACGATTGCCGCGAACGCGCCCCCGAGGGCCTTGCGTAGCGTCTGTGCGACCATGAACCACCTTTCGGTCGCCCGATACGACGTCGTTCCGGAGTGCGATTCCAGCATGGTTGGAACTCCCGCGAAATACTAGGACGGAGCTGTGAATATTGTGTAGAACGCGACGTTTCCGCAGGTAGATGACTATTCCACGACCACGAGCGAGTAGAGCTCGCGATCACAGTACTCGGCCAGGGCCTCGCGCGGATGCAGGAACGCGAGTTCCATGATGCAGCCGAAGCCGAGCACCTCGGCGCCCGCCTGCTCGGCGAGCTGGGCGCAGGCGACGGCGGTGCCGCCGGTGGCGAGCAGGTCGTCGACGATGATCACCTTGTCGCCGGGGCCGAGGGCGTCCTTGTGGATCTGCAGCTCGTCCTCGCCGTACTCGAGGGCGTAGGTCTGGCTGTAGACCTCACGCGGGAGCTTGCCGGGCTTGCGCGCCGCGACGAACCCGGCGTTCAGGCGATAGGCCACGGCGGAGCCGAGGAGAAATCCGCGCGCCTCGGCGCTCATCACCTTGGTGATGCCGGCTCCCACGTAGTGGTCGACGAGATCGTCGATCACATTCGCGAACCCCTGGGCATCGCCGAGGAGCGGCATGATGTCCTTGAAGACGACACCGGGCTCGGGATAGTCGGGAATGTCGACGATGAGGCTCTCGTAGTCAAAGGACGCCATGGTGCTCCCTTTCGGTCTCGGCCGGCGGATGCTCCCCCGCCGGCTACGGACGCCGCTCGGCCTCCGCGGAGGTCTGGGGCGGCTTCAACGTGTTGGCGAGGTTTCGGCGGATGAGGGCCGCGCGAACGTTGCCCGTGAGCATGAGGATCTGCTCGAAGGCGCGCTCCTTGGCCTCCCACTGTTCCTCGGGATTGCCCATCCTGCGGGCGCCGACGAACGAGAGCACCTGGTCGAAGAGCGGGCTCTCGCGATTGGCCGCCATGAGGTATTGCTTGAGGTTCCTCGGCTCGATGCCGAAATGGCGCAGCGCCTCGGCCGAGCGGATGAGGGCGAAATCGCGACCGTCGACGAGATCGCGTTGCCTGGGCGAGCTCTTGAGCTCGATGAGCTGGCACTGGGCGAGCTGCCGCACGAACGCCACCGAGACCCCGAGCAGCTCGGGGATGCGCTCGATGGGATGCAGGCGCTCGGTGACCTCCTTCGGGTCCACCGCCGCCTGGGGAAAGGCGTCCACCCCGCTCACCGGCGAGGAAGGTGAGCCGTCCAGCTCCTCCTTGATGACCGCCAGCGGCAGAAAGCGGTTCTTCTGCAGGTAGAGGATGGTCTCGAGGCGCTTCACGTCCTGGGGGCTGAAGAGCCGGTATCCGCCGGCGGAGCGCTCGAGGTGCAGCAGTCCCTCGTCCTCCAGGTAGCGCACCTTGGAGACCGAAAGGTCGGGATAGGAGCTCTGGAGCCGCTTCACGACCTTGCCGATGGTGACGTAGGGAGTGCTCGCCATGGCCCTCTACTCGCCCGCGGGGATGCGGCTCGTCGATCGCGTGGTGTGGTAGACCATCCGGAACGTGCCGATCTGGATGGTCGAACCGTCCTCGAGCACGGCGCGATTCATGATGGCGCCGTCCACCCACGTGCCGTTGAGGGAACCGAGATCTTCGAGCTGGGCGCCCTTCTCCGTGAGCTCGAGGCGCGCGTGGTGCCTTGAGACGGTCATGTCGTTCAAGAAGACGTTGTTCGAGGGATCGCGGCCGATGGTGATGAGCGGCGTGTCGAGCACGAAGGTGGTGCCGGTGTGCGGCCCCTTCACGATGGAAAGCGTGGGATTCGGGAGACGATCGTGGGCCGCGAGGTCGGGCACGGTCTCATCGGCCGACGGCATGCGGAAGATCGTCGTGGGGTTCTGATTGGCCTTTGCGGCGTCGGTCATGCTGAAGCTCCCTTTCACTGGGCCTTCGCAGATGCAAAAAGTGTAGCTCAAGCTGAGGGTATGCCGAAACCTCGAGCCGAGGATGAGCGTGAGCGTCGCCTTTTGCGTTGCCACAGGTGGGCCGAGTGCGCAGTGGGCGCTCGGGGTCGGAAAAGCCTCGAGCCTAGCGGCAGGCGATGGCCTCGATCTGCACGGGAGCGTCGAGCGGGAGCGCGGTGACGCCGATGACCGTGCGCGCGGGATAGGGCGCGGGGATCCGCTCGGCCAGCACCTCGTCCACCATGGCGAGATCGCTGAGATCCGTGAGATAGACGCGGAGTTCGCACACGTCTTCGAGCGAGAGGTCGACGTCGGTGAGGATGGCCTCGACGTTGGCGAGGCAGCGTGCTACGCATCCCCCGAGCGAGGCGTCGATGAGCTCGCCGGTGGCGGGGTCTTGGGGCAACTGGGCCGAGACGAAGACGTAGCGCGCGGCCGACGCCCCCTGGGAATAGGCGCCCGACGGACTCGGCGCGGCGCTCGAGCGGATCGTGTACATCGCCCCTCCTAGCCCCGGAGCTCGTCCAACGCCTCGTCGAAGCGCTCGAGGGCCCGCTCGATGATCGTCGGCGGACAGGCGAGGTTCCACCGCTCGAAGCCCTCCCCCTGCACGCCGAACATCGACCCCTCGTCGAAGTAGAGGTCGTGGGCGTGCATGACGCGTTCGATGGTCTTCGCGTCCTTGCCGGCCTCGCGCAGGTCGAGCCATGCGAGGTAGGTGCCCTCGAGATCGGCCACCTCCACCCAGGGATGGGTCTCGGCGAGATGGCCGCGTACGAGCTCGTAGTTGTGGCGGATGATGGCGAGAAGGTCCTCGAGCCAGCCCTCGCACTCGTCGTAGGCCACCTGACACGCCCGCCAGGCGAGCGCGTTCAAGCCTCCCAGGCCGGCCTTGGAGTACTCGTTCTTGAACGTAGAGCGCATGCGCGCGTTCTCGATGAAGATGTTCGAGCACTGGAGCCCGGCGATGTTGAAGGTCTTGGATGGCGCCGTGGCCACCATGCAGTACTCGAACTGCCCCGGCTTCATGGCCTTCATGAGGGTCGTGTGCTCATGGCCGTCCATGATGAGGTCGTTGTGGATCTCGTCCGACACGATGAAGACGTCGTTGGCCACGCAGAGCGAGATGAGGGTCGAGAGCTCGTCCCTCGTCCACACGCGCCCGACCGGGTTGTGGGGCGAGCAGAGGATGAGGAGACGCGTGGAGGGATCGCGCACGAGCTCGGCGAGCCCCTCGAAATCCATGAGCCAGCGTCCGCCCTCGTGGATGAGCGGGTTCTCGATGATGCGACGACCGGTCTGGGCAACCGCGTTGAAGAACGGGTAATACACGGGCGGCTGGATGATGACACCGTCTCCCACCTGCGTAAACGCCTTCACGGCGGTGTAGATGGCCGAGACGACGCCCGGCGTGGTCACGAGCCAATCGAGAGATGGCGTCCAGGAATGGCGTCTGAACTGCCAACCGAGGACGGAGTCGAGGTAGTCGTCGGTCGCCACGGTGTAGCCGAGGGTCGAGATGGCGGCCGTCTCCTGGATGGCGCGCACGATCTCGGGCGCCGTGCGGAACTCCATATCGGCCACAGAGAAGGGCACGACCCCGGGCTTCACATCCTCGTCGGCCTCGTACATGAGATTCCACTTCGCGGAGCCCTCGAGCGAGCGATCGAGCGGCGTCTCGAAGTCGTAGGCGCTGCGCCCGGCGAAGGCGCTCGGCGAGCGGGAGGTGAGACTGAAGGCCATGGCTCCTCCGGGGACGAGGTCAGCTGAGGTTTCCGAGGTTCTCGATGCCGTGGAACGCGAGCACCTCGTAGAGGGGATCGTGGGAGATCCCGAGCGAGGGCTCGAGGCCCTCGGCCACATAGCCCGCGGCGATGATCGTGCGCCCTTGTTGGCTCCAGAGCGCGGCTCCGGCGCTCTCACCGCCGAGGAAGGTGCTCGAGGCGGGCGCGAGCTTGGTCCGGACGGTCATGGGACCCTGGTCGGGCCAGCGCAGCGCCACCACCGAGCGAGGCGACGAGGCGGCGATGTCCCAACCGAAGAGGAGCGGATAGTCGTAGCGCCCCACGTGCATGGTGGGTCCGGCCACCTCCGGGCGCCAAAAGGCCCCGTAGGCCCAATCCCAGAGGGCGCGCGTATCGGCGAAACGCCCCTCGGGGGTGGCGCAGCCGAGCACCGCGGAGTAGAGCGCGGTGTTGTCCTGGCGCACGGCTCCCAGGAACGTGCAGCCCCGCGCCACCTGGCCGGTCTTGATGCCCATGGCGCCCGGATAGGAGCCGAGCAGCTCATCGGTGGTCTCGTAGGTGAAGTCCTGACCGCCCACCGTGACCGTGACCTCGGGCATGGCCACCGCCTCGGCGATGAAGGGGTAGTTCTCCAGGGCGTAGCGTCCGAGGTTCACGAGGTCGCGCGCGCTCGTGAGGTGCCCGTCGTCCTCGAGGCCGTGGGTGTTTCGATAGAAGGTCTGCGTGAGGCCGAGCTCCCTCGCCTTCGCGTTCATGACGTCGACGAAGGCGCTCTCCGAGCCCGAAACGGCCTCGCCGACCATGACCGCGCAATCGTTGGCGGAGTAGACGAGCATGACCTCGAGGAGATCGCCGAAGGTGATGGTGCCCCCCACGGGCAGGTTCGCCATCTGCGCGGCCGGCTCATCGGGAAACTCCACCTTGGAGATCGTGATCTCGCGATCGAGCGGAACGTCGCTGTCGAGGGCGCAGACGGCGGTCATGATCTTCGTGATGGACGCGGGAGCGTAGCGCTCGTCCGCGTTCTTCTCGAAGAGCACGTTGCCGGCGGAATCCATGACGAGGGCGCTGGCGGCCTCGGTGAGGGCGGGCGCGCCGTCGATGGCCACGGCCCGCCTCGGCGCCCCGAAGACGGCGCAGGCGATGCCGAGCACGAGCACCGCGGTGACGAGGGCGCGATGGGAACCACGTGCACCCGCGGCCCTCACGACGTCTTCTCCTTCGTGCGCGCTTGAGCGGGCTCCTCCAGGAGCCCGGCGTCTCGATCCTCTTTCAGCTGGATGCCCTCGATCGTGTACATGACGGCCGTGATGATGCTCGTCACGCATCCGGCGTAGACGAAGAGCAGCCCCAGCGCACCGGGCTCGGCGTTCAGGACCGGCAGCCAGCTCACGTCCACGAGCCGGAAGCCGCCGACGACGGGCCAGCCGAGAAGGCAAAGGCAGAAGCCGAAGAGCAGAAGCGCCGTCGTGACCTTGCCGATGTAGAGCACGTCGAGCGGGCGCTTGCGCACGCCGAAGAGGAGCGTCATGCCGAAGGCGAGGTAGACGTCGCGGCCGATGACGAGGACCGCCACCCAGAGCGGCACGTCCCCCACCCAGACGAGCGCCACGACGCCGCAGAAGAGGAGCAGCCGATCGACGGCCGGGTCGAGCAGCTTGCCGAGCCATGAGACGGTGTTGGTGGCCCGCGCCACCTGCCCGTCCACGAAATCGGTGGAGGCGGCCACCGCGTAGAGCACGAGACAGGCGATGCGGTTCACGCCGTTCACGAAGAGGCAGAAGAACGTGATGGCGAGCGCGATCCGGCAGAAGGTGAGCACGTTCGCCACGGTGAAGATGCGCATCGAGGGGTTGTTGGGCGTGCCGAGGGGAGCCGTGGGATCGGCCGAGTGGATCTTCTCCTCAAAGTAGCGAAACCTCACGCTGAGCTCCCTGGCCCCATGCCCCTCACAGGACGGCCGCCGCGAACCACGCCCGGACGACGCCGCTCGCTCACCCCATCTTCGCCATCTTAGCGCACGGGCTCGCGTGTACCCGAACGCGCCGCCTGCGAGGTGCGGCTATCATCGTCGCCGAAGGAGGTCGCCGTGAACGGTTATCAGAAGCTCCTCAAGCTCTTCTCGATCTTCGCGATCGTGCTCGGAGCGCTCGTGCTCTCGGGCGGCGTGGCCGTGGCGCTCGCGGTCTTCTCGGTCACGTCAAACCCCGAGAGCCTCGCGTCCATCGAGGAGAGCCTCGCATCCGAGGGCATGGAGGACGTGAACGCGCAGGATCTCGTGGATACGGTCGGGCAATCCGGCTCCATCATCCTGCTCATCGGCGCCTTCGTGCTCATCATCGGCATCCTCGGGGTCATCGGAGCGAACAACCCCAGGAAGTCCATGCCGGTCTACATCTTCTCGATCATCGGCCTCGTCGCCGCCTGCGTCACGATGGTGAGCGGCATCCTCTCGATGATCTACGGCGCACCGCTCACCAGCCCCTGGGCCGCGGTCACCTCCGTGCTCTCCGTCGCATTGATGGCGCTCTTCTTCTGGCTCTCGCGCAAGGTGAAGCAGATCGCCTACGTCTAGGAGGCGCCGCCCGGGCGCTCGCGCACGAACAAAGGCCGAGGGCGCTTGGCCCCCGGCCTCTCATGCGCTGGTCGGGACGACTGGATTCGAACCAGCGACCCCTTGACCCCCAGTCAAGTGCGCTACCAAACTGCGCCACGTCCCGGATCGCCCGCTTGGGCGGATACGAATGGTAGCACAAGGATCGCCGATGCTCCCCCATCACGCGAGCGCGCGGCGCAGCTCCTCGAGGCTCACCAGTCGCGTGCCGAAGCAGCGCTCCATGTGCTCGAACGCACCCTCCTGCGTGCCGACGAGGAAGGTCATCGTGGCCTCCTTGACGACGACGGAGGCGTAGGTGCGATAGTAGGCGTCGGCCAGGGTGTGGAGGACGCAGATGTTGGTGTCGGATCCGATGGCGATGACGGTGGAGACGCCGAGCTCGCGCAGGGTGAGATCGAGGTCGGTCTCGAAGAAGCCCGAATAGCGGCGCTTGGGGATCGTGATGTCCGAGGGATCGCCGCCGAGGAGCCTCGCCGGCTTCGAGCCCTCGGCCCCCGCGACCCCGTGCGGCCCCCAGAGGTCGAGCTCCTTGTCCAGCCCTTCGATATGGGCGTCGCAGCAGAAGATGACGGGGATGCCGGCGCCTCGGCAAAGCCGCGCCACCTCGGCGCAGGCCTTCCCGAAGGCGCGGTTCTCCGCGGTTTGGTCGGAATCGAGAAAACCGCCCTCGAGGACGTCGATCACGAGCAGGGCGCAGGTGGCGGGGTCGATGGTGAGGGGCGTCGCGGTTTCATCGGACATGGGCGTGCCTTTCCTCGTTGGACGAACGCGCTTCCATGATAATTCCGTCAGACGCTTCGAGGGAGGATCCATGGAGAAGACGAGCGCAGCCGAGCGCGTCTACGAGGTCGTACGCGCCATACCCAAGGGGAAGGTGGCCACCTACGGCCAGGTCGCGCGCCTCGCCGGCATGCCCCGCGCGGCCCGCTACGTCGGCCAGGCGCTCCACCACAACCCCACGCCCATCGAGACGCCCTGCCATCGGGTGGTCTTTTCCGACGGGTGCCTGGCCGAGCACTTCGGCTTCGGGGGCGCCTCCGTCCAGCGCCAGCTCCTCGAGGCCGAAGACGTCGTCTTCGTCGATCCGATGCACGTCGATCTCGCGTCCTGCCGCTGGGATGCCTGAGGCCCCGCCACGGAAGGGGACTGGCACGCTAGTCGACGTCCTCGCCGAGGATGAGGGCGGCCTCGAGCCAGGCGTCCTCGAGCTCCGCGAGCTCGGCCCTCGCCGCCGCCAGGGCCTCCTGGAGCTCTTGGAGGGCGACGTAGTCGGTGGGATCGGTGCCGGCCAGGCGCTCTGAGAGAGCGGCGACGACGCCCCGCGAGCGCCTCACGCGACGCTCGGCGAGGTCGTAGGCGTGTCGCGCCTCCCGGCGCTCCGCATTGGCCCGGCGCCTGGCCTCGCGCTCATCCTCGGCGTCGCCTCCCGCCGCGTCCGCACCCACCTGCCGGGCCCGCGTCTCCTCGCCCACCGCGCGCACCGCATGGCGCTTCCGCACGCGATCGAGGAACTCGTCGACGCCTCCCGGCAGGTGGCGAATGGTGCCGTCCATGAGCGCGTAAACGTCGTCGGTCGCGCGTTCCATGAGGTAGCGATCGTGCGTGACGATGAGGAGCGTGCCGCTCCATCCGTCGAGCACGCTCTCCAGGGCGGCGAGCATGTCAACGTCGAGGTCGTTTCCCGGCTCGTCGAGGATGAGCACGTTCGGCTCCTCCATGAGCGCGCAGGCGATGGCGAGGCGCCGCCTCTGGCCACCCGAGAGATCGCCGAGGCGGCACAGGAAATCGCCTCCGGAAAAGCCGAGCGATTCCACCACGGAGCGCGAGGTGACCTCCTCGCCTCCCATGACGAGGGTGCGCTTGAAATCCGCGAGGAGCCGCTCCACGGTCTCGCCGTCGCGGCCCTGCAGAAGATCCAGATGCTGGCTCACCCGGGCGAGCCGCACGGATTTGCCCCTCCGGATGATGCCCGCCGAAGGTTCGTCGATGCCGGCGAGCACGTCGAGAAACGTCGTCTTGCCGGCGCCGTTCTCGCCGAGGAGCCCGATGCGATCGCCGGGGCCGATGATCCAGTCCACGCCGGAGAAGATCACGCGTTCGCCGTAGCTCTTGGCGACCCCTTCGAGCTCGAAGACCTGCTTGCCCAACCGCGCCACCGCGGCGCTCTTGAGCGAGATCGGGTCGCGCAGCGTCGGCACGTCGGCGATGAGCGCCTCGGCCTCCTGCTTGCGAAACTTCGGGCGGGTGGCGCGAGCCTGCGGCGCCCGCGCGAGCCAGGCGAGCTCGCGGCGCAGGACGTTCCGCCGCTTCACGGCCGCCTTCGCCGCCAGCCGGTCGCGCTCGAGGCGTTGCTGCGTGTAGGCGGAAAAGCCGCCCTCGAAGGCCTCGACGTGCCCGTCGTGGAGCTCCCACATGGAGGTGCACACGCTGTCGAGGAACCAACGGTCGTGGGTGACGCAGACGAGCGCCCCCTCCCCCGCCGTCCAGCGGCCGGCCAGGTGTTCTGCGAGCCAGGTGATGCCGACCACGTCGAGGTGGTTGGTGGGCTCGTCCAGAAGCAGCAGGTCCCAATCGCCCACGAGCAGCCGCGCCAGATCGACGCGCCTGCGCTCGCCGCCGGAAAGCTCGGCGATCCTTCGATCGAGCCCCACGTCTCTGAGGAGCGCGTCCAGAATCCGGCGAACCTTCGCCCGGCCGGCCCATTCGAACTCGGGCGCGTCGCCGAAGAGCGCCTCGCGGACGCTCGCCTCGTCGTCGAGCGAATCGCTCTGGCCGAGGATGCCGATGGAAAGGCCGCTTCGCGCCACGCACCGCCCGTCGGTCGGCTCCACGGCTCCCGCGAGGATGGAGAGGAGCGTGGACTTGCCCTCGCCGTTGGGCCCGACGACGCCGATGCGCTCGCCGTCGTAGACCCCGAGCGAGACGCCGTCGAGCACGGTGCTCGTCGGCCATTCCATGGTCACGTCGTCGAGGCTGAGGAGGATCGCCATGGTCTGCCTAGCTCGCTCGACGCTCGGCGAGGAGCCCGGCGACCTCGGCCACGATGATCTCCGCCACCTCGCCCTTCGCCATGAGCGGGAGGGCTCGCGGCCCGTCCGGGAACACGAGGGTCACGCGATCGGTATCCGAGCCGAAGGTGGAATCGGCGCGGGACACGTCGTTGGCGACGATGAGGTCGCAGCCCTTGGAGGTGAGTTTCTCCGTCGCGTGGGCGATGAGGTCGTCGGTCTCGGCGGCGAATCCCACGACGACGCGGGGACCCTTGGCCGCGGAGAGGGCCTTCAGGATGTCGGCGGTCTCCTTGAGCTCGATCACGCGAAGTCCACCCTCGGACTTCTTGATCTTGTGATCCGCCACGCGGACGGGTGTGTAGTCGGCGACGGCGGCGGCGAGCACGGCCGCGTCCACGCGCGCGAAGACCTCCTCCGAGGCCGCGAGCATCTCCTCGGCGCTCGTCACATGCACGACCTCGGCGCCCTCGGGCGCATCGAGGGCGACCGGGCCCGAGATGAGCGTCACGGCCGCCCCGGCGCGCAGGAAGGCCCGTGCGATGGCGTAGCCCATCTTGCCCGAGCTCGCGTTCGCGATGTAGCGCACGGGATCGATGGCCTCGTGCGTCGGCCCCGCCGTGACGAGGACGCGAACGCCCGTGAGATCAGGATGTGCTGTGAAGTCGTCTCGTCTCATGGCTCCATGGTAGGCGCGGGGCTCAGGGACGTGCTCCCGAGCCCCGCGACGTGCGGTCGATGGTGCGGTCGTGCCCCTCCGCGTCTTTACGCCGTGCGGCCCTTGGCCACCTCGTCGAGGCAGGCGCGCACGATGGCGTCCACGGGAGCGAGCTTGCCCTCGCCCCAGTCCCCGCAGACGAGATAGCCCTCGGCGGGCTCGAGCACGATGATGCCGCGCTCGCGCAGGGTCGCCACGTTGGCCTGGGTGGCGGCGTTCTTCCACATGTGCACGTTCATCGACGGGCAGACGATGACGGGCGAGGAGGCCGCGAGCACGGTGGCGCTCACGCAATCGTCGGCGAGCCCGTGGGCGATCTTGGCGATGCAATCGGCCGAGGCGGGGGCGACGACGAGCAGATCCGCCCACTCGGCGAGATCGATGTGCGGCAGCTGGGAGACGGGCCAGTCGAAGAGGTCGTAGGCCACGGGCAGGTCGGTGAGGGCCGCGAAGGTGGCGGGGCCCACGAATTCGCAGGCGGCGGGCGTCATCGCCACGGCCACGTCGCAGCCGCCCTTCTGCAGCCCGCGCACGACCTCGCAGGCCTTGTAGGCGGCGACGGATCCGCTCACGCAGACGGCGACGGCGGGAACGTCCTCATCCTCGAGGGCCTCTTCGATCCGGGCCTCGGTGGCGAGGTCGGCGACGGTCTCGGTGGCGAGGATCTCGGCGACGGCGACGTCGGCGAGATCCTGCTCGACCTCCTGCTCGACCTCCTGCTCGACCTCCTGTTCGACCTCCTGTTCGGTCTCCTGTTCGGTCTCCTCCACCGGCTCGGCCTTCTTGGTCCTGCGGCCCCGCTTGGGCTTCGGCGCCTCGGCCGGTG
>CANQFP010000037.1 GCA_947599965.1 uncultured Atopobiaceae bacterium | reverse complement strand
GACTCACCGCCCGTCTCGGCCGGGAGCACCTGCCCGTCGACGATGGTCACGTTCTCGTCGCTCAGGTCCATGACCTCGATGCCGCTCTGAGCGAGCGCGTCCTTCTGGACGTACTCGGCGGCCACGGCAACGAGCGGGTTGTACATCGTCACCATGAGGAACGTCATGACGACGGCGAACACGCGCTCGGCAAGGGGCGCTTTCTTCATGTTGTCCTCCCTGGAGCACGCGGGCCTCCCCGCCCGCTGCCTCGTGGAGCTCAAGGCACAGTTTTCCAGTGAGAAGTCTAGCTGAAAGCGCCCTGAATTAAGGGCTTGAAGCTGGGATTATACCGTCCTCACAACCTGTCCACGACGATGGAGGTTCCATGAGGCTCAACGCGATGCGTGCGCGTCCGTTGGCACGCGTGCGCGCATGGTAGCAAACAACGGTTGAATCGGCGCTCGCGAGCGCCCGATCGCGCCTACCCGATGGCGAGCTCGGCGAGCGTCCCGTCGAAGAGCGGGTCGCGCTCGAGGGCGGCCTCCATGGCCTCCCGCGCGCACTCCTCGAGGTAGATGGCCGCGTTGTGGCTCCCCATGCCCGCGGGGGCGTTGATGGGATCGCCCACGTGCACCTCGAAGCCCGGCCGCGCGATGAGGCTCTTCAGGAACCCCTCCCCGCTCACCGGCACGAGCGTCACCGGCACCACGGGCACGTGGCGCGCCGCGGCGATCTGGAAGGCGCCGCGCTTGAAGGGCTGGAGCTCGCGGTTATAGGGCACGAGGTTGCCCTCGGGATAGATCGCGAGGTCGTCGCCCGCGGCGAGCGCCTCCGTCTGGCGCTCCACCATCTCGCGAGTCTCGGCGAGGGTGTGGCCGACGAAGATCGTGCCAAGCGCCCGCACGATGGGGCCCCAGAGGTGCCCGTAGCCGTTGCTCGCGAGGGCGAGGAAGCGCAGGCGCGTCGGCCAAAGGGCGACCGCCGCCATGACGCTGTCGAGGTAGGAGGTGTGGTTGATCACGACCACGCAGCCCTTCGGCGGCTGGGCGCCATCATGGACCACGCGGGCGCCGTAGGTGAGGCGCACCACGGCGCGAAGGATCGGCACGATCGCCGCGTAGAACGCCCGCCGTCTCCGCTCGGTGGCGGCGCTCGGCTTGGGGTTCAGCTCCGCCACCTGGGGGAAGAACTCGCCGTTCTGCTCGAGGGCGAGCCCGTGGGCCTTGGCGAAGGCGGCGACGCGCGTGGCGGCCGTGAGCTGGCGGTTCTCCGCCTCGGCGAGGGCGTGCTGGGCGCGGGAGAGCGCGACGGCGCTGCCGCGGCCCGGCTCGGCCTGGGCGCGCTTCGCTGCGCGATCCTCGCGGATGAGGGCCTTGGCGAGCTCGCGCTCGGCCTTGGCCGAGGAGCGCGCCACCCGGCGGATCTCCCGCTTCGAGGGCCGGGCGGTGCCCGTGCCGCCGCGCACCGCACGCCCGGTGTTCGTCGTCTTCTTCATCGGCCACCTCGCGAAACCGCGGCGGCCACCGCGGGCACGCCGCCGACCGGCGCCACGTTCGGCGCGAGGATGACGCTCGACGCCCCGCGCACCACGACCTCGGTGCCATGGAGGCGATAGGCGAGCTCGTCGTCGGCCACGGCCTGCTCGGCCATGGCGAGGAAGCTCTCGGCGCACCGCTCGAGTCTCAGGCTCTCGGCCTCGAGGAGGTAGAGCTCGCGAGCGGGCGCGAGCTCCTCCGGGTGCTCCACCCACCAGTCGAGGCAGCGTGCGAGCCCCTCCACGTCGCGCGCGGCGAAGAGGCAGTGCGGATCGACCGCGTAGCGGGCAGGCGCGCTCTTGGGCGAGCGCGCGATGATGGCCACGGAGCCGGAGGCGAAGGATTCGAGCACGGAGATGGCTTCGATGTCGGCCACCGACGCGTGCACCGTGAGCGGGCAGCAGCGCATGACCTCGGCGAGGGATTGTTCGTCGTAGTAGCCGATGGTGAGCGAGACGCCGAGGCGATCGGCGAGGTTCATGAGCTTCTTCTCGAGGTAGCCCTTCCCCGCCAGGTGGAGCGTGATCTGGTCCTTGAAGCGCGAGCGCGCGATGGCCTTGATGATCGTCGCCTGGTCCTTCTCCTTGCCGAGGCGCCCCACGGAGAGGATGTGGATGCGCCCCGCCGCGTCGATGAGGGGCGTAGCCTCGGGGCGCGCCTGGAAGAGCTCGGGCACGCCGTTCGAGATCACGTGCGTGTGGGCACGGTAGCCGTGGCGCTTGAGCTCGCCCGCGATCATCGTCGAAGGGCAGTGCACGTGGCGCACGCGGTCGTAGAGCCCGTGGCGAAAGCCCGCGTAGAGCGCGCTCGCCACGGCGGGCGCCGAGCCGATGCGCGCGTTGTAGGTGATGTTCTCGGGTTGCAGGTGGAAGGCGGCCGAGACCGGCACCCGGTGCATGCGCGCCCAGGCGAGCGCCGCGCGCTCGAGCTCGAACGGCAGGAAGAGGTGGATGAGATCGACGCCGTCGAAGGCCTCGTCGAAGATGGCCTGCACCGGCTCGCCGAACCTGAACCCGCAGCTGTGGGAGATCGGGGTCACCACGGGAAGCTGCTTCTCGGGCACGGGATGGGCGCCCTCGCCCATGGCCCCCACGCCCACGAGCCGCACCTCGCACCCGAGCTTGCGGAGCGCCTCGGCGTAGCGATAGGCGGTGACGGAGGTTCCGTTGCCGTGGCCTGAGAGGTCGTCGCAAACGAAGGCGATGGTCCGGACGTTCATGGTGGCTCCCCTCACTGTTCTTCGATGGGGAGTACCTACCCCTCCGCTGAGCAGGGAGCTTCAATCTCTCTTTCAGGTTTGAGAGGGCGCGGATGCGCGATGCGCCGCCGTGCGCCGCGGATGCGCCTAGAACTCGAAGACGTAGTGGTCGTAGGCGTTGATCACCGTCGTCGGCCCCACCTCGGTCCTTCTCGGGACCTTGTGGTCGTAGGACTGGTGGATGTGGCCGTGGACGAAGTACTTCGGCTGGTAGCGGGCCAAAAGGTCGTTGAAGCACTCGAAGCCCATGTGCGTGTCGGAGTCGAAGTCGTTCAAGCCGCGCGCGGGCGCGTGCGTGAGGAGGATGTCGATGCCCTTGGCCTTGCGGATCTTCCTGCGGAGCTTCCAGGCCCGCCAGCGCATCTCCTTCTCGGTGTACATCGATTCGCAGAAGTCCTTGTAGCGCACGCAACCGCCGAGCCCGGCGATGCGCAGGCCCGCCGCCTCGACCACGCGATCCTCGGCGCACTCGCAACCGCCGGGCGGGTTGCGGATGAGGGCGTCGTCGTGGTTGCCGCGCACGTAGACGAGCGGCGCGCGCCCGAGCGTCACGAGGAACTCGAGGTATTCGGCGGAAAGATCGCCGCAGGAGAGGATGAGGTCGAACTCATCCAAGCACCCCGGCCGGTAGTAGTCGTAGTAGGGCGCCGCCGGCACGTCCGCGATGGCCAGGATCCGCGTCATCCGCTGAGCACCCCCGCGATGCCCACCGTGGCCTTCGCGCACTCGCTGAGCTCGTCCCACCTGGGGATGGAGCCCTCGACGTTTTCGTTCAGCCAATCCATGTTGATGATCTGCCCCGCGGAAAGCGCCTGCTCGCTGTCGATGATCTCCCTGCCGTCCTGGGCCGTGAGCGGCCCGCGGAAGGGCTTCAGGAGCCCCGCGCGGATGCCGTGCTCGAGCATCTTCGCGAGCTTCATCGTGGCGGCGGGGATCTCGTCGGAGTAGCGCATACCCACCACGCCCGCGCTCATTCCCCAGAAGTAGTTCACCGCGCGGTTCGTGAGGTCGTACTCCGTCTGCAGCGACCGGTCCCGGCTTTGGCGGATGAGGGTCTCGTAGTAGGAGCCCCAGTACCACATCGGCTGCGCGAGGTTCACGGCGCCGTTCTCGCCGAGGAGGGTGAGGCCGAACGCCGCGCCGTCGCGCTCGCGCAGGCGCGTCTGATCCTGCGAGGAGACGAGCCAGATGCCCTCTTCGGTGAGGCGCCGCTCCGCGCCCTCCACGCCGTCCACGTCCTTCAGGCTCGACCACGCGAGGCGCACCTTCGCGAACGGGTTCGCGCAGGCCACGCCCAGCGAGAAGCCGTTGATGCCCGCGATCTGCCCGGGGATGGGGTAGTCGCAGATGTAGCCCACGTCGTCGGTTCCGGCGAGCGCGCCCGCGATGACGCCGGCGATGAACTTCGCCTCGTACATGCGCGGGTAGTACGTGCGGATGTAGCGATGCTGCTGGTTGATCGAGCAGTTGAGGATCGTCACCTTGGGGTGCTCCACGGCGGCGGTGAGGCTCGAGGGCAGGAGCCTGGGCGACGTGGTGAAGATGATCGTATTGCCGTCGCCGATGGCCTCCTCGATCACGGTGAGCGGGTTGCCGTCGAGGGCATCGAAGTAGGCCGACGTCTCGATCGCGTCCTGGAACACCTGCTGCACGTATTCGCGACCGAGCTCATGGCCGTAGGTCCAGCCGGAGAGCTCGGGGGTCTCGTCATGGATGAAGGCCACCTTGAGGAGCTTCGGCGAGGTCTTGATGAAGGGCACGCCGAGCCGCTTCGCCTCGCCTTCCCCGGGCGCGAGCTTCACGTCGACCGGCTGCTCCTCCTCGATGAGGACGATCTCCTCCCAGATCTTCTCGAGCGACACGCGAATCTGCGCGATCGTCTCGGTGCGCAGGGTCGCGTAGCCGAAGATCTCGAGGTAGGCGAGCATGGCATCGCCGATGGTGGCGTCCACGTCCGCCCCGCCCTCCGCCTCGAAGGCCGCGCGGAACGAGTAGAACGCGCCCTCGAACTCCCGGCGATCGTCGTCCGTCCAGCGCGTGCCGGGCTTCTTGCCGAGGAGCTCCTGGATGCGCAGGTAGCCGCCGAGGCGCGAGAACTCGAGGTAGTTCACCCGCGTGGCGGCGTAGAACTGCAGGTATTCCTTGTAGATGGGGTGGTCGTCGAGGTTCTGCGGCACCACGCGCGTGACGTTCGCGTAGACCGACGGCGAGCCGAAGTACTTGAGCACGCTCACCCGCTTGTTGCCCTCTTCGACGTAGTAGCGGTTGAGGTACTCGTAGACCTTCACGGGGTCGCGGATGCCCTCGTCGAGGTGCGCCTCGCAGAGCCGCTCCCACTTGAGCGCGAACTCGGTGTTCTCCGCCATGAGCGGCATGAAGTTGCGCGCGAAGGCCGTGGTGCGCCCCGCTGCGCGCGTGCCCACGATGTGCTCGGTGGGGATGTGCATGAGACCGAGATGGGCGCGCTGCGCCATCTGCTCGCCCGTGAGGAAGTCGTCGAGGACCGGCAGATAGGGGTGGCGCCCCTGGCTCACGGCGCGGCGAAACGCGCGCTGGCCGAGCCTGAGGGCGCTGCGATAGTCGGAGGACTCCGCCATGGTCTACCTCGCATTTCGGCGCATCGAAGAGCACGCGTCCCGGGGCGGACGGGCGTGCCGCCAAGCCCGCACTCGCCCGAATCTCTACCCAATCGCCGCCCGCAATCGCGCTTCAGGTTCATCGTTTGGCCCCGCACGCTCGCATCCCCTATGTTGCCTGGCCTTGCTGCCTCGCATTTCCTTTCGTCGTTTGGCCCCGCTTATGGTGCACCGTGGTCTTCGGTGCGCGAGAAGCGGGGTCACACGACGCCGCCCGAAAAGCCCCCGCATCCCCTTCCGCCGCCCGGTGCTGTCGCGTAGACCCTTCGGCCGTGTCACGTAGGCGCTTCTGCCTGTGTAAGTGGCACGTAGGCCCTTACGCCTGTGTCCGATTCGGCGAAATCGACCCGATTCGGGCGGCGCAAGGCTCTACGCGGCAGTTTTCGAACGGCAGAAGGCGCTACGTGCCAGATTCCAACACGGCGTAAGGCGCTACGTGCCATCAGCACAGGCGGAAGCGGCTACGCGGCAACGACATCGGCGTCGAGGACGATGCGCGAGGGCTCGCAGGCGTGCGTCGGCTGCGGCGCGGCACCTTCAAAATGCCGCGCCGCCGATGACGTTTCAGCAGCGTGAGACCCTGTTCCTGGCGCGAAGACCGCACACCACGAACAGGGCCTAACGCTGGAAGGGAGTAATGGAAGCGCCGTTAAGGCGCTTTTCGCCCTTCGGGTTCGAGCCCCATCACTCGACACCAACGCCAGCAAAAAGGCCCGGGTAAACCGGGCCTTGCTGGCGTTGGTGGAGATGATGGGGCTCGAACCCACGACCTCAGGCTTGCAAAGCCCGCGCTCTCCCAGCTGAGCTACATCCCCGTATGGGAGGCCGTCACGCGCTTCGCCCGATCGCCTGTTGGCGGCTCGGCCTCGGCTGGCGGCACTGTGGAGATCTTACGATGCCGCTGTGATGGCCCCGTGAAAAATAATCGCCCCAGCGGCGACTCAGCTCACACTGGGGCGATTATTGGCGAGGTGGTGGGCCCAACAAGATTCGAACTTGTGACCTCCCGGTTATCAGCCGGACGCTCTAACCAACTGAGCTATGGGCCCATGGTGCAATGGCTTATGCTATGGTCTCGGAACCCAATAGTCAACGGTCAGTTTTGCGGGGGCGAGCGGATGCAAACCGGTCGCGAGCGGTAGGATCTACCCCATAGGCGGTTACCTCGCGAAACACCGGGGTGCGGACGGGCGACGAAGAAGGGAGCAACCATGAGCCTGGTGCGCGTCGATGTGGAAACCATCGTCGTGGGCGGCGGTCCGGTGGCGTCCCTCGTCGTCTTGAAGCCGAGAAACGGCGCCGGGAAATCCCAGCGTCCCGCCATAGACGACCTCTCGCCCCACATGGAGGAGCTCCATCCCGCGGAGCCGCTCGAGGAAGGCGGGGAGGTCGAACACTTCCAGCCGTTGCCGATCCGCCTCGGGCTCACCGAGGCCGCGAGCATCGGCATGGGCGTGGACAACCCGGTCACGAACCGCCCCATGACCCACGACCTCTTCCAGAACGTACTGCGCGAGCTCGGCGTGAACCTCACGAACGTCATCATCACGGGCGTTGAGGGCACGACCTTCTACAGCACGCTCAACCTCGTGCTTCCCGACGGTCGGCGCGTCTCCGTGGACGCCCGCCCCTCGGATGCGATCGCGCTCGCGCTCAGGGCCAAGGCGCCGATCTTCGTCGAATCGCAGGTGCTCGAGACGGCCTCCTGCCCCGACTTCGAGGAGGTCCGCCGAGACGAGAACCGCAAGGAGCTCGCCGAGTTCCACGAGTTCCTCGAGAACCTCTCCCCCGAGGACTTCTCCGCGCTGAACTAGCCGTGCTCGCCCGCGCCGGGGCGCCAGAGCGCGCGCCTCATCCCGCAAAAACCGCGAACGCGGCCCGGAGCGCCCAGGCTCCGAGCCGCGTTTTCCCTGCTTAGCCGGCCGCCGCGAGGCGAACCCGCGCGCTATTCGTCTTCGTCGAGCAGTGAATCGTCGAAGGCCTCCTCGCCGCCGATGTCCACCGAGACCGCAGGGTCCTCGACGTCGAGCGCGAGCACGCCCTGGCCTCCCTCGCCCGCGGGCGCGGCGGATTGCGGCTTGCGCGCGACCATGCGCGCCACCGCCTTCACGCTGTCGCCCTCGGCCACGTTCATCACCTTCACGCCCTGCGTGACGCGCGAGAGCTGCGAGATGTCGTCGGTCTTCACGCGGATGACCGTGCCCTCCTCGGAGACGATCATGAGCTCGTGCTGCGGGCCGATGACCTTGATGGCCACGAGATCGCCCTTCTGCGGCGTCATCTTGATGGTGAGGACGCCCTGGCCGCCGCGATTGCGCTCCGGGTAGTCGGCGATGGGCGTGCGCTTGCCGTAGCCGCGCTCGGTGATGACGAAGAGGTCGCCGCGGCCGTTCGTGACCTCCATGCCGAGCATCGTCGCGTGGGGCTTGAGCGCGATGCCGTGGACGCCCGAGGTGTCGCGGCCCATCGGGCGCACATCGCTCTCGTTGAAGAGGATCGCGTGGCCGTCGCTCGAGGCGAGGATGACCTTCTCGCCCGGCTTCACGCGGCGCACGCTCACGAGCTCGTCGCCTGAGCGCAGCTTGATCGCGATCATGCCGCCCGTGCGGTTGCGGTCGTAGGCCGCCATCGAGGTCTTCTTCACGAGGCCCTGGCGCGTGGCGAACATGAGGTAGGTGTCCTCGGGGAACTCGCGCGTGGGCAGCACCGCCATGGGGTGCTCGCCCTCCTCGAGCGCAAGCAGGTTCACGAGGGCCTTGCCCCGCGACTGGCGCGAGCCGATGGGCAGCTCGTGGACCTTCAGCCGGTAGACCTTGCCGAAGTTCGTGAAGAAGAGCACGTAGTCGTGCGTGGAGGCCACGAAGAGCTCCTCGACGAAGTCGTTGTCCTTGAGCGAGAGGCCCTTCAGGCCCTTGCCGCCGCGCCGCTGGGAGCGGTACGTGGCCACGGGCAGGCGCTTGATGTAGCTCGCGTGGGTGATGGTGACGACCATGTCCTCGTCGGCGATGAGGTCCTCCACGGAGAGCTCGGTGGGCTCGTCGGAGATGGAGGTGCGGCGCGGGTTCGCGTAGCGGTTCTTGATCTCGGTGAGCTCCTCCTTGATGAGGCCCATGAGCTTGGCCTTGTCGTCGAGGAGGCCCTGGAGGTAGGCGATGTCGGCGTTCAGGCGCTCGATCTCGCCCACGAGGTTCTCGCGCTCGAGGCCGGTGAGGCGGCGGAGGCGCATCTCGAGGATGGCGGTGGACTGGAGGTCGTCCAAGCCGAACTGCGCGAGGAAGCGCTCCTTCACCTCGGCGTCGTCGTAGGACGAGCGGATGATGGCCACGACCTCGTCGATGTTGTCGACGGCGATGAGCAGGCCCTCGCGGATGTGCAGCTCGCGGCGGGCCTTCTCGAGGCGGAAGCGCGTGCGCCGCGTGACCACGTCCACCTGGTGGGCGATGTAGTGGTCGATGAGCTCGGCGAGGGTGAGCGTCTTGGGCACGCCGTCCACGAGCGCGAGGTCGATGGCGCCGAAGGTCGTCTGGAGCTGCGACTGCTTGTAGAGGTTGTTGAGCACGACCTGCGGGATCGCGTCCTTCTTCAGGTCGAAGACGAGGCGCATGCCCTTGCGGTTGCTCTCGTCGCGCATGTCGGAGATGCCGTCGATCTTGCGCTCGTTGATGAGTTGGCCGATCTTCTCCTGGAGGAGCCCCTTGTTCACCTGGTAGGGGATCTCCGTGACGACGATGCGCTGGCGGTGGCTCTTCTTGACGTTCTCGATGTGGGCCTTGGCGCGCACCGTGATGGAGCCGCGGCCGGTTTCATACGCGTCGCGGATGCCCTGGGTGCCCATGATCGTGCCGCCCGTGGGGAAGTCGGGCCCCGGCAGCACCTCCATGAGCTCGTCGAGCGTGCAGGCGGGGTCGTCGATCCTGAGGCAGATGGCGTCGATGGTCTCGCCGAGGTTGTGCGGCGGGACGTTCGTGGCCATGCCGACGGCGATGCCCGAGGAGCCGTTCACGAGCAGGTTCGGGAAGCGCGCCGGCAGCACGGAGGGCTCGGTCACCGACTCGTCGTAGTTCGGCTGCCAGTCGACCGTGTCGTCTTTGAGGTCGCGCAGCATCTCCATGGCGGGGCGCGCGAGGCGCGCCTCGGTGTAGCGCATGGCCGCCGGCGGGTCGCCGTCGATGGAACCGAAGTTGCCGTGGCCGTCCACGAGCGGCACGCGCATGGAGAAGTCCTGCGCGAGGCGCGCCATCGCGTCATAGACCGAGGCGTCGCCATGCGGGTGGTACTTGCCGATGACCTCGCCGACGGTCCAGGCGCTCTTCTTGTGCGGGCGGTTCGGCGTGATGCCGGCGTCGCTCATCGCGTAGAGGATGCGGCGGTGCACCGGCTTCAGGCCGTCGCGCACGTCGGGGAGCGCGCGGGCCACGATGACGGACATCGAGTACTCGATGAAGCTGAGGCGCATCTCGGAGGAGAGCCCGACGGGCTTGAGCGCACCGCCGTGGATGTCGGTGAGCGAGAGGCGGCTGCCGCCCTCCTCGGAGAGGAGGCCGGTGCGCGAATCGCCGAGGTTCTCGAGGTCGTCGTCGCCGAGGTCGTACTCCTCGTCGAGATCGTCCTCATCGTCCTCGTCGTCGGCATCTACGGCGTCCTCGTAGTCCACGGCGTCGTAGTCGTAGTCGTCGTCGGCGTCGCGATCGAGATCGTCGAGCGCGTCGTCGTCGCGATCGTCGCGATCGTCGAAGTCCTCGCGTTCGAGGTCGTCCCTGTCCCTGGAATCAGGCATCCATCGGGCCTTTCCTTGTTAAGAGCGCGTCGAAGGTCGGAGCGTGCGCCGCATGCGGAGGCGCGGCGCCGAGGCGGGTTAGATGTCGAGGAAGCGCGCGTCGTGGGCGTGTGTCTGGATGAACTCGCGGCGCTTCTCCACGGAGTTGCCCATGAGGTCGGAGACGGTGAGGTCCGCGTTCATGGCGTCCTCGACGTCCACCTTGAGGAGGATCCGGTTCTTCGGCTCCATGGTGGTTTCCCAGAGCTGCTCAGGGTCCATCTCGCCGAGGCCCTTGTAGCGCTGCACCGTGTAGCTCTTGGCGCTCAGCCCCTTCACCTGCCGCGCGAGCTCCTCGTCGGTGTAGATGTAGGTGCCCTTGCGGCGCCCCTTGGGCCGGAGCTGGAAGAGCGGCGGCTGCGCGATGTAGATGTAGCCCCGCTCGATCATCTCCGGCATGTAGCGGTAGAAGAACGTGAGTAGGAGGATGCGGATGTGCGCGCCGTCCACGTCGGCGTCGGTCATGATGATGATCTTGTGGTAGCGCGCCTTCTCGATGTTGAACTCCTCGCCCACGCCCGTGCCGATGGCCGTGACGAGGTTCTGGATGGTATCCGACGAGAGGGCGCGGGCGGGCCCCACGCGCTCGACGTTCAGGATCTTGCCGCGCAAGGGCAGGATGGCCTGGATGGTGCGATCGCGCGCCATCTTGGCCGAGCCGCCGGCGCTATCTCCCTCGACGATGAAGAGCTCGGCCATCGCCGGATCGCGCACCGAGCAGTCGGCGAGCTTGCCGGGGAGGCTGGCGCTCTCGAGCAAGCCCTTCCTGCGCGTGGCCTCGCGGGCCTTGCGGGCGGCCTGGCGCGCCTTGGCGGCGCTCGAGGCCTTGTTCACGATGGCGCGCGCCTGCTTCGGGTGCTCCTCGAGGTACTCGGCGAAGCGCTCGCTCACGACCTTGTTCACGAGGGTGCGCATGAAGGCGTTGCCGAGCTTGGCCTTGGTCTGGCCCTCGAACTGCGGGTTCGAGAGCTTCACGGAGATGACGGCGCAGAGCCCCTCGCGCACGTCCGAGCCCTCGAGGTTCTTGTCCTTGTCTTTGAGGATGTTCTGGCGCCGCGCGTATTCGTTGAGCACGCGGGTGATGGCGTTGCGGAACCCCTCGAGGTGCATGCCGCCCTCGGGGGTGTGGATGTTGTTCGCGAAGGCGAGCACGTTTTCGGAGTAGCCGGTGTTCCACTGCATGGCCACTTCGACGTCGCCCTTGTCGTTATCCTTCTCGCTCGCACCCTCGCCGCTCATGTAGATGGGCGTCTTGATGTCGCCCACGAGCTCCTTGCCCTCGTTCAGGTATTTCACGAAGTCGACGATGCCGCCGGCGTAGCAGAAGACGTCTTGGCGGGGCATGAGGCCGCGATCATCCGTGAGGGTGATCTTGAGGTTCCGGTTGAGGAACGCGTACTCCTGCATGCGAACGCGCAGGGTCTCGTAGTCGAAGTCCGTCGTCTCGAAGATCTCCGGGTCGGGCCAGAAGGTGATGGAGGTGCCGGTTGCCTTCGAGGTGCCGACCTTCGTGAGCTTCTCCGTGGTCTTGCCGCGGGAGAAGCTCATCTCCCAGATGCCGCCGTCGCGCTTCACCCGGGCGACGAGCTTCTCGGAGAGCGCGTTCACCACGGAGACGCCGACGCCGTGGAGGCCGCCGGAGACCTTGTACGCATCGTTGTCGAACTTGCCGCCGGCGTTGAGCACCGTGAGCACCACCTCGAGGGTGGACATCTTCTTGCGCGCGACGTGCCGCTCGACGGGGATGCCGCGGCCGTCGTCGACCACGGTCACGGAGCCGTCCGCGTTGAGCGTGACCTCGATCTTCTTGCAGAAGCCGGCGAGCGCCTCGTCGACCGAGTTGTCCACCACCTCGTAGACCAGGTGGTGGAGGCCCATCGCGCTCGTGGAGCCGATGTACATGCCGGGGCGATGCCGCACGTGCTGCATGCCGTCCAGGATCTTGATGCTCTTCGCGTTGTAGTCGGCGGTGGGGGCCGCGGAGGATGCGTCACTCTTCTTGGGCACGAACGCTCCTTTGTCTGCTGCGTTTGAGGATCCATCGGGCTCGGGGCCGGGCGAGCGGGCGAGCGCCGGGGCCGCGTTCGGAAGCGGCCGCGCGACCGTTCACAGTATACGCCGGCGAACACCCGTTTGTCATCCCTCTCGGGCCCGATTTCGGCTCAGGCCGGAGCGAACGTGCGGTCGATTTTGATAGGACTTTTCGAGAAACGCGGTCTGAGAGCCCGTCTGAAGCCCCGTTAGCGCGAATCGGCCCTTCTATTGCCCTGATCGGTTTGCGTGGCGCGAATTGCCCCCAAAATCGCATCCGCCAAGGGGCCGGGGAGATCCTCGACGAGCCCCTTCGCCCAGGCGTCGACGTCGGCGCGGGCGGGAGCCGCGGGAGCGGGATCGGCGGTGCGGGCGGGAGCGGGCGCCTGCGCGAGCGCCTGCGCGGGCGGCGTCGGCGTCACGCGGCGCGCCGGGGCCCGGGAGAGGCGAAACT
>CANQFP010000036.1 GCA_947599965.1 uncultured Atopobiaceae bacterium | reverse complement strand
GCGGAACCCTGGTTCGGGTCGGTGAAGCACATCTGGAAGACGTTGCCCTTGCGCTGGATCGTGACGTTGCCGTCGGCATCGGCCTGGCCGCCGATGACGTCGGTGGAAGAGGCGGACGGGGTGAGCATGAAGATGTTGTCCTTGTTGGCCTCTTCGGAGACGGCGATCGCGGGGGCGGTGGTGGTGGTGCCGACGAGCACCTGCATGCCCCAGTCCTTGAGCGTGTTGAACGCGTTCACGGACTGCGTGGCGTCGTGCGCGTCGTCCTCGAACTGCTGCTCGAAGGTCGCGCCCTCGCCCGCGGCGTTGATCTCGTCGACGGCGAGCTTGATGGCGTTTTCGCAGGCGGTGCCGTAAATGGCGGCCGGACCGGTCGTCGGCCCGATTCCGCCAAGCTTGTATGCAGCTGCGGTTCCCTCGGTGGTGGAACCCTCAGTGCCGGTCTCACTGGCGGGATTCTGGCCACAGCCGGTAAGCGCGAGGGCCCCGGCGGCACCAGAGAGGCCCATGGCCTTGAGGAAGCCCCGACGGGACACAGACGAATACCTCATGACGTTCCTCCCTGTTCTTTGGCCTTCCGACGACGAAACCTTTGGAAGACCCGTGAATAGTTCACGCCATCCTAGTTGTTCGGGGCGGCGTTGTGAACGCACAATCACCATATTTCTTCTCTGTAACAGCTTGTTTACCGAGAATATCGACCCAATCGGGGCATTAGGTCGACCGTTGGCGAAAAAGGATATTGACTCGGCGACGGTAAGGTTTACGAGCGGCGCACCCGTGCGACGAGGGTCGATATGAAGCGCGCCTCGGGCACCCTGCAGAGGATGGCGCCGCCGAAGGTGACGAGCACGGCGGGAACGCCGCCCACCACGCAGGCCAGAAGCGCGCCGACGAAGCCCGGCACCTCGCCCACGAGGCCGGAGACGAGCGAGAGGATCCCGAAGGCCACGAGCGCGCCCGCCGCCCCGAAAGAGAGGCTGCGAGCGCCGCTCTTCGCGATCTCGGTGAGCCCGATGGGGCCGAGGCCGCGACGAAGCCAGAGGTAGGTGACCGCGTCGACGAGGATGAAGAAGACGACCGAGGAGACGGGCACCGTGGGCAGCCCGAAGACGGGCGTGCCCCAGAGGCAGATCACGAGCTGGACGACGCTCGCCACCACGTTGGCCCCGGCGAAGAGCAGCATGTGGCGCCAGGCGCTGCAGACCTTCTGCAGATACGTGGCGAGGCCGTAGAAGGGAAGTGCGAGCGAGAGCCAGCGCAGGAACTCGACGTTCATCGAGATCTCCTCGGCGGTGAAGGAGCGGCTGCCGAGGAGCGCCACGAGGTCGGGCGCGAAGACCACGAGGTAGAGCATGAAGGGCACGAGGAAGAAGAGGATCCGGCAGGAGCCCTGGGAGATGCCCCGCGTGAAGAGCGGGAGGTTGCCCGCGCTCATGGCGTCGGAGAGCTCGGTGAACATGGCCGTGGTCACGGGGATGGCGAGCACGGCGTAGGGCAGCGTGTACCAGAGCCTGGCGTAGTAGTTGATGGCCGCGCCCGAGGCCGTGACGGAGAGCGCCGAGCTCTGCATGACCGAGACGGTGACGAAGCTCGTGAAGGTGACGATGAGGGAGGGCAGGCCGATGGCGAGCGTCTCCTTGATGGCCGGATCGCGGAAGTTCACCGTGGGCCGGAAGCGGATGCCGTGGGCAGAGAGGCTCGGCACCTGCATGACGACCTGCGTGAGGATGCCGAGCGGGTTGCCGAGGGCGAGCACGAGGAGCGCGAGATCGGGGTGGCGCTCCGCGATGAAGCCGTACACCGCGAACACGAGGCAGATGATGATGTTGTTCGCGATGGGCGCCGCCGTGGACCAGAAGTAGTCGCGCTCGGCGTTGAGCACGCCGGAGAAGACCGACGACAGGCCGTAGAGCACGATGGAGATCGTGAAGAAGCGGAAGAACCACGTGGCGAGGTCGTGGTCGAAGTCGGCCGTGGCGCCGAAGGACTGGGTCCAGACCACCTGCGCGGCGAAGATGAAGCCGAGGACGGCGAGCGCGCCCATCGAGAGCACGACGAGCGAGACGAGGTTCGAGGCGTAGGCCGAGGCGCCCTCCGTGCCGAGCCGGCGCTTCACACTCATGTAGACCGGTAGGAACGCCGTGACGAGCATGCCGCCCATGACGAGCTCGTAGAGCTGGTTCGGCAGGTTGTTGGCCACGGTGTAGCAGCTCGCGAGCATGGTGGCGCCGAGCGCCCAGGCCTGGCTCGAGGTGCGCAGGAACCCGGTGATGCGCGAGATGATGACGAGCACGCTCATCATCGCCGCCGAACGGCCGACCGATTGGTCGAGCTCACGCTCCTCGAGGGCCGCTTCGCCCTCCACGAGGACGCCCTCGGGCTCCATGGGGTCGACGATGCCGTCGTCCGCGATGGCTGGCTCCGCTGCCTCGGCCTCCGTGAGGGCGGCGCTCGGCCGCTCCTCGGGTGCGAGGACCCCGCGGGTGCGCTTCTCGGCTCGCCGCCCGCCCACCTAGCGCGCCTCCCCGACCTCGAACTCGGCCTCGGCGACGTCTCGCGCCTCGCGCTCGAGGCGATCTGCATCGCCATCGCCGCCTGCGCGGGCGGCGGCCACGGCCTCGAAGCGCCGCGTGCGCTCGAGGGCCTCCTTCAGGAAGCGGCCGGTCCAGCTCTCGGGGTGCTCGGCCACCTCCTCCGGCGTGCCCACGGCCACGACCTCGCCGCCGGCGTCTCCGCCGCCCGGCCCGAGGTCGATCACCTGGTCGGCCACCTTGATGACGTCCAGGTTGTGCTCGATCACGAGCACCGTGTTGCCGGAGTCCACGAGGCGCTGGAGCACGTCCAGCAGCTGGCGCACGTCCTCGAAGGAGAGCCCCGTCGTGGGCTCGTCGAGGATGTAGAACGTGCGACCGGTCTGGCGGCGGTGGAGCTCCTTCGCGAGCTTCACGCGCTGGGCCTCGCCACCCGAGAGCGTCGTGGCCGGCTGGCCGAGCTTCACGTAGCCGAGCCCCACGTCGAAGAGCGTCTGGAGCTTGTTCCTGATCTGCGGGATGGCGCCGAAGAAGGCGAGCGCCTCCGTCACCGTCATGTCGAGCACCTCGGCGATGGTCTTTCCGCGGTAGGTGACCTCGAGGGTCTCGCGGTTGTAGCGCGCGCCGTGGCAGACCTCGCAGGGCACGTAGACGTCGGGGAGGAAGTTCATCTCGATCTTGATCTGCCCGTCGCCCTTGCAGGCCTCGCAGCGCCCACCCGGCACGTTGAAGGAGAAGCGGCCGGGGGAATAGCCGCGCAGGCGGCTCTCCGGCGTGGAGGCGAAGAGCGCGCGGATGTCGTCCCAGAGCCCGATGTAGGTGGCCGGGTTCGAGCGCGGCGTGCGGCCGATGGGGGCTTGGTCGATGTCGATGACCTTGTCGATGCGCTCGATGCCCGTGAGCTTCCTATAGGGCCCCACCGGGCGGATCGAGCGATGGATGGCGTTCGTGAGGGCGGGGGCCAACGTATCCGTGACGAGCGAGCTCTTGCCCGAGCCCGAGACGCCCGTGACCACGGTGAATGTGCCGAGCTTGATGGACACGTCCACGTCTTTGAGGTTGTGGAAGCTCGCGCCCTTGATGGCGAGCGTGCCCTTGCGCGGCTTTCTCCTGCGCTTCGGGACGGCGATCACGCGGTGGCCCGAGAGGTAGGCGCCGGTGAGCGAATCCGGCGAGGCCATGATCTCGTCCGGCGTGCCCGCGCAGACGACGCGGCCGCCGTCCTCGCCCGCCCCCGGGCCCATGTCGACCACGTAGTCGGCGTTTCGGATGGTGTCCTCGTCGTGCTCCACCACGATCACCGTGTTGCCGAGGTCGCGCAGCGATTTCAGCGTTTCGATGAGGCGGTCGTTGTCGCGCTGGTGGAGGCCGATGGAGGGCTCGTCGAGGATGTAGAGCACGCCCATGAGCCCGGCGCCGATCTGCGTGGCGAGGCGGATGCGCTGGGCCTCGCCGCCGGAGAGCGTGGCCGAGGCGCGCTCGAGGGTGAGGTAGTCGAGCCCCACGTCGACGAGGAAGTTCAGGCGCGTGAGGATCTCCTTCACGATGCGCCCGCCGATGAGCTCCTGGCGCTCGGTGAGCTCGAGCTCGTTGAAGAACTCGAGCGCCTGCGCGCAGGAGAGCCGGCAGACCTCGTAGATGTTCTTCTCCCCCACCGTCACGGCGAGCATCTCGGGGCGAAGGCGCGCCCCTCCGCAGGCCGAGCAGGGCACCTCGCGGATGCAGCGCTCGAGGCGCGCCTTCACCTGCTCGCTCGTGGCCTCGGTGTACTTCTCGAAGAGGATCGAGCGCACGCCGGGAAACGTCGTGGTCCAGTGCGTGTCGCGGCCGTCGAGCGTGTGGTAGTCCACGCGCACGCGGCGCCTCCCCATGCCGTCGAGGAGCGCCTTGCGCACCTTCTTCGGCAGCTCCTCCCAGGGCGTGTCCTCGCTCTCGCCGAAGTGGCGGCAGACGGCGGCGAAGATCTGCGGGTAGTAGTTCGAGCGGCCGAAGAAGCTGCCGAAGACGCCCTCCGCCACGGAGAGGCGCGGGTCGGTGATGAGGAGCTCCACGTCCACCACCCGGTGGAAGCCGAGCCCGTCGCACTCGGGGCAGGCACCGTAGGGGGCGTTGAAGGAGAAATCGCGGGGCTTGAGGTCGTCGATGGAGTGCCCGTGGACGGGACAGGCGAGCGCGAGCGAATACTGGAGGAGCTCGGCCGGCAGGCGCTCCGGGTCGCTGCGATCGGCGAGGAGGTAGACGCCCACGTTGCCGTGCGCGAGGGCGGTGGCGCGCTCCACGGCCTCGGCCACGCGCGAGCGGGCGTCGGGGCGGATGACCACGCGGTCCACGACCACCTCGATGGTGTGGCGGAACTTCTTGTCGAGGGTGATCTCGGTGTCGAGGTCGCGGACCTCGCCGTCCACGCGCACGCGCGCGAAGCCCTCGCGCTTGAGGTCGGCGAGGAGCTTCGTGAACTCGCCCTTGCGGTCGATGACCACGGGCGCGAGCACGTAGCCGCGCCTGCCCTCGCCCACGCCGAGGATCTTGTCCGTCACCTGGTCGGTGGTTTGGCGCTCGATGACGCGCCCGCACTCGGGGCAGTGCGGCGTTCCCACCCGCGCGTAGAGGAGGCGCAGGTAGTCGTAGATTTCCGTGACCGTGCCCACGGTGGAGCGCGGGTTCTTCGACGTGGTCTTCTGGTCGATGGAGACGGCCGGCGAGAGCCCGTCGATGGAATCGACGTCGGGCTTGTCCATCTGCCCGAGGAACATGCGCGCATAGCTCGAGAGGCTCTCGACGTAGCGGCGCTGGCCCTCGGCGTAGATGGTGTCGAAGGCGAGCGAGCTCTTGCCCGAACCCGAGAGCCCCGTGATCACGACGAGCTCGTCGCGCGGGATGTCGAGGTCGATGTCGTGGAGGTTGTGCTCCCGGGCACCGCGTATCTTGATCGCTTCCTGGCCCATGGGCCCTGCGTTTCCCTTCCCGAACGTGAGACGGGAGGCGCGGGAGCCGAATGCCCCGCCGCCACCCGGAGGTGTTTTTCCGCAACCTTCAAGTGTAGGCGAGGGAGGTGCGGGTGGCGAGGCGAGGCGCGGCGTGCACGGAACCCTCACCGCGCGGCCGCATGCCGGGCGCACGCCGGGCGCTGAGCTTAGGGAAACGTCGCCTGCCGAGGCCGGCTCGCGCGAGGTCAGCGCGTGAACTGGGCCTTCCAGCGCTCGACGGCGCCCGTGGGCAGGGAGAGCTGCGTCGCGTGGGTGCCACGGATCCAGGCGCGGAGCACGTCCGCCACCTCGTAGCGGTGCATCGAGGGAAGCGAGCAGAGCGCGGCGACGCCGATCGAGCGGTCGTCTGCCGTGAGGATGAGCGTGCGGCGCTTGGCCTTGAGGGCGCGGATGCCCGCCTCGAGGTTCGGCCCGACGTAGTCCACGCCCTCCCGGGCGAGGTAGGCGTCGAGGGAGGCGGGGCCGGGCTCGAGCACGCGGGCCGTGCCCTCGAGCTTCGCCGCGGCGATGAGGCGCTTGGCGTAGTCGACGGGGACGCTCGCGTCCCTCGGCCAGAGGGCCACCTCGCCATAGGCCTCGCCGAGCCGGCGGAGCGTCACGAGGTCGTTCTTCGGATCGCGGTAGTTCTCGTCGGCGGCGAAGAGGGCGCGCTCGCCCTTGGCCTCGGGGATCTCGCGGCCGAGCTCGGGGCTCACGTCCCAGAGCGAGGGCGTGCCCGTGACGACGAAGTTCGACACGCCCGCCTTCTCGAGGAGCTCGGCGGTGAAGGCGTCGCGCACGCCGTGGAGCCAGGGGCCTCCGAAGAAGAGGCGAAGGAGCTGGGCCTGGCGGCGCGGGGGCGTGAACCCGTGCTCACCCGGCAGGCCGAGCACCGCCGAGCCGGCGCTCGCGAAGCAGAGCGAGCGCAGGGCCTCGATGGATTCGGGGAGCTTCCAGGGGTTCTTGCCGAAGGAGGGGCCGAAGGCGGTGGCCGCCACGCAGATGACGAGCGAGGCGCTCGCAGAGCCGATGGGTTCCGCCGGCACGGGCACCCGAGCGCCGAAGAGCTCCTCCGAGAGCCGCTCGAGCGGCGCCTCGAGGAGCATCGCGTCGGGATCGATGAGGTTCGGCTGTGGATCGATGACCACGGCGAGGCCCTCGGGCGCGGAGGCGTCCACCGCGGGGCGCGCGAGGCGCTTTCTGGCGCGAATCTCGGCCTTCACCGCCGAGGACGTGAACGCGGCGAAGGCGTCCCGCTTGTCGGGGTCCACGGTCACGGGCAGGGTCGGGATGCTCGAGGGCTCGAGCTCGGCGTCGTGGGCGGCGAGGAGCTCGCGAGCGCGGTCCTTCTCCTTGGCGGCCACGACCGCGATGGAGGCGATGCGCGTCTCGCCCACCCGCTCCACGGGGTCGATGCGCACCCGTTCGACGGGCGTGTCGAAGGCGAGCAGCGTGGCCACGCTCCCCTCGGCGAGGTCGAAGGTCACCGAGGTGGTCTCGTCGAAGGGCTTGCCGTCGCCCGCCGAGTAGTAGAGGCAGAAGCGGTCTCCCGCGTAGGCGCCGTCGAGGCGCACCTCGAGGCCCACGAAGCGCAGGGGCGATTGGAAGGTGACGGAGATCTGCGGATCGGGCTCGATGGAGACGAAGGCTCCCGCCTCGAGGGCGAGGCGCTCCACCCCGAGGCCCACCCAGGAGCCGCCGGCGTCGACGACGAGCCGTCCCCCGAAGTCCGCGGTCTGCCCCGCGTCGGCCATGCGCGCCTCCCTTCCGCCACCCGCTCACTAGTCTATACGCCCCGCCTTCGCCGAGGCCCCAGTCGGTAGAATTGCGCTGGTCGGAAGGGGAGCCCATGGGCAGATCGCGAGAGCGCAGGAGGTGGCTGCGGGAGCGCGAGGACGCGCTTCGCGCCGCCAGAGCCGCGCGCGTGGGGCGTGCCTGCGAGCTCTGCGTCGTCGGCGGCGGGGCCTCGGGCCTCGTGGCCGCCCTCGAGGCCGCGCGGGCGGGCATGGACGTCGTGGTGCTCGAGGCGAGGGAGAGCCTCGGCCTGTCGATCCTCGCCACGGGAAACGGTCGCTGCAACCTCGCGAACGTCGACCTCTCCCCCGCCCACTACAACGACCCCGCCTTCGTGGGAACGGTCATGGGCGAGCGCCCCCTGGAGGAGATCCTCGCCTTCTTCGGCGAGCTCGGCCTCGCCGTCTTCGAGGAGGAGGGCCGCCTCTACCCCCGGAGCCTCCAGGCGGCCTCCGTGAGAAACCTCCTCGTGGCCGCGCTCGAGGTCACGGATGCCAGATGCGGCTGCGCGCGGCCGGTGACGGCCGTGGAGAGCGCGGGAGGCGCGTGGATCGTCCGCTATCGAAACGAATCCGAGCAGGGGCGAAGCGGCGTGCCAACGAGCGCGCCCGAGCTCGAACTGCGCGCGAAACGCGTGCTCTGGAGCGCGGGCGGCGGAAGCCTCGCCCCCCTCGAGGCGCTCGGCCTCCCGCTCGTCGCCTGCCGCCCCGGGCTCTGCCCGCTCGCGGTTGCCCCGAGCGCCCTCGACGAGCTCGCGGGACGCAAGGTGCGCGGCGTGCTCACCCTCGAGCGCGAGGGGCGCATCGTGGCCGAGGAGGAGGGCGAGATCCTCCTTCGCGAGGCGCGCGTCTCCGGGATCCCCGCCTTCGACCTCTCCCGAAAGGCGCTTCCGGGAGACAGGCTCACGCTCGACCTCGTGCCCGAGCGCACCCAAGCCGAGGTGGAGGCCGAGATACATCGGCTCTCGAAGAGCGCCGGGCGGCTCGCGCCGCACTGCCTGGACGGCCTCGTCGACCCCGCCATCGCCCGCGTGATCCTCGAGCTCGCCGAGCGCGGGTGGCCCCTTCCGGCAGATGGCGTCGCCGAGAGCGCCGCGGCCCTCGCGAAGCGCCTGCCCTTCGAGGTCACGGGCGCGGCGGACGACCACCCCCAGCTCACGCTCGGCGGTCTTGCGCTTCGCGCCGTGGACGCCGGAACCCTCGCGGTCCTTTGCACGGCGAGCGGCGCGGAGCTACCCGCGGGGCTCTTCGCCTCGGGTGAGGCGCTCGACGTCGACGGCCCCTGCGGGGGCTACAACCTCGCCTTCGCCTGGCTCTCGGGAGCCCGCGCAGCCCATGCCATCGCCCGGGGGCTCCGCCCATGATCGAGATCCGCGACCTGCGCCTGCCGCTCGAGCGCACGGGCGGCACCCCCGAGGGCGAGGCGGCCCTGCGCCGAACGCGCGCCCTCGCCGCGCTCGGACTCCCCGCGAACGAGCCGGCCGAGGTGCTCCTCCTCCACCGCTCCATCGACGCGCGCGGAAGGAACGTGCGGCTCGTCGAGCGCGTGGCCGTCTCCCTCGGCTCTGCGGAGCGCGAGGAGGCCGTGCTCGGGCGCGCGGGCTCGAAGACCGTGCGCCCCTACGAGCCGACGATGCCCTCCTGGCCCTCGCCCGCCCGCCACGCGCCCCGGCACCGTCCCGTCGTCGTCGGCGCCGGCGTCGCGGGGCTCTTCTGCGCCCTCGCCCTCGCCCACGCCGGGCTCGAGCCCGTCCTCGTGGAGAAGGGCCCCGACTGCGAGCGCCGCGCCGCGGCCATCCGCTCCTTCTTCGGCGGCGGCCCGCTCGATGAGCGCGCGAACGTGCAGGTGGGGCTCGGAGGCGCCGGTGCCTTCACCGACGGCAAGCTCCAGACGGGCACGCGCGACGCCGGCCACGCGCTCATCCTCGCCGCGCTCGTGGAGGCGGGCGCGCCCGAGGAGATCCTCACCGACGCGAAACCCCACGTGGGCTCCGACGTGCTGCCCGCGGTCGTCTCGTCTCTGGCACGGCGCATCGAGGAGCTCGGCGGGGAGATCCGCCTGGGCACGCGCTTCACCGACCTCCTCACCGAGGGCCCGCTCGAGAACCGGCGGCTGGCCGGCGTCGTGCTCGAGAACGAGGGACGCGAGGAGCGGCTCTCCGCCGACGTCCTCGTGCTCGCCCAGGGCCACTCGGCGCGAGACGTCCTCGAACTCCTGCGCGAGCGCGCCATCGCCCTCGAGCCGAAGCTCTTCGCCGTGGGCGTGCGCATCGAGCACGCCCAGGCGGCCGTGAACCGCGCGCTCTACGGCCGCTTCGCCGAGAGCCCGCTTCTCGGCGCCGCCCCCTACCGCGTGGCCCGAAAGGCGGGAAACGGCCTGCGCTGCTTCTCGTTTTGCATGTGCCCCGGCGGCCGCGTCGTGGCGGCCGCGAGCGAAGCCGGCGGCGTCGTCACCAACGGGGCGAGCCTCGCCGCCCGAGACGACCCGAACGCCAACGCCGCCCTCCTCGTGAACGTGGGCGGCCCCGAGGAGGCGGGCGATGATCCGCTCGCCGGGGTCGAGCTCCAGCGAGCGCTCGAGCGCGCGGCCTTCGAGCGTGCCGGCGGCGAATTCCGCGCGCCGGGCCAACTCGTGGGCGATTTCCTCGCGGGACGCCCCTCCACGGGCGCGGGCGCCGTGGCGCCGAGCTATCCCCGCGGCGTCGCGTGGGGCGATCTTTCCGAGCTCCTGCCGCGGCGCGTGACCGAGACCCTCCGCGAGACGCTTCCCGCCATGGCGCGCGGCCTCCCCTTCTTCTCAGACCCCGAGGCCGTGCTCACGGCGCCGGAGACCCGATCCTCCTCCCCCGTGCGCATAGCCCGCGGCGCGGACGGGCAAAGCCCGAGCGTGGCGGGGCTCTACCCCGTGGGCGAGGGCGCGGGCTGGGCGGGTGGCATCATGAGTGCCGCCGCCGACGGGCTCCGCGCCGCTCGCGCCATCCTCGCCGCCTGGGGCGAACGCCCGGCGTGAGGCACGCGCCGTCTTCCGAGAAAGGCCGATCATGGATTTCCTCGCCACCTGCGCTCCCGGCTTGGAGGAGCTGCTCGGAGCCGAGCTCACGGACCTGAAGGCCCGAGGCGTCGCCCCCGAGCGCGGCGTCGTGCGCTTCACGGGCGAGCCGGTGGACGCCCTGCGCGCCTGCCTCTGGAGCCGGCTCGCGAGCACCATCGGGGCCGTCGTCTGCGAGGTCTCCGCGAGCGGCACGGAGGAGCTCGGCGCGGCCTTCGAGGCGTTTCCCTGGGAAGACGTGATCGGGCGCGGGCTCTCCGTGGCCGCGCGCGCCGACGGCTCCGCGCCCATCGGGCCGCGCGGCGCCTCCTCCGCCCTGCGAAAAGCCGTCGATCGCCGCCTCCTCGACAAGACCGGCGCGCTCACCCCCAAGGGCGCGACCACGCCCGACATCGTCCTCAACGCGTGGCTGGGCGAGGGCGCAGACGGCGCGACCCGCGCGACCGTGACCTTCAACCTCTCGGGCGAGCCGCTCTGGAAGCGCGGCTACGAGAAGCTCGCGCGGCGCGATCTACCGGCGATGAGAAGCGACGTCGCCTCGGCCCTCCTCATCGAGGGCGGCTGGGGCGAACTCGTGGCCGGCTGCGAGGGCGAGCCCGCGACGCTCGCCGTCATGTTCTCCGGCGCGGGCACGCTCATCGCCGAGGCCGCGGCCATGGCCCTACGCATCGCCCCCGGGCTCTTCCGCGGCTCCTGGGGCTTCACCCACTGGCGCCACGCGACGCCCAACTCCTGGCGCGCCCTCGTGCGCGACGCAGAGCGCAAGCGCCGCGACCCCGCCGAGCTGCCGCTTCGCTTCCTCGCCTCAGATGTTCGCGAGGGGTGGCGCGCCCGGCCGCGGGCGGTGTTGCGCTCCCTCGGGCTCGACCTCGAGCCCGAGATCCTGCAGCCGACCGAGCTCGCCCGGGCTTCGAAGCGCCTCGGCGAGACGACCCTCTGGGCGGCCGATCTCTCCTTCGCGGGAAGCGAGGGAGCCGAGGTGGCGGCCGAGGCGGCGCTCGTGCCCTTCCTCGCCTCCCTGCCGAAGACGGCACCCGGCATCGTCGCCTGCGACCTCTCGCCCGAGGCGCTCCTCGGCGCCCCCGCCGCAGAGCTCGACGTCGCCCTCGGGCGCAATCGCAGGCGACTGCTCGTCTACGCCGCATCGCGCGTCTCGGCTGAGCCCGTCGAGGTGGCGGGCCATGAGGCCCTCGCCCTCTCGAGCGACGCCGGCGATTTCCGCCGTGCCATCACGAGGAACTACGAGGCGCGCGTCGCCGAGGCCGCGGCCGAGGACGTGAGCTGCTATCGCCTCTACGATCGCGAGATCCCCACCTACAACCTCGCCATCGACCTCTACGAGGGGGCGCGTCCCACGCCGGGGCGCAGGCTCGTGATCTCGGAGTTCGAGGCGCCCGCCTCGGTGGACGCCGCCACCGCGCGCGGCCGCCTGCTCGACGCCTGCGCCATCGCCTGCCTGGTGACGGGCACCGAGCTCCTCGACGCCGCGATCAAGGTGCGCCGCCACGCCAAGGGCGGCTCCCAGTATCGAAGCGCCGGCGCCGCGCCTTCCCGCAGAAAGCCGCGCCGCATCGCGGGAGCCGAGCTTCCGCCCGGCGCCTCCCTCATCGAGGAGGGCGGGCTCCTCTTCGAGGTGGACCTCGAGCACCACCTCGACACGGGCATCTTCCTCGACACGCGCGACGTCCGCTCGCTCATCCGCGAGAAGGCCAAGGGCATACGAGGCCGCGGGCGCTTCCTCAACCTCTTCGGCTACACCGGCACGGCAACGGTCTACGCGGCGGACGGCGGCTGCGAGCAGACGACCACCGTCGACCTCTCCGCCACCTACCTCGGCGTCGCCGAGCGCAACCTCAGGCGCAACGGCTTCTTCCGTCGCGCAGCCGAGAAGGCCGAGGCCGCGGAAGCCGCTTCCGGCGCCCAGAGGGACCCGAGGCGCGGACGCCCCGCTCCCGAGCCCCATCGCTTCATCCGCGAGGACGCGCTCGCCTGGCTCGCCCGCGAGCGGCGCGGTCGCCGGCGCTACGACCTCATCTGGTGCGATCCGCCCACCTTCTCGAACTCCCGCGCCACCGGGCGCACGTTCGACGTGCAGGCCGACCACGCCGATCTCATCATCGGCGTCTCGCGGCTCCTCGCCCCGGGCGGCCTCGGGATCTTCTGCTGCAACCTCTCGAGCTTCAAGCCCGACCTCGCCTTGCTCGAGCGCGCCGGCGTGGAGCTCACCGACATCACGGGCGAGACGATCCCCTTCGACTTCTCACGCGAACGCCCGCCGCACCACTGCTATCTCGTCCGTCGAGCGCAGCGATAAATCAGGGAGAGCTACAGGGATTCGAAACGTCAGCGAGAGGCGCTGGGGTGCCCGAGATGCGGGGGATTTTGCGGCCGTAGCGTACTTCGCTACTCGAGGCCGCAAAATCGCGCGCAGATCGGGTGTATCCAGCGTCTCGCAGCGTCAGCTCAGGGCTTTTTGGTAGAAGGCCTTGAGGTCGACGGTCATCTGGGCCATGGCCTCGGCGTCCTCGTAGATCATGTGGCCGGCGCCGTAGA
>CANQFP010000035.1 GCA_947599965.1 uncultured Atopobiaceae bacterium | reverse complement strand
GCGAAGCGCGCGCATCGAGGGCACCGTTTCGCGAGGGCCCGGAAGGCGATCCTTCGCCCCGAAAGGCGATCCTTCGCCCCGAAAGGCGATCCTTCGCTAGACTCAACCAGTCCCCGACCTCGAGGAGTCCCATGGCCACCACACCCCATCCCCGCGTTCGCTTCGCGCCCTCCCCCACCGGCAAACTCCACGTGGGGGGCGCTCGCACGGCGGTCTTCAACTGGGCGTTCGCCCGCGCGACGGGCGGCGTCTTCGTCCTTCGCATCGAGGACACCGACCCCGAGCGCTCGACGGCCGAGAACGAGCAGGTCATCCTGCGCGCCATGCGCTGGCTCGGGCTCGATTGGGACGAGGGCCCCGAAGTCGGCGGCGGCTACGGCCCCTATCGCCAGTCCGAGCGCTTCGATCGATACGACGAGCTCGTCGAGCGACTTCTCGCCGAAGGCAAGGCCTACTACTGCTTCTGCACCCCCGAGCAGCTCGAGGCCGATCGCGAGGCCGCGCGCGCCCGCAAGGACCCCTTCCAGGGCTATCAGCGCACGTGCCGCTCCATCGATCCCGCCGAGGCGAAGGCGAGGGCCGAGGCCGGTGAACCCTGCGTCGTGCGCCTCAAGGTGCCCGAGGATCGCGGCGACGTCCTCGTCCACGACATCATCCACGGCGACGTGACCTTCAACGCCGCCGAGCTCGACGACTTCGTCATCCGCCGCACCGACGGCTCCCCCACCTACAACTTCTGCGTCGTGGCCGACGATTCCGCCATGGCCATCACCCACGTGATCCGCGGCGACGACCACCTCTCCAACACGCCGCGCCAGGTGCTCGTCTACGAGGCGCTCGGCTTGGAGCCGCCGCTCTTCGCCCACGTGCCCATGATCTGCGGCCCCGACGGCAAGAAGCTCTCCAAGCGCCATGGGGCGACGAGCGTCGAGGAATGGCGCGACGAGGGCTACGACCCCGAGGCCTTCGTGAACTACCTCGCGCTGCTCGGATGGTCGCTGGACGGCGAGACGACGATGGTGTCCCGCGCGACCCTCGCGAAGGAGTTCTCGCTCGATCGCATCTCGAAGAACCCCGCCGTCTTCGACACGAAGAAGCTCCAGTGGCTGAACGCCGAATACCTGAAGGCGATGGGCGACGAGGAGTTCGCCCGCGAGGTCCTGGAGCCGCAACTCACGGCCGCCGGCCTCGCGGAAGCGGGCTGTGTGGACGCGAATCCGGCGTGGTGGAGCCTCCTGGCCGAGATCTTGAAACCCCGCACCAAGCTCGCCCCCGACGTGGTGGGGCTCTCCCGGTTCCTCTTCGGGGAGGGCGTGGAAATCGACGAGAAGGCGCGCGCGAAGGCGCTCGGCAAGGAGGGTGCCGCGGCCGCGCTCGAAGCCGCCGAGGCGGCGCTCCTTCCCCTCGAGCGCTTCACGGGAGACGAGATCGACGCCGCCCTCGAGCCGCTCCCCGATGAGCTCGGCCAGTCGAAACGCGTCTTCTACCAGGCCATTCGCGCCGCCGAGACCGGGTCTCTCGCCTCGCCTCCACTGGGCGCCTCGATGGAGCTCCTGGGCAAGGGCCGTTCCCTGAAGCGCCTCGAAGCGGCCCTGGAGCTCGCCTCGGCGTAAGGGACCTCGGCTCTCGGAGCATAAGCGCGAGGAGCCTAGTTCTCCCGCGCCTGCTCGTCGCCCGCGTAGTCGACGGCGTTCTTGCCGATGAAGCGCTGGATGGGCGCGTAGATCTTCGTGCCCGTATGCGAGGACTTCATGAACGTGAGCACGCCGCAGATGCCGGTGTAGACGTAGAACGTCACCACGCGCCACGTGAGGAAGCATGCGACGGCAGCCGAGCCGAGGTAGCTCGAGAAGAAGACGAGGAACGCCGCCTCGATGCCGCCCGTGCCGCCGGGGGTGGGCACGACGGTGGCCACGAGCTGTACGAGCGTGCCGAGGGCGAGCGTCTCCCAGAAGCCGAGATGCACGCCGAAGGCCTCGAGGGCGAACCAATCCGTGCCGTAGAGGCAGCTGATCTGCAGGATCGACACGATGAGCACGATGAGCATCTGACGCCAGGCGCCGGCGAGCTGGCGAAACGCCGTGCCGAACTTCGTCGTCTCCTCGTGGATGCCGAGGCGCCAGGTCTCCAGTCTCGCCTCGCCGATGAGCCGCTTCGTGAGCCCCCAGTACTTCAAGAGCCCGATGAGCCAGTTGCCCGCTCTGCTCACGAAGTTCGGGAAGAGGCAGAGCAGGACGAGGATGGTCGTCTGCACCACCTTGAAGCCCACGATGGCGAAGGCGATCCAGATGAGGCGACCGTACCGGCTTTCGATGGGACCCCAGAAGACGAGCAGGAGCACCGTGGCCTCGATGGTCTGGGCCACTTGGTAGACGGAGAAGCGCGCGAGCTGCACGGCCGTGGCCTCGCCCGGGGTGTAGCCGGCCTTGCAGAGCCGCCAGATCTGGCCCGGAAGCCCGCCCACGGAAAGCGGCGTGAGATTGCCGAAGAAGGTGCCGGACGCCTCGACGGAGACGGCGTCGCGCACGCCCATCGGAGCCTCGGGGTCGAGCCAGGCGGTGATGAGGTAGGCGGCGCCGCCGAAGAGCAGGTTTCCGAGCATGAGCACGCCCATGAGGACGAGCCACCAGACGTCGGCCTGCGTGACGGCCTTGGCGGCCTCGTCGATTTGGTGCGTGACGTAGAGGTAGACGATGTTTCCGAGAAGGACGACCCCGAGGAAGATCGCGCCGATGATGGCGGTCTTCCTGTTCGCGGTGGCCTTGGGGGCCTCGGCTTTCTCGGAGGCATCGGCTGCGAGCTTCGGGTTCGCATCCGGCACGGGCGATGTGCTCGCCCGAGCGGGCTCGGCAGGCGCGGCGGGTGCGGCGGTGCTCAGCCTCTTCTCGTCGTTTGGCACCGCTCACCTCCCCCAAAGCCGCGTCTTCCGGCTTCTACCCCTTGAACGTGTAGGTGGCGCGCCGTGATCCGTTGCGACGGAAGGAATTCCACCGTTGGTAGATGGAACGGCGCGACGTGGAACGCAGCGCCGAGAGCGGCAGGCAGACCGCCGTCGGGATGAAGAACGTGATGAGACGCCAGACGACGAAGCCCGCCGTGGCCGCGGCCCCGAAGATCGGGCCGAAGAAGAAGGCGAACCCGGCCTCGTTTCCGCCGGCACCTCCCGGCAGCGGCACGGAGTTGCCGATCATCTGCACCATCGCGCCCGCGGCGAGGCACTCGACGAAGTCCGCGTCGCCGCCGAAGGCCTTGAGCACGCACCACGGCACCGAGTAGAAGCAGACGAGCATGCCGAGCGTGACGAGCCAGGTGAGGAAGAGCGAGGCCTTGTGCTTGAAGGACTCCTTGAACGTGGCCGAGAACTCAGCCACCTGCACGTTCACCACGTGGAGGTAGCGCTGGGCGGCCTCGGGCTTGATCCACCCGTGGCGCTGCGCGAAGCGAATGCCCCAGTTGCCGCCCCGCACCACGATGCGCGGGAAGATGCAGACGAAGAGGAGCGCCACCGCCTGGAGGGTCTGGATGACGAAGACCACGAGGTTCAAGATCACGAAGTTGCCGTAGTGTTCGATGAAGAAGTCGAACTTCAGCCAGAGGAGCACGGCGGCCACGACCACCTCGCCCGCCTGGTAGAAGATGAAGCGCGTGAACTGGGTGGCCGAGGCCTCGCCGACGGTGAGGCCGGCGCGCGTGAGCCGGTAGATCTGGGCGGGCACGGCGCCCGAGTTCATCGGCGTGAGATTGCCGAAGAGCGTGCCCGATGCCTCGACGCTCATGCAGTCGCGCACACCCACGGGGCTCGTGGGGTCGATGTAGACCGCGAACACGTAGGCGAGCGTACCGAACCCGAAGCGCACCCCCATGAAGAGCAGGCCGAGAGCGAGCCAGCCGTAGTCCGCCGTGGCGAGCGAGGCGGTGAACTCGTCCAGCTGGCCCGAGACGACGATCCACGCGAGGTAGACGAGGAAGAGGATCCCCATGAAGGCGGCGCCCTTGCGCGCCTTGCGCTTGTCGGCCGCCTGCTCCTCGCCCACCTGGGTTCTCGGGGAGCCGTGGCGAGGCGCGGCCTTGCCGACGTGCACGGTGGGGCCGCTCCGCTGCGCGGGAGCAGCTTGGGGAGTGGAGCCGGGAACTGCGGGGACCTGCGCGGGCACCGACGCCGGACCCACGGCTTCCCCAGACGCCTCGGCATTCTGTTCCGCCGCGACGTCTTCGGGCTCCACCTCGTAGGAGCCGAGGAGATCGGGCAGGGGTTCCTCGACGAGCTCGAGCACGGAGGGGCTGATGCCGGCCTCCGGATCGGCCGGATCATCGACATCCGAGGGCACCGGTTTCACCGCGGGAGCCGCGGATCCCTCATCGAGCGGGGGCACGAGACGCAGACGGGGATCGCCGGACGACTCATCCGGCCGGGTGGAATGCGCCATGACCCTCCCCTCGCTCGCGTTAAGGGGCTACTATCCAAAGAAGCCGCGAGCCCCATGAGGGGCCCGAGCCCGCGTCGCAACCCTCAAGTGTAGTGGACTTGGGGTCAAACGCCGAGGTGGCGCGCCCATCGTTTGGATCCTGCAAAGGCGGGGAGCGTGGAAGAGGCCTACACCCAGGACGAGCGAGCGCTCATCGAGCGCAATCGCCGACGTCTGATTCACATCGTCGAGGGCTCCGAGCAACCGCGTCGCCGGGGCGACGATCGCACGCTCGGACTCGAGCTGGAGCGTCTCGTCGTCGATTCGGAGAGCAAGGAGATCGTCTCCTACCTCGATGATCCCGGCATCCATCACCTGCTCGACGCATGGACGGGGCTCTACGCCTCCAATGAGCGCATCATCATCGACGGTCGACTCTTCGGGTTCGCCGGCTCCGTCTCCACCCCGCGCGGCGAGGTGGGCATCTCCATCACCCTCGAGCCCGGCAGCCAACTCGAGGTCTCGCTCGGCCCCTCCACCTCCGTACTCTCGCTCATGGCGGGGCTCGAGGTCTTCGACGACCAGTTCGCCGAGGTGTGCGACACCCTCGGCGTCGATTGGCAGCTCGCCGCCCTCGGCTTGAACCCGGTGACGGTCGATCCGCGAGACGTTGCGCTCATCCCCAAGGAGCGCTATCGCCTCATGGACGCCTACCTCTCGAAGAGCGGCTTCTACGCGCGCGACATGATGCGCTGCTCGGCGTCCACCCAGGTCTCCATCGACAGCGGCTCGCCGGAGGAGCTCAAGCGCGTCTACCAGCTGGCCGTAGCGCTCGGGCCCATCCTCTCCTTCCTCACCGACAACGTGCTCTCCTGGCGAGGGCTCATCCCCTCCGACACGCCGCGCATGGCGCGCTCGCGCATCTGGGATTCCGTGGATTCGGCGCGCTGCGGCACCGTGCCCGGCACCTTCTCAGCCGACTTCTCCGCCGCCACCTACGTGGACTGGCTCATGGGCGTGAAGCCGATCCTCTTCACGAGCGACGCGGGGAAGACCGTGGGCACCGGCGAGGCCACGGTGGAAGACATCATGGCGCTTCGCGAGCTCAGCGCCGGTGAGCTCGCCCACCTGCTCTCGATGGTCTTCCCGAACACGCGCCTCAAGGGCTTCGTCGAGATCCGCGACTGCGATTCCATGCCGCCTCGGCTCGCGGCCGCCTTCGCCGCCTTCGTGAAGGGCGTCTTCTACAACTCCGAATCCTTCGACGCGGCCTCGGAGCTCCTCTGTCGCGATCGCAAGAACGCGGACATCCAGCTCGCCCATGCCGCCCTCCGTGCGGATGGCTGGGACGCGACGGTCTACGGGCTTCCCATCGGCACCATCGTCGGACGCCTCATCCAGCTCACCGAGAACGGGCTGCTCGACCAGGAGGAGCGCAAGCTCTTCCACGCGCTCTCCGATCTCTGGACTCGCCGCATGACCCCGCGCGACCTGCTCCTTCGCGCATAGGAGAGGGCGCCGCGCGTTCGTCGCGTCCGCCATGGCCGTATTAGACCATACGTGACCATAAGCGACCATACGTTGCCATACGTAGCCATAGGCAACTCGAACTGCCGGCCGCCGACAAGATCCGAAAGTAGCCCTATGGAACGAGGCGTTCGATTGGGGATGCGATCTTCCGCCCGGCATTCGGCACGCAAATTCGACGCACCCACCCTAAGACGTGGGGAATTCAAGGACGCCGCCGGGGTCTCGCCTTGCGCTCGCGCGGAGAATACCGTAGAGTGATCGAGCTCTACGGGACGACGTTTTGGGATGTCGTCTAACGGCAGGACAGCGGATTCTGGTTCCGTCAATGGGAGTTCGATTCTCTCCATCCCAGCCACGTCCTCGTCCTGCGAGCAACATACGGCCCGTTCGTCTAGCGGTTAGGACATCGCCCTCTCAAGGCGAAGATCACCAGTTCGAATCTGGTACGGGCTACCAGCAAATAGCGCCCCCCGGCCACGCCGGGGGCTTTTTTCTGGTTGTCCGTTCCAGATTAGGGTTAACGGACAAAATGTGTTGGTGAATCTGACTTGACACCGCAGGTAGGTGGCACCAAAAGAGCCCTCAAAGTTGGCAAGCACCAACTTTGAGGGTGGACAAAACGTGTTGGTGATTCGGGCATGAAGCCGCAGGTAAGACCCTGAAAAAGTGGCTTCAAAGTTGGCGGCGCCCCAACATCGGTTTCAGGCGAATGGAACCGAGCGATTGGAGCGCCTTTGAACAGGTTAGCGTGCGGGGTCTGCGGAGGCCCCATGATCCGCCATGGCAAGACCTCCTCCGGGGCCCAGAGGTGGAGGTGCAAGGACTGCGGGGCCACGAGGACCAACAAAATCGATGCCGCCGCGAAGCTGCTCGCGATGTTCCTCGCCTGGCTCTTCTCCAAGAAGCGCCAGCTGGACATGCCGGGAGGCGGCAGGACCTTCAGGAGGAAGACGAGGCCCTTCTGGGAGATCTGGCCGATCGCACCGCAGACGGGCGAGCTCTACGACGTGCTCTTCCTAGACGGCATCTACCTCGCGAGAAACGTCGTCGTGCTCATAGCGGCGAGCGAGGACCACGTGGTCGCCTGGTACATCGAAAAGAGTGAGAACTCGAGGGCCTGGGGAGCGCTCATGGCGAGGGTGCCGCCTCCCGCCATGGCCATCACCGACGGAGGACCGGGCTTCGAGAAGGCGAGGAGGAGGCTCTGGCCCGACACGCGCGTGCAGCGCTGCCTCTTCCACGTGTTCTGCCAGGTGAGGCGCCACACGACCTCGAGGCCGAAGCTGGAGGCGGGACGCGAGCTCCTCGCGCTCGCCGGGGCGCTCCTCCACATCGAGAGGCTGAAAGACGCACAAGATTGGACGGACGAGGTCATCGAGTGGTGCAAGCGGTTGGAGGGCTTCCTCGCCGAGAAGACCGAGGGAGAGGACGGCAAGTTGAGGGACACCCACGAGAGGCTCGTGAAGGCGAGGAACTCCCTCATGAAGCTCATCCGCGAGGAGGTTCTCTTCACCTACCTCGACCCCGACCTGACGCAGGCGCTGGGGCCGCTGCCGGCCTACAACAACCGCATCGAGGGAGGCGTGAACGCGCAGCTCAGGGCCATGCTGAGGGAGCACAGGGGGCTTTCTTTGCTGAGGAGGGCCAAGGCGGTCTTTTGGTGGTGTTACATGCACACGGAGAGCCCGTTGCCGGCCGCCGAGATCTTGAGGTCCATGCCCACCGACGCCGACATCGCGGAGCTCTACGCTAAGCTCGCCTGGAAGCCGCAGAAAAGCGAGGGGCCTGCTGAGTGGGGAGACGGGCTCGTGTGGGCGGAGCTCCATCGCCAGGACGCTTGGAGGACCGATTGGGACTAGGCCCCATTCGGCCCCGCCATCAACACGTTTTGTCCTATAACCCGAAACGCACCACCGACCCCAAGGGACCCTCCCGTAGCTACGGAAGGGTCCTTTTCCTCGAAAATGCCTAGTGCCTACTCTGGAAATCGAGGGGCTCATCGTGTGATTCTTTGATCAGTCGACTCGGAGACGGGGTTCTACCTTTTTCAGATCCATTCCCTCTGAGTGGTCTACTGCCAAGTCCATGATGACTCAGGCCGGCTGAGGACGGTTTGTCCTCCATGCAAGAGCGATGAGGCGTTTCCGTACGGATATAATCCGCCACGTAGAGGAACGAAGAAAGGTGGGTCCCATGCCAGGAACCACGACGGCCCGTGGAAAGCGAACGTCCCGGATGGATCTTCGCATGACCGAGGAGGAGCGCGCGCAGCTCGAGCGGGCCGCCCAGCTCAAGGGCCAGACGCTCACCGGATGGTCGCTGGGACACCTCCTCGAGGACTCGCGCCGGGACATCGAGGAAGCGTCCACGCTCGTCCTCGAAGACGAGGCCTTCGACCGGTTCCTCGACGCCCTCGAGCGCCCTATGCCGGCTGCACTGCTTGAGCTACTCGCCCGGAAGCCCCTATGGGACTGAGCTTCACCGAGCCGAGGCGCCTGGAGGTCGGCGAGGGGATCACGGGATTCCACTGCGGGGTCGAGGTCGTGGACCGGTGGGCGGATACCCGCTCCGGGAAGGCCCGCTCGCAGGGGACCGCCGTCGTCTACGCCACCTTCTGCGATGGCATGGTGGCAGGTTTCTACACCCTGAGCGCCTACTCCGTGAAACGCGCGGACGTCGCGGGGGGATGGCTCAGGCGCAACGTGCCGGAGTCGGTGCCGGCGATCCTCCTCGGCATGCTCGCGGTCGACGCGCGGTTCCAGCACCTGGGTCTCGGGGCCCAGCTCCTGCGGGACGCGGTCCTGCGCTCCGCCTCCGCCGCGGCGATCGTCGGAGCCCGCGCGCTCATCGTCGACGCCGCGACCGATGCGGCGCGCTCGTTCTACGAGCGCTACGGCTTCGAAGCGGTGCCCGGCACGGATCGGCTCTACGCGCGCCTGGCCTGAGGAAACGCACTCGGAGTTTGGATCTGCCGGCTGATTAAGGAGCCGTGTACAGCGAGTAGGGCCCCGGCTCGGTGGGCCCGTCGTCCATGTCCAACGTCTCCTCGGTCCGTCCGCAATCGGCGCGGAAGCTCGCACTTCCTGGAGCTGTGCGCATGTCCGCGACGGCATGATACGGAAGGGCCGGCCGCCGGCCCGCTCGACCGAGGAGGGTTAGAGATGGCGTACGTGTTCTTCCCGAGCTGCAAGGCCACGGCCCAGTTCAAGGGAGCGAGCGAGGGCGCGAGGGACTACGTGAGGGAACGGTTCGGCATCGACCCCATCGGGTGCTGCCGGCCGAACCACAGGAAGCTCGGGCCCGGCGACACCGCGATCGTGGTCCGTCCCAACTGCTCCGCGATCATCGAGGAGAACACCGACGCGGAGATCCGCTCCCTCTGGCAGGTCGTCGACGACGACCCCGTCTTCCCCTTTCCCCACTACGGCGGCTGGGCGGCAAGCAGGGAATCCACCTGCTGGAGCTGCCGTTCCCCGCCTCCGAGGGATAGCCGCAGCAAGACGCCGAGGCCATGGACATCGACGTAGGGGACGGCAAGCACCAGCACCCGACTACCTGTGCGGTTGTGGATGACGATGGGATCGAGAAGATTCCCACTACCGTCAAGACGGGTGTCATGCGATCTCAGGACAGGGCGGCGAGCTCCCGATCGACCGCCCTCCTGTAGAACTCGGACTTCGTGATGCCCGCCCTCAGCACGGCGGCCTCGACCGCGGCGAGCCTCGACCTCGGCATCCGGAACGAGACGGTCGTCAGGGCGTCCTCCTCCGGGTCGGGCAGACCCACCACCACGTTCTCCAGATGGCCCTCCCACTCGCCGCTCTCCCATTCCAGGGCCATCTCCTCGAGCGCGTCGTCGCCGACGGTCCCACCGTCTCTCAGCCGGTACTCCATCGAAATCTCCCTATCGTCCATCCGCCAGTCCGGTCTCCCTCAAGGTCTTCTCCGATGGCGGCGTCATGCAGTGGAACACCAGTGGGGTCCCGTCCTCCAGCTCGACGGCCACCATCTCCAAAAGGCGCCCCCGTGCGTCGAAGCCGACGACGACGGTCTGGTCCGCATGACCGGTCCGCCGTGTGGCCGACGCCACCCTGCTCACCCAGGCATGGGCCACGTCGTCGGGGGAGATCTCGGGATGCCGCTCCATGACGCGGCCATGCACGACGATGCAGCGATCCATAGGCAAGCCCCTCTCGTATTGCACCATTGTAATACGATGATTCTGGGGCCCTCAAGAGCTCGACGTCTTGCCGATTCTTCGGAACCGAGTGCGTTCGGCCCGGGCGCAAAGGCCGACTCGAAGGTGCTCTCGTCGAAGGCGATCGCCTTCTTAAACGAGGCCTACCGGGGGCCACTCCGCCAACGACCCGCTCGTCTCCCCGTGTTCGCCTCGGACGCCGAGCTCGCGGACTTCCCGCCCTGTCTCGTCATCACGCCCGAGCACGGGCCCTACCGCGACGACGAGGCCTTCGCGAAGAGGCTGGTCGAGGCGGGCGACGAGGTGCTGAACAGGCGCTTCCTCGGCGTCGACCACGGCTTCACCGAGATGCACTTCCAGGTGCCCCGCGACACGGACGAACCCTCCATCGCCGCGGCGGAGGGGGCCGTCGACCTCATGATCTGGGAGCTCAGACGCCACCTCGAGGTGGAGCCAGCTAGCTGACGAGGCATGTCCTCGGCGATTCACGTGTAGTGATGCCGCCCACCGGTCGGCGAAGACGCCGTCGCTCTCCTCGTCCAGGGCCTCGATGAGGTAGCTGACCGGGCGGAAGCCGTCGTTGCAGGAGGCGACGAAGGCCCTCCGGTCCCTGAGCTCCCCGTCGTAGAAGTCCTCGGCGCCGTGGGCCAGGGCGAAGACGTACTCCATCATCGACTTCCAGGCGTTGTCGCAAAGACTCTCGGGCTTCTGCCAGCCGTTCTCCGCGACGAAGGTCATCCCCTCGCGGTTGTAGGTGCACGGGCGAGGCCCGGGCTCGCGTAGGCGTCCGCGAGGTCCTGGTGCCAGTCGCACTCCAGCACGGTGATCCTGACCTTCTTCACGGTCTCGCCTTCCGGTCCGAGAATATGCAGCGCTTCCCCTCGGTGCGGTAGCAGGCGTTGCAGCCCACGCACTCGGCCCTCCCGCGGTCCCCGCGCCGCCAGCGCTCGGGCAGGCCGGGCTCGCGGATGAGGGGCCGGCTGATGCCGAAGTACTCGACGCCGTCCTCGTTCAGGATGGTCTCCATCGCGTCGGGGTCCACGTTGGCGCCGGTGAGGACGACGGGGATGTCGCACCTGTTCCTGACGGCGACGGCCAGGTCGCGGTGGCGGGAAGGCTCGCGCATGCCGGTCTCCGCGCGGGTGTGGATCCCCAGCACCTCGACGAAGTCCAGTCCGCCCTCGTAGAGGATCCGGCAGATCTCCGCGCAGGAGTCGACGGCGAAGCCGCCCCCGGCGTCACGGTAGAAGCTGAACTTCGCGCAGACGGGCATCCCCGGCACCGCCGCCTTGATCCCCTCGACGATCTCGCGGACGATCCTCGCGCGGTTGGCGTCGCTCCCGCCGTAGCGGTCCATCCTGCGGTTCTGCGCCGGGTCCAGGAAGCGGTGCAGGAGCCAGCCGTAGGCCAGGTGCAGCTGGACGGCGTCGAAGCTGCACCCGGCAGCCCGGACGGCCGCCTCCACGTAGAGCCGCTCGGCGTCGGAGATGTCGGCTCCGCTCATGGAGCTCACGTCCACGGCCTCCCCGGACTCCCCGGGGCGAACGTAGAGGTCCATGTTCAGCTGCGGGATGATCGCCGCGCCGTGGGCGTGCGCGATCTCCACCAGGCGGCGGGCGTCGGGGACCAGCGCGTCGGAGTAGAGGCGCATGTTGTCTCCCTTGGCCGAGTTGCGAGCGCAGACGTCCGTGAGCTCAGTCACGATCGCGGCGACGCCGCCCTCCGCCAGCTCCTCGTAGATCTGGAAGACCTCGTCGCGCATCGTCCCGTCCGGCTCGCAGAGTCCCAGCCACGTGGCCGAGCGGAACAGCCGGTTCCTGAGCCGCATCCCGGCGAGCTCCGTGGGGTCGAACAGGGTCCTCATGACGCCCCTCCTTGACGCGTCGGCCATCCGGCCCTATTACATGACACCGGCCCTGCCATCGGCATCGTCTGGACGTGGCCTTCTCGAGGTCGCAGGCACCCGACTCGCGACTCCCTTCCCCACCATCATCTATTTCGAGATCTTTCACCAACGGTGTTGCATCCGTTGCAGTTGTTGCACCCCACACCCTGTGGAAATGGGGCGCGGCGGCGTCGAGAGCCGGTAGAACATCCCACAGGAAGGGGATCGCGGCGGGCGGCTGACGGTGGTCAGAGGCTCTATCTCACCACTCGGAATAGGGCGTCGTGACGTTTCTTGAGTCGACGGTCTGACGAAGCGTGCAGCACCCATCGGGTCGCTCCATCGTCACCTAGCATGCACCTGTGTGGTCTGGCGTGACCCCAGGCTCACGTATCGTCGGGGAGAGTCTCGCAGTCTCGTCGTACGGTGCGAGAATGGTCGGCTGGACGGCTTTCCGAGGGGTGAGGTGGCGGACCATGGTGCGTTGTGGCGTCGATTCCGGGGAGACCCGCGAAGGGCAGGCGCGCGTCCCCTTCTGGCCCGAACAAGCATCCTTGGAGTCCCGGGAGGGGGCCGCGGGTGCCAAGGTGGCCTTCTTCGACATCGACGGCACCCTCTTGCCCATGGAGACGAGGGTGATGCCGCCGTCCACCGTCCGCGCCTTGGATCTGCTGCAGGGCCGGGGCGTGAGGATCGTCGTCTGCACGGGACGCGTCCTCGAGCGCGCCCGGACGATCCGGTGCTTCCACGACTTCGACGGATGGCTCTGCGCCAACGGGGGCTACTGCGTCCTCGACGGCGAGCTCGTCCGGGCCGAGGAGCTGGACCGAGGCGACGTCCGGACCGCCATCTCCGAGGCGGCCGATGGGGGCTACGGGATAGCCCTCTTCTACGAGGACCACATGACCGTGGGGACGCCGGGCGGCGACCGCTCGGTCCTCAACGGATCGTGGGGCCACTCGCGGGCCGTCGACTACTCCGAGCTCGACCTCAACCGGCCCGTCTACCAGATGGACGCCGCCGTGCCGCCGGAGCGCGACGCCGAGGTCCTCGCCCACCTGCCGCACCTCAA
>CANQFP010000034.1 GCA_947599965.1 uncultured Atopobiaceae bacterium | reverse complement strand
TCGCGATGCCTGCGGTATTCGTCTGCGTTGGTACCCGTCCCGGGCCTCCCCCGGCGAGACGCATCGGCAAAGCGGCGTGGATTCACGGCATGAAAAAGCCCCCGCCGACCGGCGGGGGCTTTGACGTTCGTTTGGGGCTTCGAGTTCGTGGCTACTTCGTCAGCGAATCGATGTTCTTGATGACGCCCTTGGAGGCGAGGTCCTTGATCTGGTCGTCGGTGTAGCCGAGACCCTCGAGCACCTCGACGTTGTTCTCGCCCAAGCCGGGGGCGCGCTTGTACTCGGGCTTCCAGTCGCTGAAGAACATGGGCATGCCGAGCGTCTTGAAGGTGCCGCGCTTGCCGCCCTGCTCGATCTCGACGATGGTGCCGTCGGCGATGAGCTCCTCGTCGTTCTCGATCTCGCGCCAGGTGCGCACGGGGCCGATGGGCACGCCGCAGGCGCCGATCTTCTCGGTGGCGGTGTACTTGTCGAACTGCATCGTGTACTTCTCGATCTCGGCCCAGAGCGCCTGCTTGTTCTCGTCACGCGCCTCGGCGGTGGCGAAGCGCGGGTCGTTCAGCAGGTCGGGACGCTCGATGGCCTTGCACACGTTCTCCCAGCCGCGCTCGGAGCGCTGGACCACGATGTAGACGTAGTCGTTCGGGTCCTCCTTGTAGTTCTTGCACTTGTAGCACCAACCGAGGACGCCGCCACCCTCGGCGTTCGCGGCGCGCGGCAGATCCTTGCCCCACTTGTAGTTCGGGTAGCAGGCGTAGTAGGGCAGCGCGCCCATGGTGTCGAGGTTGAGCTGGTCGCGGAGCTTGATGCGGCAGAGGTTCGCGGTGGCGTTGTGCATCGACTGGTAGACGAAGTCGCCGACGCCGGTCTTCTCGCGCTTGAGGAGCGCGGCGAGGATGCCGATGCAGAGGTGCATGCCGGAGTTGGAATCGCCGAGGGCCGCGCCGGACTGCGTCGGCACGTTGTTCTCGCCGTCGAACCAGCCGGTCGTGGCCGCGGCGCCACCGGCGCACTGGGCCACGGGCTCATAGGCCTTGATGTCGGCGAAGCGCGAAACCGGGTTGAAGCCCTTGATGGTGCCCATGATGAGCTTCGGGTTCAGCTTGTGGACGTCCTCCCAGCCGAAGCCGAGCTTGTCGACCGCGCCGGGGTGCAGGTTCTCGATGAAGATGTCGGCGTCCTTCAGGAGGTCGGTGAGGATCTTCTTGCCCTCGTCGGTGGCGACGTTGAGCTCGAGGGACTTCTTGTTGGCGTTCAGCTGCAGGAAGTAGAGGCTGTCGGCGCCCGGGCAGTTGTTCACCTGGGAGCGGGTGGCGTCGCCGACGCCCGGCCGCTCGATCTTGATGACCTCGGCGCCGAACCAGGCGAGCATCTGGGAGCAGGACGGACCTGACTGGACCTGCGTCCAGTCGACGACTTTGATTCCCTCTAGTGGTGCGGTCATGGGATTCTCCTTCACCTCGTGCGCCTTCTACTTCGCACTGAGAAGACGTCTGTTCCTTCAGAACGTGCGCACGGCACGATCAATCGATCAGAGCCCTCTATTCCCCAACCCGCGTGCCTCGGGACGGGGAAACAGTCCACCGGGCCGTCGGCGGGCGGATGGTGAGCCGCCGAGCGGTGCTGGTTAGAAACGCGGACCTCGGGGGAAGAAACGCCTTCGGTATGCACGCCCGAACCAAGGAGGCTTCCATGGCTACAGAAACCACGAATTTGACCGATGGCATGCACGTCCTCGCCGACGCGCTTTTGCTGAACGGCATCGACAAGATGTACGGCGTCGTCGGCATCCCCGTCACCGACGTCGCCCGCATCGGCCAGGGAAAGGGCATCCGCTTCATAGCCATGCGCCATGAGGCCGACGCCGGCAACGCCGCGGCGGCCGAGGGATTCCTCACCGGCAAGCCCGGCGTCTACCTCACCGTCTCCGCTCCCGGCTATCTGAACGGCCTTCCGCCCCTGAAGGAAGCCACCGTGAACGGCTTCCCCGTGATCATGATCTCCGGCTCCTCCACCCGCGACATCGTGGACATGGGCTCCGGCGACTACGAGGGCATGGATCAATACAACTACGCGAAGCCCTTCTGCAAGGCCGCCTACCGCATCGATGACATCAAGGACATCGGCCTCGGCGTGGCGCGCGCCATCCGCACCGCCTGCTCCGGGCGCCCCGGCGGCGTCTACCTCGACGTTCCCGGTGAGATGATGGGCATGGCCATGGACGCGGCCGAGGCCGAGGCCACGCTCTTCAAGGTCGTGGACCCCTGCCCGGCCATGGTGCCCTCCCAGGAATCCATCGATCGCGCCGTGGAGCTCCTCGCCTCGGCCAAACACCCGCTCGTCGTCCTCGGCAAGGGTGCCGCCATCGCGCAGGCGGAAAACGAGGTGCAGGAGTTCTTCGAGAAGACCTCCATCCCCTACCAGCCGATGAGCATGGCCAAGGGCCTCATGCCCGACACCTCGCCGCTCTCCACCGCGAGCTGTCGCGGCCTCGCCCTTCGCTCCGCTGACGTCGTGCTCCTCATGGGAGCACGCCTGAACTGGATGCTCAGCTTCGGACGCGAGAAGCCGTGGAACCCCGACGCGAAGTTCATCCAGATCGACATCGACCCCACCGAGATCGACAACGCCCGGCCCATCGCGGCCCCCATCGTGGGCGACATGAAGAGCGCGCTCAGGCTCCTGAACGCCGCGCTCGACAAGACCCCGGTCAAGGCCTCGGACGAGTGGCTCTCCATGCTCAATGAGGCGAAGGAGAAGAACAACGCGAAGTTCGCCGCCCGCACGAGCGCCGACACCGTGCCGATGGACCACTTCAACGCGCTCGGCCGCATCAACAAGGTCATGGAGAAGCACCCCGACCTCTACCTCGTGAACGAGGGCGCCAACACGCTCGACGATTGCCGCAACATCGTGAACATCTACAAGCCGCGCCACCGCCTCGACTGCGGCACGTGGGGCGTCATGGGCGTGGGCACCGGCTACGCCATCGGCACCGCCGTCACCACCGGCGGCCAGGTGGTCTCCATCCACGGCGACTCCGCCTTCGGCTTCGACGGCATGGAGGTGGAGACGGCCTGCCGCTTCAACCTCCCCATCGTCTTCATGGTCTTCAACAACGGCGGCATCTACAAGGGCGACTTCCAGAACATCGGCACCGACGGCGACCCCTCGCCGCTCACGCTCATGGCGAGCGCCCACTACGAGAAGATGATCGAGGCCTTCGGCGGCGTGGGCTACTACGTGGAGACGCCCGACGAGCTCGAGAAGGCGCTCGAGGAGGCCATTGCCTCGAAGAAGACCTGCCTCATCGACGTGCAGATCGACATCCACGCGGGCGAGGAGAGCGGCCACATCGGCAACCTGAACCCGGTGCCCGTCGTCGGCCCGCTCGCGCCGAAGCCCAAGGAGGCTTAAAGCAGCCTGAATTTTCCGATCACTAACGGCATCTAGCTCGGTTTATACCGAGAACCGTTAACGGAACCGCAAACGGCCCGCCCCTCGGAATCTCCGGAGGGCGGGTACGTATGAAGCCAAGAATAACTGGAGCGGTCATAAATGTTCCCGGCTCCGAACACAGGCCCGGATGGCAGCGCTCCACGCATCGGGAGATGCCTAGTTGAGGGAGAGAGGTGCGACCATGGAAAAAATCATCATCAACGATATCATCCCGATACTCGTCATCATGGTCCTCGGTTATGTGTTCGGAAAGATCACCTACTTCACCAATGAGCAGCGTCAGGGCTTCAACAAGCTCGTGCTGAACGTCGCATTGCCCGCGGCGCTCTTCGTCTCCATCGTGAAGGCCACCCGCGAGATGCTCGTGGAGGACATCACCCTCACGCTCATCAGCCTCATCGGCACGGTGGGCATGTTCATGGTGAGCTTCTTCCTCTGCAGGCTCTTCTTCAAGCACTCCATCCAGGAGGCCGCGGTCTGCGCCCTCATCGCCGGTTCGCCGACCATCGGCTTCCTCGGCTTCGCCGTGCTCGACCCGATCTACGGCAACACGGTTGACACCAACCTCGTCATCGCCATCGTCGCCATCATCGTGAACGCCATCACGATCCCGATCGGCTTCTACCTCATCAACATCGGCCTCAGCCGAGACGCCGCCATCGCCGCCAAGAAGGCCAAGGAAACCGAGGCCGCGCCCGCGACCGTCGCCGCCGCGTCCGCCACGCCGGCCCTCGCCGGTGCCACTGCCGGTGGCGGCACCGTAGCCGTCCCCGCCGCCTCCGACGAGCGCCCGCCCAAGGGCTCCGAGGAGGAGCGCGAGTGGAAGAAGGTCCACAAGGCCGAGGAGAAGATCGAGAAGGCCGAGGCTCACCTCGAGAAGGTCGAGGCCAAGGAAGAGGCCCACAAGGACTACCTCGCCAAGAAGGCCGAAGACCCGCACTACAAGAAGCCGCAGAGCCAGAACGTGAAGGCCATCACCGACGCCCTCAAGGAGCCGGTCGTCTGGTCGCCCATCCTCGCCGTCATCCTCGTCATCCTCGGCGTCCGCGTGCCCGAGGCCTTCGACCCGAGCTTCGAGCTCATCGCCAAGGCCAACTCCGGCGTCGCCGTCCTCGCAGCCGGCCTCGCCCTCTCCACGGTGCGCTTCAGCCTCGGCGCTGAGACCATCTGGAACACGTTCTTCCGCCTGATCCTCACACCCGCCGTCATCCTGGCCGCCGGCCTGATCTTCGGCATGGCCGCCGACGGCGACAAGCTCGGCATGCTCATCATGGCCGTCGCCCTGCCGCCTGCGTTCTCGGGCATCATCATCTCCGCGAGATACAACATCTACGTCCAAGAGGGCGCGAGCTCGGTGGCCGTCTCCACCGCGGGCTTCGCGGTCACCTCGATCCTCTGGATCTGGCTCGTCCCGATCTTCCAGGGAATGTTCATGCACTAATCGCCGAGCCACGGGGCGTCACAGCCTCATAACCTCGCTTCCGAGGGCGCCGCGCACGCGGCGCCCTTTTTTCGTGCCGGGGCCCGCTGCCCGGCCCGCTGCCGAAGCGCTTCGGGCCGTTTGCGCATCGCCGGGGTGCTCCGAGCCTCATCGCGCGGGCTTCGGGGTAGAAACGCAAGCGTGCGCTTCGGAGGAGGAAGATGGCCGCCACCACGATAGACATGGGCCAGATGGTGCGGCACGCGCTGTTCGCCATCGTCATGGGCTGCGTGGGGGCCGCCGCCTCCATCGTGCTCTGCCTCTGCGTGGACAACACGCTGAACCTCTTCTATGCCCACCCGTGGCTCTCCCTCATCCTGCCGCTCACGGGCTTCGCCTCGCTCGCGCTCTACCACGGCCTGAAGCTCGACTACGACCTCACCACCCACAAGGTCATGCACCTTTTGCGCTCCAACCAGGAGGTACCGGCGAAGCTCACGCCGGGCATCCTCTTCGGCACGTGCCTCTCCGTCCTCGGCGGCGCATCGGTGGGCAAGGAGGCCGGCGCGCTCCAGATGGGCGCCTCCCTCGGCAACCTCGTGGCCCGCCCGTTCCACCTCTCGCAGGTCCTCAAGCTCGAGAAGAAGCACGACCTCTACGGCTACACCGCCGCCCTCGGCATGGCCGCCACCTTCTCCGCGCTCTTCTTCTCGCCGCTCGGCGCCACCTTCCTCGTCCTCGAGCTCTGCCGCTATCGCCGGGGCATCACACGCCATGCGCTCACGATCCTCCTCGCGAGCTTCGTCGCCTGCCTCATCGCGCACCCCATCGGCATCGGCGATGTGCTGCCGACCGTGGACATCCCGCCCCTCACCTGGCCCTACGTGGGCAAGAGCCTCATCGTGGGCGTCACCTGCGCGCTCGTGGGCGCCATCTACGCCTTCCTCATCGACTGGCTCCAGCGCCACACCATCGCCCTCAAGAAGAACTACTACCTCTGGGTGGGCATCGGCGGCGTCATCATCGCGGCGCTCATGCTCGGCTTCAACTGGACCGACTACGGCGGAGCCGGCTCGCCGCTCATCAAGATCTCGCTCGAGAACCAGGAACCCTCCTGGGGCTTCGCGATTAAGGGCCTGCTCACGGTGCTCGCGCTCGGCCTCTGGTTCCGCGGCGGCGAGATCATGCCGACCTTCACCACGGGCGCGCTCCTCGGCGCCGCCTGCTGCGCGATGACGGGCACCGACGCCGGCTTCTCCTCGGCGCTCGGCATCATGGCCTTCTTCACCGCCGTCATCCGCGCGCCGCTCGCCTCGTTCTTCATGGGCTGCGAGATCTTCGGCTGGGCCATGGCGCCCTACTTCGCCATCGCCGTGCTCGTCTCCTACTCCATCGGCGGCGACATGGGCATCTACGGCCTCGGCGTCTCGGCCTCCGTCTCGCGCCTCGGCACGCACCTCCAAGAGCGCCTCGGCAACCTCCCGGGCGGCATCATCATCGCCCACGCGCCCGAGACGTTCGAGCCGCTCGAGACGAAGCACCCCCTCGCCGACCTCACGAGCGAGGTGCGCCAGAACGAGCGCGAGGGCGGTCCCGTCGACAACGCGAAGGAGCTCCTCGCCCAGGCCTCCGGCCTCGAGCGCCGGCTCTACAAGATGCACGAGGCCGTGCGCGCCATCGAGGAGGCCCTCGAGGAGGGCGACAACTCGGGCGCCCCGCCGACGAAGCTCCCCGGCGCGAAGTAGCTGCTACTAGGACTGAGCACAGGGATTCGAAACCTCAGCGAGAGGCGCTGGGGTGCCCGAGATTCGTGGGATCTCGGGCACGTAGCGTACTGGCGCTACGTGAGTGCCCGAGATCTCGCGAAGATTGGGTGCATCCAGCGTCTCGTAGCCTCGACTAGCGCGTGCGCTTGTCGACCGCCCTCGAGATGGCGTTGCCGAGGGACTGCACGACCTCGACGAGGATGACGCAGAGGATGACGGCGGCGATCATCACGTCGATCTGATAGCGCTGGTAGCCGTAGCGGATGGCGATGTCGCCGAGGCCGCCGGCGCCGACGCAGCCGGCCATGGCCACGAAGCCGAAGAGCGTGATGAAGGTGATGGAGGCCCCGCGCACCAAGCTCGGCAGGCTCTCCTTGAGATAGACCTTGTAGACGAGCTGCCAGGCGCTCGCGCCGAAGGCCTCGCCGGCCTCGATGAGCGAGGGATCCACCTCGGCGAGGCTCTGCTCCACCATGCGCGCGACGAAGGGCGTGGCGCACACGACGAGCGGCACGATCGCGCCGACGACGCCGAGCGACGTGCCCACGACGAGCCGCGTGAACGGGATGATCGCGAAGAGCAGGATGATGAAGGGGATCGAGCGCCCGACGTTGATGATCCAGCCGAGCACGGCGTGAACGGCGCGGTTCGGCCGGAGGTTGCCCTCGCCCGTGATGAGCACGAGGACGCCGAGGGGAATGCCGAGGGCGTAGGCGAAGAGGCAGGAGACCGTCGTCATCACGATGGAATCCCACGTGCCCTCGGCGAGAAGCGCGCCGTATTCGGCGAAGAACGCCATGAGCCAGTCCATGGCCTAGATCACCGCCCTCTCACGCTCTTCCTCGGGGAAGTCCTGGATGACGGTGTCGAAGAGCAGGAGGTCCTTCGTCATCTGCGCCTGCGGATGCGCGAAGACGTCGCGGGTCCTCCCCTCCTCCACGATCCGCCCGTCGTCGATGACGGCGATGCGGTTGCAGATGCGCTGGGCCACGGCGAGCGAGTGCGTGATGACGACCATCGTGACGCCGAGTTCGCGGTTCACGCGGCCGAGGAGCTTCAGGATCGACATCGTGGTGCGCGTGTCGAGCGCGCTCGTGGCCTCGTCGCAGAGCATGATCCGCGGGCGGTTGGCGAGCGCGCGGGCGATGGCCACGCGCTGCTGCTGGCCGCCGGAGAGCTGGCTCGGATAGGCGCCGGAGAGCTCCTCGAGATCGACCATGCGCAGAAGCTCGGCCGCCCGCTCGAGGCGCTCCTCCTTGGCCACGCCGCGCAGCTCGAGGGGGAAGCAGACGTTTTCCGCCACGGAGCGCTGCTGGAAGAGCGAGAAGTTCTGGAAGATCATCCCGATGAACTGGCGGAGCTTGATGAGCTCGGCGCCGCGGAGGTTCGTCACGTCGCGGCCCTCGATGAGCACCTGCCCGGAGGTGGGCCGCTCGAGCAGGTTCATGCAGCGCACGAGCGTGGACTTGCCGGCTCCGGAGACGCCGATGATGCCGAAGACGTCACCATCGGCGATCTCCAGATCGATGCCGTGGAGGACTTCCTTCTCGCCGAAGGACTTCCTGAGGTCGCGAAGCTCGATCATGAGCCGGCTCGTCTGCTACTAGACGGGGATTTCGGGCTTCAGCCCTGCGGCGAGGTCTCGGCCACCTCGAAGGTGGGCACGACGGCGCCGTCGTAGGTCTCCTCGATGAACTGATAGGTCTCGGGGCTCGTGAGGGCGTCGGCGAGCGCGATGATCTTCGGCTCGTTCTGCTCGCCCTCGCGCACGACGAGGACGTTCGCGTAGGTGGTGGCGCCGAGGGAGTCGGCATCCTCGGTGGCGAGCGCGTCGGAGAGCGAGAGGCCGGCCGGGATCGCGTAGTTGCCGTTGATGGCCGCGAGGTCCACGTCGGGGAGCACGTTCGGCAGGTTGGCGGCCTCGATCTCCTCGAACTGCAGGTTCTTCGGGTTCTCGACGATGTCCTTCGGGGTGGCGGTCACGCCCGCGTTCTCGTCGAGCTTGATGAGCCCCTCCTGCTCGAGCAAGAGCAGCGCGCGGGCCTCGTTCGTCGTGTCGTTGGGCACGGCCACGGTGGCGCCGTCGGAGAGCTCGGTGAGGTTGGCGATGTTCGAGCTGAAGAGCGCGAAGGGCTCGTAGTGCACGCTGGTCACGGCCGCGAGGTGGGTGCCGTTCTCCTCGTTGAAGCTCTCGAGGTAGGGCGTGTGCTGGAAGTAGTTGGCGTCGAGCTCGCCCTCCTCGAGGGCGGTGTTGGGCAGCACGTAGTCGGTGAACTCGACGACCTCGAGGGTGTAGCCCTGGGCCTCGAGGAGCTCCTTCACGGGCCCGTTCAGGATCTCGGCGTGGGGCGTGGGGCTCGCGCCGACGGTGATGACGGTGTCGGCCTCGACTTCCTCGGCCTCCTGCTGGGGCGTCTCGGTGTAGCCGCAGGCGACGAGGGAGAGGGCGGCGAACGCGGAGAGGCCGATGGCGGCGGCCTTCTTGAGGAACGTGGACTTCATGGCTGGTCTCCTTTGATCAGACGGAGGGTGAAGGCGAATACGCGGCGCGCGGGCGCACGCTCGGCAGCCAAAAAAGGCTGCCCCATGGGGCAGCTCCCGAACGACTTCGTGTGGCGGGGGAATTCGCGCGGATCACGCGGCGAAGACCGGAACCATGCGAGGCGCCCGGGAGCTCGGCATGTGCATGGACATTGCCATGGTCATGGCGGGGCACCTCCTTCGGTTCGCGCTTCGAACGACGGGGCATACGCTAACCCGTCTTCACAAAATCGTCAAACCCTCCGAATCTTACGATTCTGTTTCGGCGCCCTCCGCCTCGGGCTCCTCCACCACGTCGAACATCGGGTAGGCGTTGTCGGCGAGCGCCGCCTCGATGTAGTCGTGGACGGCCTGGGAGTTGAGGGCGCGCGCGAGCGCCTTGAGCTCGGGCGTTTCGCCCTCCCCTGCACGCACGACGAGTACGTTCGCGTAGGTGTCGGCGAGAAGCGAGGCGCTCGGCTCGCAGGCGAGGGCGTCCGCCGGCGAGTGGCCGTTTTCCATGGCGACGTTTCCCGGCAAGACCACGAGATCGGCTTCCTCGAAGGCGTCGGGCAGCTCCTCGGCCGGCAGCTCGAGGAGCCTGATCTCCTTGCGGTTCTCGGCGATGCCCGCCGGCGTCGCATCGGCCCCGGCGTCGTCGGCGAGCGTGATGAGCCGCTCCTGCTCGAGCAAGAGGAGGGCCCGCGCGCGGTTGGCGGGGTCGGCGGGAACGGCCACCGTCGCCCCCTTGGCGAGCTCCCGGAGGGAGGAGAGCCGCTCGCTGTAGATGCCCATCGGCTCGTAGTGCACGGTGGCGATGGCCTCGAAGTTCGTGCCGTTGGTGGCGTTGTAGGCGTCGAGGAAGGGGCGATGCTGGTGAAACGTCGCGTCGAGCTCGCCCTCGGCGAGCGCCGCGTTCGGCTCGTCGTAGTCCTCGTACTCGACGACGCGGAGCTCGTAGCCCTCGGCGGCGAGCACCTGCGCCACCGGGCCGTCCAGGATCAGGGCGTGGGGCGTGTGGGAGGCGCCGACGGTGATGACGTGCTCCTCGTCCGCTCCGGAAAAGCCGCCCGAGCAACCGGCGAGGAGCGCGCATCCGAGCGCACCCAGGGAGAGCAACGCCTGCCTGCGGGTGAGCATGCGCCTCCTCTCGCCGGCGTCGATGAGACCCCGCCCAGTCTAGGCAAAGGGCCAGCGAGACGCGCGGAGACGCTCGATGGGAGGTTCGGGAGAGCCTAGGAGGCGTTGTCGAGCGCGCGCACGAGCTCGTCGACGGCGTCCACGAGCTCGGTGTTCTCGCCCGCCTCGCGCCTGATGTCGGAGAGCATCCGAAGGCGCCGCGCCCGTTGGGAGCGGTCGGCGCGAAGCGCGTTCACGAAGCGATCGAGCGCGTCCAGCGCCTCGACGCTGAGGGCGTAGTGGGACCACTTGCCCTCGCGCGTGACCGTCACCAAGCCGGAGTTCGTGAGTACGCGCATGTGGTGCGAGAGCGTGGATTGGGCGATGTGCAGCGTCTTCAGGAGCTTGTTCGCCGTGATGCCCGGGTTCTTGGCGATGGTCCGAACGATCTCCATTCGGTTCGCATCGCCGAGGGCCTTGAAGAGGATGGGTGTGTCGTCAGATCTCATACATCCTCCTCTCATTTGGTATATCTTAATATATTCCCGCCGCCGTGTGGCCCAGATCGGGAACCTCTTTCGCACCGGTTCTGAAATGGTCTCTGCACACACCTGAAAACGCGAGGTCAAGCGGGGTGTTGCCACGCGAAGATCGCCGAGGCGGCGCCGGGCGGGCGTGCGATGGGGCGCTCATGTCCGGGGATTGCGTGCGGGATCTCGGCGGTTCCGCGGCCGTCTTTTCGCCTAGCGGCTCACGAAGACCATGCCGAGCGCCTCGGGGCCGTTGTGGCCGCCGATGACGGGGCCCACCTGCAGGCGGCCCGTGGCGTGGATTCCCGCGCGCACGAGGTGGCCGTGGAGCCGCTCGGTGTTCGCCTCGCCGTAGGTGTAGATCTCGTAGGAGGAGTACTCCTCGTCGACGCCGCGCCCCTTGATGAGCTTGAAGACCTGGCTCACGGCCTTGCCGATGCCGAGCGCCTTCCCGAGCACCTCGACGGCGCCCTTGGAGGAGAAGGTGATCACGGGCTTGATGTGCGCGATGTCGCCGACGATGGCGAGCGGGTTGGAGATGCGCCCGCTGCGCGCGAGGTACTCGAGCGTGTTCAATCCGGCGATGATGCGCACGCGCGGCCTCAGGTGCAGGATCTTGTGCTCGATCTCGTCGCCCGAGCAGCCCTCGGCGATGAGCCGCTCCGCGTAGTCCACCATGATGCGGATGGCGTGGGTGGAGTGGCGCGTGTCGATGACGTGGATGCGGTCGTAGCCGACGATCTCCTTGGCCATGAGGGCGTTTTGGTAGGTACCGGAGAGGCCGGAGGAGAGGATGAGGCAGATGAGATCGTCGCCCGCGGAGGCGGCCTCCTCGAAGAAACCCACGAAGCCCTGGGGCGTCACCTGCGAGGTGATCGGGAAGTTCGCGGAGTGGATGAGCGCCTCGTAGAACTCGTCGTAGGGGCGATCGGCGTAGTTCACGCCGTCGAGATCCACGGGGATGGGCACGCGCATGATGCCGCGCTCGGCGCACTCCTCCGTCGAGAGGTCGGCGGCGCCATCGACGAGAATACGGATCACCGCAACTCCTTTTGCCAAACCCCGCTGCGGCCGACAACCTCATCGGCACGCTCATTCTAGTCGCCCCCGCCAGCCGCCTTCGCGCGAAAGCGGCGAGTACGCGAGACGTGCACGAACGCGCGAGCGGGCGGGGCTAGACCCAGATGACGTTCTCCTCGCCGGCGCCGATCTCGAAGTGGCGCCTCACGATGCCGAGGTCGAGGTTCGCGTAGGGCCCGGGCGCCGTCGTGAGGCGCACCGCCTCATCCTCGAGGGTGAGGTGCCAGCGCTGCTGGTTGAGCGCGGTGGGCGCGAGCTGGGCGGCCCAGAAGCCCCGCTCGAACCAGGCGGGCGCGGGCCCCTCGACGGAGGTGAGCTCGTCCTTGGACTTCACGGGATGGCTCGCGCCGGCCGAGAGCCCATAGCCCACGGCGATGACGCAGACGAGGCGCTCGCCCGGCTTCAGCAGGTGGCGCACGCTCGATTTCGAGTAGGTGAGCCCCACCCAGCAGGTGTTGAGGCCGAGCATCTGCGCCTCGAGCACGATGCCCTCCCCGAAGTAGCCGATGCGCTCGTCGAGGTCGGGCGCCTTCACGCCGGCGCAGACGATGAAGTTGCGCACGTTCTCGAAGTGGCCGTACTTGGCGAGCAGGCTGGTGAACGCCGTCGGGTCGTCGGTGACGAGCGTGAACGAGAGGCCGCTCTTCTCGTTGACCTCGGCGATGTAGCGGTCGAGGGCATCCCAGGTTTCATAGTCGAGGGGTTTCGTCGTGTAGGCGCGCACGGAATGGCGCTCGGCGATGGCATCCATGATCGTCATCGGGAAACACTTCCTTCGGTGAAGGCGCCGCGAGCTCGACGCCCATCCTTTCAGTACCCCAAACCGGCGTCTTCCTCAAGATGGAGCCGGGGATTGCTAGGATGGGGTCCATCGACGCTCCGCGAGAAGGCGGGTAGCCATGGAAATCACCGAGACCGTCCTCGAGACGCCGCGCCTCATCCTGAGGCCCTGGCGCGAAGACGACGCCCACGCGCTCTTCATCCACGCCCAGAACCCGCTCATCGGGCCCGCGTGCGGCTGGGAGCCGCACAGAAACGAGGCCGAATCCCTCACCATCATCCACTCCGTGCTCATGCGCCCGGAGACCTACGCCATCACGCTCAAGGAGTCCTCGCATCCCGATGCGCCCATCGGCTCCGTGAGCCTCAAGGGCCCCGCCATCTCCAAGCTCGTGGGGCCCAAGGAGGCGGAGCTCGGCTATTGGGTAGCCGTGAAGCTCTGGGGCCACGGGCTCGCCACCGAGGCCGTGGGCCGCGTCGGCCGCCACGCCTTCGAGGATCTCGGCCTGAGGAAGATCTGGGCGCAGGTGCTCTCCGACAACGAGCGCTCGCTGCGCGTGCTCCACAAGCTCGGCATGAAGTGGCAGCGCTCGGAGCAGGTGGAGAGCCCCTGGGGCCCCGAGGACAAGGACGTCTACTCGCTCGATCGCAGCCAGTGGCTGGAGCGCGTGTATCGCTAGGCGCTCGCCGCCTCGGCGCTCGGTGTTAGGCGCTCGCCGTCAGGCGCTCGCCG
>CANQFP010000033.1 GCA_947599965.1 uncultured Atopobiaceae bacterium | reverse complement strand
CAGGACAGGTTCGAGATCGAATTCGCTGTCGAGGAGTTCGCGGAGACTCTGAGAGCGAGCTTCATCGGCTCGGAGAAATCGGCTGATGAACGCTACGCTCCTCGGCTTGTCGTCAACGACAAGGCCACGTCCACCAACGTCCTCGCGATGATTCGCTCGGAGCTCGTCGACTGCATCTCCTTCGACTTCTCCGTCGCCTTCATCACCTCGAGCGGTATCCAGACCCTCGTGGAGATCTTCAACACGTTGCAGTTACTCGGCATTCACGGGCGAATCCTCACCTCGACATATCTGGACTTCAACGACCCCGAGGCCCTCCGCAAACTTCTCGAGTTTCCCAACATCGAAACGCGCATCTACCAGGGCGATCTCCATGCCAAGGGTTACTTCTTCAACCGAGATGGCCTCTCGACATTCATCATCGGCTCGTCGAACCTCACGCAAACCGCGCTGACCTGCAACAAGGAATGGAACGTGCTGTTTCGCTCGTTCAGCGGCGGGGAGATGCTCCGATCCGTGCGGAGCGAGTACGAGAAGCTCTGGGACGATCCGAACACGATCGAACTGAGCTCCTCTTGGATCGACGGCTATGAGAAACATCTCGCTTCGTATCGGGATGCGGGTGCTCCGCGAAAGGCCCTGCGCACATACGTGGAGGGCATCCGAGATACCGCGAACGATGCGTCCAGCACTTCGATCACGCCCAACGCCATGCAGGAGCATGCTCTTGAAGCACTGGATGTGCTGCAAGAGCGGCATGAGAGCCGCGCGCTCCTCGTCTCCGCCACGGGCACTGGGAAGACCTATCTCGCCGCGCTCGAAATTGAGCGAAGAAAGCCGAAGCGCGTGCTCTACGTGGCGCACCGCGAGCGGATCCTCAAAGCTTCGATGGCGAGCTTCAAACGGGTGCTTGGCGCGGCGTATACCTACGGCTTGTACGGCAGTGGCCATACGCGCACCGACGCGAGCTGCGTATTTGCGATGGTGAGCACCCTCGCGAAACACCTCGATGATTTCGAGCCAAACGACTTCGACTACATCATCATCGACGAGGCGCACCGATGCGGTGCGGAGGGATATCTCCACCTACTCGACCATTTCGAGCCAACGTTCTACCTGGGTATGACCGCAACGCCCAGTCGTACGGACCACTTCGACGTCTACCGACTCTTCAACAACGTCATCGCCTATCGCATCACGCTCCAGGATGCGCTCGATAACGACATGCTTGCGCCCTTCCACTATTTCGGGATCGCCGATCTCTTCATAGATGAGGAAAAGGTGGACGACGTTGAGCTCTTCAGGCGTCTTACTTCGAATGAACGCGTTCGCCACGTCGTGGAGAAGATCGAGCGGTACACAGTCGATAAGAAGAACCGTCGCGGTCTCATCTTCTGCAGCAAGGTTGACGAAGCTGAGGAACTGTCCAAGCGTTTCAACGAGCTCGGATACCGAACAGCAGCACTGAGCGGCAGGGATAGTCAAGATGAGCGCGATGCGGTCATCGAAAAGCTCGAGGCAGGCGAGCTGGAATACATCTTCTCCGTGGACATTTTCAACGAGGGCGTCGACATCCCCTCGCTCAACCAGATCATCATGCTGCGCAAAACCCAGTCAGCCGTCGTGTTCGTGCAACAGCTTGGCCGTGGTCTCAGAAAGAGCGAAGGCAAGGAATTCACCCTCGTTCTGGATTTCATAGGCAACTACCAAGAGAACTATCTCATCCCCATCGCGCTCTCCGGTGACCAGAGCTACAACAAAGACACGCTCCGGCGGGTGGTGAAGGAGGGAAGCACCGTCATCCCGGGCAGCTCGACGATTTCCTTCGATCGCATCTCCGAGCAGCGGATCTTCCGCGCGCTCGAAGCAACGAACTTCTCGCTGATCAGGCTCCTCAAAGATGAGTACCGGTTGCTCAAGCAGCAGATCGGCCGCATCCCCCGGCTCATCGACTTCGACCACAACGACGCCATCGACCCGCTGAACATCATCGACAAATGTGGATCGTACGCGGCGTTCTTGCTGAAGTACGAGGACGAATGCACGGCGAGCTTGAGCAAGCGGAAGCTCAAGATGCTCGCGTATCTTTCGAAGATCGCGAGCGGCAAGCGTGGAAGCGATCTCGCCATTCTCAAGCGGCTTCTGGCTGGGAAGCGGCCACTCGCAATCGACGATATGGCGTTCGGGAATCGGCTGTTAGCCGCAGATGAGGTCGGAGCTGCGCTCCGCTATCTCTCCGGAACGTACTATCCCGCCGAGGGGATCAGCCTCGTTTCGGTCTCAGGGGGAACGTGCACGGTAAGCGATGAGTTCGCCGAGGCGCTCAAGGATCCCTTCGTCTTAGAGCAGGTCAACGAGATCATCGAATTCGGACTCGAACGCTACGGCACCAAGTTTGAAGCCTCGTACAAGGACACTAACTTCGTCCTCTACGAGAAGTACGATCGCGATGAGATCTGCCGGCTCCTTCGTTGGAGCAAGCAGCCCAATCAGCAAAACGTCGGCGGCTACTTCCACGACAAGGCAACGAACACCTTCCCCGTGTTCATCAACTACGAAAAGGACCCCTCCATCAGCGTGACCACGCAGTATGAGGACCGATTCGAATCGGAGAATCGGCTCATTGCCATCTCGAAGAGCAACAGGAGCTTGCGCTCGCCTGAGATCCAGACGCTGAAGGGTGCAGCGACGAATGGCGTGGCCTGCTATCTCTTCATGCGCAAGAACAAGAACGATAAGAACCAGAGCAAGGAGTTCTACTTCCTCGGGCAGGTGCATCCCACGGGCGAGTTCGAGGAGATCGTCATGGCCGACGGGCGCACGAAGGCCGTTGAGATTGTCTACGACCTGGAAGAGCCGGTACGGCCGGATATCTACGACTACCTCACGAGCAGCTTTGACGAGGAGTAGCTGGAAGACACGTGTGCCTGCTTTTGACTATCGGATGATCTTCGCCTCCTTGATGGCTTTGACCACCTGCTCGTCTGCCGCAAGCCATGGCACGGAATCGATGGTCTTGGCGTCGAGCCATCGAGCGGCGTGATGTTCAAGCAGCTCGAGATGGTCGTTCGGAAGCCCGCAAACGTAGCACTTCATGGACAAGTGGAACGTCGGATAGTCGTATTCGACGTCGCAGAGCCAGTGGCGGATGACGATGGTGGCGTCGAGCTCCTCATGGATTTCGCGGACGAGCGCTTGCTCGGGCGTTTCTCCCGTCTCGACCTTGCCGCCGGGGAATTCCCATCCACCTTCGAACTCCCCATACCCACGCTCGGTGGCGAGGATTCGTCCTTCGTGCTCGATGATTGCGCACACCACCTTGGCGGTCTTCATGCCCTACTCCCATGCTCTTCGCTCTCCATCTGCGAGAGGTAGTTTGGCACGTGCGTGAATGGCCTGGCTCTCTGGTGGGAGGATCCCTCGAATTGTTGTGACAGTGACACCCTACAATGGTCGTGTGAGGATGGTATCCAATGTGATACCATCCGGTTATGAATGTCAACGACATACTCGAGCTCATGCGTCGCAACCCTGCGGACGTGCGATTTAAGGACGCCATGGCATGTGCCGAACACTTCTTCGGTGCACCTCGTGTCCATGGCTCGCACTATGTGTTCAGCATGCCCTGGCCTTCGGACCCTCGGGTTAATCTTCAGAATCGGCATGGCTACGTGGCGGCGTATCAGGTCCGTCAGCTTTTAAGAGCAATTGAACGAATGGAAGAGTGGCATGAGAAGCGCTAAGGAATACACCTACCGTATTTTCTGGAGTTCAGAGGATGATGCCTTCGTGGCCATTGCCGATGAGTTTCCCTCTTTGTCGGTAGTCGAGGATGATCAGTCTAGGGCGCTTGAGAGCATCGATAAGCTTGTTGACGATGTGTTAGCCGACATGGAGGAGGCAGGGGAGATGCCGCCGGAGCCTCTGGGCGTTAAACACTTCTCCGGGAAAATCTCTCTGCGGATGAGTCCCGAACAGCATCGACGAATCTCCATGGAGGCCGCCGAGGCCGGGATATCTCTCAATAAGCTGATCCTCTCGCGAATCTGATCCTTCTGAACCGAGGCTTCTCGACAATAGATAGAGGTGTCGAGAGCTCTTTTGGACGTGAAACCATCAATCTAGCTGGGGTGATGTCGTGAGCGCTCTTGACGGTAGCCGACCTTTCCTCGATATGACCCATGCGCGGGAGCTCCTCTACGGCGCTGCCGTGGGAGACGCGCTCGGCGTGCCCTACGAGTTCAAGGCGCGCGACACCTTCACCTGCGATGGCATGGTGGGCTTCGGCACGCACAACATGCCGCCGGGCACGTGGTCGGATGACACGTCGATGTTGCTCGCCACGTTCGAGAGCCTGAAGGTATGCGGCCGCGTGGACGTGGACGACATGCGCGAGCGCTTTCTCGCCTGGATTTACGAGGGTGCCTATACGCCGGATGGGATCGTGTTCGACGTCGGCAGCGCGACCGCGCGGGCGCTCGAAGCCGGGCATGGCATGAGCGGCGAGTGGGATAACGGCAACGGCTCGCTCATGCGCATCTTGCCGCTCGCCCTCACCACCGCGTCCGACGAGGAGATCCGCGCCGCCTCGGCCGTCACGCACGCGCATGAGATCTCGATGAACGCCTGCGTCGAGATGGTGCACTTCGCTCGCGAGCTCATCGCGGGCAATCCCGCGTGGCCGGAGCTTCCGCACGTTCGCAGCGAGGTGGAGAGCTCGGGATTCGTGCTGCACACGCAGACGGCGGCGCTCTGGTGCCTGAGGCGAGCCGGCAGCTACGCGTCGTGCGTGCGGCTCGCGGTGAACCTCGGGCACGACACCGATACCACGGCCTGCGTCGCCGGCGGCTTGGCGGGTCTGCGCTTCGGCTACGACGACATACCGAAGGAGTGGATCGCAACCCTCCGCGGCAAGGATCTCATCGAATCGCTGCTGGAGGGCTAGAGCTCGAAGTATCAAGTTTTCTCAAGGAGCGTGAGAAAACTTCGCGTCAGGTGGAGCGCCGGCGGAGACGCCGAGCGGGCTAGTACACGAGCACCGTCGTTCCGGAGGGCACGTTCTCGTAGATCCAGCGCGCGTTCTCGATCTGCAGGCGCACGCATCCGAGCGATGCCGGACGCCCGAGTGTGCCGTCGAGCACCGTGAACGTGCCGGGGTAGTACTTGATCGAGTGGAACAGGTAGTCGCCGTAGAACTGCACCCAGTAGTAGCAGCTGTAGCCGTGACCGAACTCGTAGCCGCGATTGCCCACCCAGAAGACGCCCTTCACGGTCGGCGTGGCGGCGGCGCCGGGTGCGCAGGTCCAGTAGGTGGTGTTCTGCCACGCGCCCTTGCTGCCGCGATAGACGCCCACGAAGCAGTTGGAGGTGTCCACGGCGAGGAGGTAGCTCGTGGGGCTGGAGAGGCCGCGCACCCGATCGTTCATCGCGCGGTAGACGGGGGCGAGGATCTCCCAGCTCTGCACGTCGAACTCGAGGCCGCCGCGCACGGCGCCATCCGCGTAGACGTGCACGTGCACGCAACCGCTGTGCTGGAGTCGATCCGTTTCGATCGTGGCGCTCCACCAGCCGTAGCCGGTGTCGTGGGCGTCGTACCACACGAGGTCATCCTGGCCGCCGGCCTCCGACCATGCCGCCATCTGCACCCGGCTCACGTTGCCGGGGTTGTAGATCATCACGCGGTAGGAGTAGGGGCCGCCCTCGCGCTTGAGGTAGTTTGCGAGGGTGAGCGACGCGTGGGTCTTGGCGACGTTTGCCGAGACGCCGTTTCCAGCGGTGAGGTAGACGTGGCTCGTGAACTCGTTCGTGAAGCTGTGGTGGGCGACGTCCACCGAGGCGGTGTAGCCGTTGTCGTTCGGGGTCGCGGTGTACCAGACGAGGTCGTCCTGGCCGTTCGGATCGCTCCAGGTGGGCACCGCCACGCTCGAGACGCCGGAGGGCGAGACGATGTCGCTCACGACGACGTCGTAGGTGCCCCGGGCGTTGTTCACGTTGGTGACGGTGGCGGTGGCCGTGGGGCAGGTGATGGTGAAGGCGGCGGAGCCGAGGGCCTCGCGTGCGGGCTCCTCCACGGGCGCGTCGGCGTCGGGTTCCGCGGGCTCGATGCTCGCGGCATCCTCCGTCCGAGGCGTTGCGTAGACCTCCACCGTGTAGGTGCCGGCATCCTCGTGGCTGTGGCCGAGGGAGGCGGCGCACCAACTGCCGTCGGAGTTCACCGTGGTGCCGTACCAGGCGATTCCCTCGTCTCTCCAGCCGTTGGCAACGAGCGTGCGGTATTCGTTCTCGCTTGAGGTGAAGTGGTGGGTGCCGACGGTGAGCTCGGGGTTGAAGACGCGGTAGACGGGTGCGCCCTTTGCGGCATCCGAGGTGAAGGCCTCACCCTCTTGGCGCCAGCCGTAGCTCGGGAGCTCGGCATACTCGTTGGCGTCGAGCGTGTAGTGGTGCTCGCCGTTCGTGGGGTTGTAGAGGCGATAGACCGTGGTCGCGGGCGCATCGGGCTCGGACGGCGCCTCGGGATCCGTTGGATCCGCGGGATCGACGTCGCCCGGGTCGTCGGTTGCGTCCTCGGCGGGCGCCTGCGCTCGGGCTTCGGCGTCTGCGACGAGCTCCTCCCCAGGCGTCTCGCCCTCGGGCTCCTCGTCCTTCGCCGGATCGTCTGCCTGCGGCTGCGCCCAGGCGACGGTCTCGTAGCGCCAGCCGATGCGGGTGAGCGCCGCGGCCTCGTTCGCATCGGCGGTGAAGAGATGCTGGCCCGTATTCGGGTTGAAGAGCCGGTGCACGGCGTCGGGCACGTCGCAGCTGTAGGGCACGTCGCCCGTGTCGTGGCGATTCGAGGCGATGAAGGCGATGGCGCTCCAGCTGCCATCCTCGTTTCGCACGGCCTCGTGCTCGATGGCCTTCTCGGGCCCGCCCTCGTCGCTCCAGACCTTGAAGCTCACGCGCGCGGCGTCTGCGAGCGCGCTCCCGGAGGCGCCGAGCGCGACGCGCGTCTCATCCGCGGAGACCGTGGCCGAGACCTCTGCGTCGCCTGCGGCGAGCAAGGCCGCCTCATCGGCGCGGGCGAGCCTCGGCATCGTCGCGAGAGTCGTCGCGACGAGTGCGCCGAGCAGGGAGAACAGCAAGGTCGAGCGCTTCATGGCCCCTCATTTCACTTGAGTTGGGCCATCGTAGCACGCGAACTCTAGGCGGCGGGCACCGAGAAGATCACCGATTCATAGGGCCTGAGCCCGTAATTCAGCCGCCAGGGCCTGTCATCGCACTCCCACCGCTCGGCGGTGAGCGGTGCCACGGACGAGCCACCCTCGCCGGGAAGCTGGTCGTAGGTGGTGAAGATGCGCTCGTAGAGCCCCGGTCGCGGGCAGCCGACGGTGTAGTCGCCGATGGCGTTCGGCGAGAAGTTGCAGACCACGAGCAGCGCGCCGTCGAGGTTCCACGGGTTCTTCCGAAGGAAGGCCACCGTGCTGCGGGAGCTGTCGTTTCGGCTCACCCACTCGAAGGTCGCCGGATCCATCGAATCGCTCGAGAGCGCGGGGTGGCTCTTGTAGAGCTCGAGGAGCGCGCGCACGGTGTCGCGCACGTCACGGTGCCCGGGCCGCTCCGTGAGGCTCCAGTCGAGGCTCTCGTTGTAATCCCAGTCGTCGATGACGCCGAAGTCCTGGCCCATGAAGAGGAGCTTCTTGCCCGGGTGCGTGAACTGGAAGGTGTAGAGCGTCTTGAGCGCGCCGAAGCGATCGAGATCCGGGCCGGGGAGACGGCTGAGGAGCGATCCCTTGCCCGGCGAGACCTCGTCGTGGCTGAACTCGAGCACGAAGTTCTCGTTGAACGCGTAGTCGAGCGAGTGGACGAGATCCTCGTGGTCGGCGTGGCGTCCCTCCACGCTCGTGCCCATGTAGCGCAGCAGGTCGAACATCCAACCCATGTTCCACTTGAGCCGAAGGCCGAGCCCGCCCTCCTCGGGCGTGGCCGTGACCTTCGAGATGGGCGACATGTCCTCGGCGATGAGGTAGCCCTTGGAGCGCTCGCGGACGATGGAGCTCAGGTGCCGGAAGAACTCGAAGCTCTCGAGGTTCTCGGCGCCGCCGTAGGCGTTCGGCCGCCATTCGGAGCGCTCGAAGTTGTTGCAGAGCATGGCGTAGACGGCGTCCACGCGCAGCGCGTCCACGTGGAACTCGTTCAGCCAGTAGAGCGCGTTGGAGATGAAGAAGCTCTTCACCTCGGGCTTTCCGTGGTCGAAGGCCTTGGTGCCCCAGAGCTTGAACTCCGAGCGCAGTGGGTCGGCGTACTCGAAGAGCGGCGTGCCGTCGAAGTCGGCGAGGCCGTGCTCGTCTTTGGGGAAGTGCGCCGGCACCCAGTCGAGGATGACGCCGATGCCGGCTTGGTGCAGGTAGTCGACGAAGTAGCGGAAGTCATCGGGCGAGCCGTAGCGCGAGGTGGGAGCGTAGTAGCCGGTCACTTGGTAGCCCCAGGAGCCGTCGAACGGATACTCGCAGATGCCGATGAGCTCGACGTGCGTGTAGCCCATGGCGCGCACGTGTTCGGCGAGTTGACGTGCGAGCTCGCGGTAGGTGAGGAAGCCGTCGGCGGGGTCGCTCTCGTAGTCCTTGCGCCAACTGCCGAGATGCACCTCGTAGATGGCCATGGGGCGCTCGAGCACGTCGGCGTTCGACTGCTGCTCGCGATACGCCTCGTCGGACCACGCGTAGCCCCCGAGCGCAAAGACGCGGCTCGCGTTGGCCGGACGTCGCTCGGCGAAGAAGGCGTAGGGGTCGGCTTTATAGCGGCGGACGCCGTCGGCGCCCTCGACGATGTAGCGATAGGAATCGCCGGCGGCCACGCCGGGGACGAAGGTCTCCCAGACGCCGGAAGGGCTCGGCTCCATGGCCCCGGCGCTCTCGTCCCAGCCGGTCGAGCTCGTGATGACGCGAACCGAGCGGGCTTTGGGCGCGTAGACGGCGAAGCGCACGCCGGGGCGGCCCGGCTCCTCGGCGAGATGGGCGCCGAGTTTGCGATAGACGTCGTAGTGCGTGCCTTCGTGGAAGAGGTAGGCGTCGAGGTCGGAGAAGGTGCGCTCGCTCCGATTCTCGACGCCCGTCATCTCGGGGTTTTCAAGGGCTGCGGTGGGGGAGGAGAGTTGTTCCATGGTCGCCTCTCTCAGGGTCGTGGTTGCTGCGCGGCCTGCGGCCGCCCGCAGTTTCCCCGTCGTCCGGGCGCTTCAAACACTTGGGGATTCCTGAAATTCCGAGGAGGGAACCGAGTACGGATAGAATGGATGCGTAGCCCGGTTCCCAACCATGCCCGTAGAACCATCGACCCCTGTGAGGGGCGCGGGCATCTCGCCCGCGTCACCCGCACGCCACGTTCCGTTCGAACCGAAGGAGTGTTCATGGCAAAGCCCGTCGTCTATTTCATGAAGGAAATCACCCCGGAAAACGTCGTCCGCATGTTCCACAAGCTCGACGCGCAGCTTCCCGGCAAGGTGGCCGTGAAGGTGCACTCCGGCGAGCGCGGCAATCAGAACTACCTGCGTCCCGAGTTCTTGAAGCCGCTCCTCGACGAGGTGGGCGGCACGATCGTCGAGTGCAACACGGCCTACGACGGTGCGCGCGACACCACCGAGAAGCATGAGGAGCTCATGGCCGAGCACGAGTGGTCGACCTACTTCGACGTGGACATCATGGACAGCGAAGGCCCCGACCTCGTGTTTCCCATCGAGCACGGCAAGGTGCTGAAGGAGAACTACGTCGGGCGCCATCTCGCGAACTATCCGTCGATGCTCGTGGTCTCGCACTTCAAGGGGCACCCCATGGGCGGCTTCGGCGGCGCGCTCAAGCAGCTCGCCATCGGCTGCGCCTCGAACCAGGGCAAGGTGAACATCCACACCGCCGGCGTCACGAAGGAGCAGGGCGAGCTCTGGGACAAGCTCGCCAGCCAGGAGGACTTCCTCTGCGGCATGGCCGAGGCGGCCGAGACCATCGTCAACCACTTCGGCAACCAGATCGCCTACGTCTCCATCGCCTGCAACCTCTCCGTCGACTGCGACTGCTGCGCCGTGGCGAAGGATCCCTGCATGGCGGACATCGGCATCTTCGCGAGCCTCGATCCCGTCGCGATCGACCAGGCCTGCATCGACGCCGTGAAGAACTCCGACGATCCGGGTGCCCCCACGCTCCTGGAGCGCATCGATTCGAGGATGGGCACGAAGACCATCGACTTCGCGGCTGAGCGCGGCTACGGCTCCAAGGACTACGAGCTCGTCGTCGTTGAGCCCGACACCGAGGCGCACCCGCACCCCTAGATCCGAGCTCACGCAGATTCGTTTTCCAGCGCCCATGCCCCAAGCCCGATGCGACGAGGGGCCTGGGCGCTTTTCTACATGCAGGCGATGAGCCAGTCCTCGATGAGCCAGTCCTCGTAGAGCCGCTGGATGGCGGCCTTGGTCGTCCTCGGGCTCTCCATGAGCTTGAGATACTCCTCGCTCTTCTCGAAAGCCGATGTGTCGAACCGCCCCGTGGAGATGCGCCACCACACGGCACCGATGAGCTGCATGAGGTGCTCGGCATCTTCGGGTGAGGTGGTATGCGACAGCGGGTTGCCCAGCTCGTCTTCCGTGCGATTCCTCGGCTCCACGAAGAGGTCGCGCGTCTCCACCACCCGATATCCCTCGTAATCCGGTGAGTTCTCCACGAGCAGGGTGTAGAAGTCGAGTTGCCGATTGTAGGCGGCGTCGACCCGCTCCCTCGGTTGGCCGGTCTTGTAGTCGAGCACGCGAACGGTCTTCGATCCGTGGTCCACGAGCAGCACATCGCACTTGCCGAAGAGCGGAACCCCTCCTGACGTGACGCCGTTCACCGCCACTTCGAATTGCGCGCCGGGTCTCAAGATCTCGGAGAGTCTTGGCGTGAAGGAGGCGGCGATGCGCCTGAGACGGCGTTCCATGAGCAGTACGTCTTCTGGCGGGAAATCGAGCCAGCGCACCTTTTCGAGGTAGTGCTCGAGGAGCGGCTCTACCGCAGCGCCCGTGGGCAGCGTGATCGTGGCAAAGTCCTCGAGAAACGCGTGCACGAGCGTGCCGAATTCGAGTGCACTCGATGGCTCCTCGGGTACGTTGAGCAGCCGCTTCATGGGGAAGTGCTCGCTGTTCTTGCAACCCTGCTCGTAGGTGACGAAGGCGTTGAGATCAGTTGCGGAGAGATGCTTCGGCGCCGCGCCGGCTTGGAGGAGCTGCACGAGTTGCGGCGTGTTCACGGAAAGCCGATCGCGCCAGTCGGTTTCGATGGCGTTCGCGAGTTGATCGGGACTCACCGCCTCATCCAATTCCGCCACGAGGCCATCGAGCTCGCTCACGATGAGCGGATGCGCGCTCGTGAATACGAGGAATCGCTTCGCACGGGTGACGGCCACGAAGAGGAGGCGCGTGATGTCATCCTCCGAGCGCTCGGTGCCGGTGAGGATGTTCTTGGGGAGGAGGTTCGTGTCGCGGCCGGAATGGTGCCACGTGGCTTGGTCCGCATCGAGGATGTAGACGAGATCGAACTCGAGGCCCTTCGAGCCATGCGCGGTCGTGAGGGTCACGGCGTCCGGTGACCCGAACGGCACCGATGCGTCGATCTCCACGCTGAAGTTCTCGCAACGCGTGAAGACTCGCATGAGCTCGGGCAGACGAAGCGCGCGCCGTTCACGTGCGCTCGCGGCGATCTCGCTATTTGCGAGGTCCACGAGACGGCGCATGCCGCTCTGGAACTGAGCCTGTGCCAGAGGATCGTCCTCCGCGTGCTTTCGGTAATAGGCGATGAGCGGGCGCGCTATGTCGAAGAGCAGCGCGCGGACGGGTGCGCTCGACGCTTGCGCGGCCCAGTCGACGAGATGCCCGTGGAGGTTGACGAGTTTCGGATGGTGCGCGTCGGCAAGGCACGCAAACCAGCCCTTGTGGGAGCGTCGCGCCTCGATGGCGAATGCAACGCAGTCCTCGGACTCCAACCCGAGCTCCGGCGATGCCACGATGCGCGGAAGTTCGGCTTCCGTGCGGGCCACATCTCCCTCGGCAAGCGCGCACACGGCTCGGAGCAGGGAAAAGAGCGTCTGCATCGATTCGATTTCCGTGAGCTGAGCCCTCACGCGGTAGTTGAACGGCACGTCGTAGGCGACGAGGTGGGGGATGAGCTTGCGCAGGCTCGAATGCCTGTTGGCGATGACGGCGATGGCCTCCTCGGGCTTCTGTACGCCGAGCACGAAGCCCTCGTCGAGCTTCTCGCGGATGCTCGCCGCCACGGTGTCGTACTGGATGCTCGCATCGTCGAAGCGATGGAGGACGAAGGTTTCCCGCTCGTCTTCCTCGCGTGCCGCGGTGATGATCTTCGCGCTGCCCGCTACGAGGCGATCCTCGATCTGCCTCGCCACCAGCTGGCCGAGCTCCACGATGGAGGGCGTTGAACGATAGTTCGTCTTCAACACGACGGAGGCGGGCCGATAGTTCTCGCGGAACTGGCGTATGCCCTCCACCGAGGCGCCTTGGAAGCGCATGATCGCCTGATCGTCGTCGCCCACGGCCATCACGTTCGGGCGATCGAGCCCCCGGCAGAGCAGGCTCACGATGCGCATCTGCGAACCGTTCGTGTCCTGGAATTCGTCCACTTGGATGTAGCGGTAGCGTTCCTGCAGCTCCTGTACGAATTCCGGATGGGCTTCGAGCGCTTCGACCGTCTGGTTCACCATGTCTTGGTAGTCGAAGAGGTCGCGTTCGAAGAGCGCCGAGCGATAGGCCGCGTACACATCAGCAAGCTCGAAGGCGCGGGCGGAGGCGGCCTTCTCCTTGAAGACGAACTGCTTGTTCGCGTCTTTCTTCGAGCTGAAGAGGGCGTTCTTCACGGCTTGGTAGCCCGTGGTCTTCTTGCCGTCGATGAGCTCCGTCGAGGCGACGAGGCGCTGCAGGCGGCGCAGGTAGGGCTCGTATATGCCCGGCACCTCGACGACGGTATCCAAGAGCTCCTCGGGCGCGAGTACGCCGATCCGCGCCACCGCCTCCTCGAAGCCGCGGATGAACTCCTCCTTCTCCGCTTGTTTCCCGGGAATTCGCTGCGAGAGGTAGCGCGTGTACACCTCGTTCTGCTCGAGCCAGGCGATGGAATCGAGATTCTGCCGGGCGATCCCCCGGAGCTCCTCGGGCGGGATTCCCATGCGCTTCAAGTTGTCTATGGCACTCACGACCTGCGACAAGTTCGACTTCACGCCGTTTCGCCGTGCGGCGAAGAGCGGGTTCGAGGGAGGGAGGGCCTCGAGCAGCCCGTTGAGGATCTCATAGCGTTGGAGATCGGTGGCGAGGGTGGCGAGCGCATCCCTCGTGAAGTACTCCGGATAGAGGTTCTTCAGCCGGTTCGCGAAGGCGTGGAAGGTGAACACCTCGATGCCGTAACCGGGGCGCCCCACGAGCTCCACGAGGCGCTTCTTCATGGCCTGGGAGCCGGCGTCGGTGTAGGTGAGGCAGAGGATGTTCTCGGGGGAGACATCCCGGTTCTCCAGGATGTTCGCCGCACGCACCGAGAGAAGCTGGGTCTTGCCCGTGCCCGGGCCCGCGATGACGAGCAAGGGCCCGTCGAGGGTCTCCGCGGCGTGGCGTTGTTCTTCGTTGAGTCGGGCGAGTTGCGCCTCGAGCTGCGTTGGTAGTGCCATGGAGACCCTCCCGGCGACGGCGGACATCTGGGTTTCGAGCGTCGGCTAGAGCCTAGCCCACGAACATCACAACAATTGAACGGAACCGCAGTGCAAAACCCGGGCCATCCGGCAAGCAACCGACATGGCCGCTGCGCTGTGCATTCGTTCCACATCACGGCTTCATGGGAGCCGAAAACGCGCCCCGGCGCGTTTCCTGCGCGCCGACGTTGAAATCGTATCGCTCTACTCTTCCGGAAAAATCGCTACGATAGTAGACGCTTCACGCTTCGACGGGTGCTCGCCGCCGCGACTCAAGGCGAGCGAACCCGCGAGCACCGGCGCCATCGGCGCCTCCAGAGACGCGAACGAGCCATTGCGGCACGTCACGCTGAGACGGCATCTCGCGTTGTGGGCTGAAGACCGAGGTCTTTGAGAGAGGGGAGCCCACGCGCGAGATGCCGTGTGTCTGGACCCATCGATCACGAGACGCGAGGGGAGTGGCCATGGCCATCACCGTGAACATCTACTACACCGGGCAAGGCTCCGCCGCCCGGGAGTTCGCCCGCGAGATGAGCGAGGCGGGCATCGTCTCCGCCATCCGCTCCGAGCCCGGCAACCTTCGCTACCAGTACTTCCAGCCGCTCGATGACCCGGAGACGATCCTCCTCATCGACAGCTGGACCGATCAGGAGGCCATCGACATCCACCACGCCTCGCCGATGATGGCCACCATCGCCGAGCTCCGCGACAAGTACGACCTCTCCATGCGCGTCGAGCGCTACCTCGCCGACGAACGGGGCCCTGCGCCCCAGGATCTGGCGTTCATCCGCAGCTAG
>CANQFP010000032.1 GCA_947599965.1 uncultured Atopobiaceae bacterium | reverse complement strand
CGCCGCCTACGAATCCGACCGTTGCCTGTATGCTGTGGGTATCCGAGTCTAGGAGGCGCCCGTGGACGAAACGAAGGTCAAACGCCACAAACCCGATGCGCCGAGCCGAGTGATCGCGGTGATCAACCAGAAAGGCGGCGTCGGCAAGTCGACGACCGTCGTGAATCTGGCGGCTGCGCTCGGTGAGAACAACCGCAAGGTTCTCATCATCGATTTCGACCCGCAGGCGAATACGACGAGCGGCTACGGCATCGAAGTCGAGGAAGGCGAGCCGACGGTCTACGAAGTGCTGGCCGGCGAGGCCTCGCTTGAGGACGCGTTGCACGAGACCTGCGTGAAGAAGGTCTTTCTCGTGCCCGCGTCCATCGACTTGGCGGGCGCGGAAATCGAGCTCGTGGGCGCGGACGATCGCGAGATGGCGCTCAAGGGCGCGCTCGAGGGTGTGAGGGATCACTTCGACTACGTCCTCATCGACTGTCCCCCGTCGCTGGGGCTCATCACCCTGAACGCCCTGGCGGCGAGCGATTCGATGCTCATCCCCATCCAGAGCGAGTACTACGCTCTCGAGGGCGTTTCGAAGCTGCTCGACACACTTGCGGCGGTGCAGGCGCGGCTGAACCCCGATATCACCATCTTCGGCGTTTTGCTCACGATGTACGACCGCCGTACGTCGCTCTCGGCGCAGGTGGCCGACGAGGTGCGCAACTACTTCGGAAAGCGCGTCTTCAACACCGTCATACCGCGCACCGTCAAGCTCGCGGAGGCGCCCTCCTACGGGCTCCCCGTCACCCAGTATGCGCGCTACAACAACGGAGCGCGTGCTTATCTCCAGCTCGCAAAGGAAGTGATTCGCCGTGGCTAAGAAAGCAGCGCTCGGCAAGGGGCTGAACGCCCTCATGGGCGAGAAGGAGCCGCCGGAGGCTCCCAGGACGCCCCTGGAGATCCGCCTCGAGGAGATCCATCGCAACCCCGACCAGCCCCGCGAGGTCTTCGACGAGCAGGCGCTTGAGGAACTCGCCGATTCCGTCAGGCAGCACGGCATTCTCCAGCCGCTGCTCGTGCGCCCGGTGAAGAACGGCTACGAGATCATCGCCGGCGAGCGTCGCTATCAGGCCGCGAAGAAGGCCGGCCTCGAAAAGGTCCCCGTCCTCATCCGCGAGGCCGACGACAGCGAATCCTTCCGCCTCGCCCTCATCGAGAACCTCCAGCGAAGCGACCTCAACCCCATCGAGGAGGCGCAGGGCTACAAGCTCCTCATGGATCGCGACGGGCTCACGCAGACCAAGATCGCCGAGGAGGTCTCCAAGTCTCGCGCCTACGTGGCGAATGCCGTGCGGCTCCTCGATCTACCCAACGAGGTGCAGGATCTGCTCACCCAGGGCCTCCTCACGCCGGGGCACGCCCGGGCGATCCTCGCCGTGGCCGACGAGGACGGTCGCGTGCGTCTGGCCAAGCAGGTCGTCGAGGGCAGTCTGACGGTGCGTCAGACAGAAAACCTCGCACCGTTGTATTCAGGCAGCTTTGAGCCCCCACACACGCGCACCGTGGCCCCCGACAGCTTCAAGCGCGCGGCTCGCCAGCTCCGCGAGGCGCTCGGAGCGCCGGTGCGCGTCAAGCAGGTGAGGGGTAAGAACCGCATCGAAATCACCTTCGAAGACGAGGACGAGCTGAAGCGCCTCGTGTCCACCATCGTCCGTTGGGAGGACGACCATGCGTAATCCGTTCGGAAAAGTCGTACTCGCCGGCGTCGTCACCGCCATCGGTTTCGCGGTCTACAAGTTCCTGCTGCCGCAGGAGGCCAAGGACAACCTCAAGGACGTGGCGCGCAAGGGCGTGCAGATCGGCAAGGACGTCCACGAGACCATCGTGGGCTCGAACCCCGCGGACGAGCAAAGTCGTATCGATGCTAATCGAACCTACGTCGCCCAGCAGTGGGAGCAGGCGGGCTTCTAGCAGCGACTTCCGGCGATGCTGGGAGTTACGAACATTTGTTCGTGATATGTAGAAAACTCCCGCGACCGCGGCAACCACGGCTGTCGCGGCGAACACGAGGGCCCGAGGTGCACGACCGGCACCCCGGGCCCTCTCATGCGGTTCGGTGCACCCGAGCGCCGGCGCGGCCCCTAGAACCCCACGCCCTCGAGACGCTGGCGAAGTTGCCCGCAGGCCGCCTCGATGTCTTGGCCCCGCGGCTCGCGGATGGTGGCCTCGATGCCGGCGCGCTCGAGCCGCGCGCGGATGGAGCGCACCTTGGCGTCGGGCGAGGGGGCGAGGGGAGAGCCCTCGAGCGCGTTCAGGTGGATGAGGTTCACGTGGCAAAGCGTGCCCACGCAGAAGTCCACGAGGGCTTCCACCTCGCTGTTCGTGTCGTTCACGCCGTCGATGGGGGCGAATTCGTAGGTGGGGCGCCGGTGCGTGCGCTCGGCGTACTCCTCGAGCACCTCGTGAAGCCGCGTGAGCGGGTACTTGCGGGTGGCCGGCATGAGGGCGTTGCGCGTCTGCTGCACGGCCGAGTGGAGCGAGATGGCGAGGGTGAACTGCTCCGGCTCCTTGGAGAACTGGCGGATGCGCGGGATGACGCCGCAGGTGGAGACCGTCAAATGTCGAGCGCCGATGGTCTCGGGCCCGGGCGCATTCAGGATGCGAAGCGCCGCCAGCGTCGCGTCGTAGTTCGCGAACGGCTCGCCCTGCCCCATGAAGACGACGCTCGAGACCCTGAGGCCGAAGTCGCCGCGCACGACGGCCACCTGGTCTGCGATCTCGCGCGCCGAGAGGCTGCGCGTGAGGCCCGAGCGTCCGGTGGCGCAGAAGGCGCAGCCCATGGCGCAACCGGCCTGCGTGGAGACGCAGACCGAGAGCCGCCCCGAGCTCGGCAGGCCCACGCACTCGACCATCACGCCGTCGGCGCATCGCACGAGGTACTTCCGCGATCCGTCCTTGGAGACGCGCGTGGCAGCGAGCTCGACGGAGGCGAGCGTGTAGCGCGCCGCGAGCTCCTCGCGCAGCGCCTTCGGCAGGTTGGTCATGGCCTCGAAGCTCGTGACCTCCGGCCTGCCGAGCCACCCCTCCACCTGTTTCACGCGAAACGCCGGCGCACCGAGTTCCGTCAACATCGCCGCCAGCTCATCGTGGGAGAGATCTCGCAGGTTGGAGGGGGTGTTTGCGCCGCGCGCCCCGCCGTGGGGCGTTACATCCGAGTTTTCGACCATGCTATGCGCCAATTCTTGGAAAGACGGTGGGTTATGCTCGTGCCACGGTATCCGATGAGAGAGCCCGAGGCCATGGAAAACTCGCTTTTCGCAACGCGCATCGCCCTTCTCTGGGGCGGCTGGTCCGATGAACGGATAATCTCCAAGGATTCGGCGGACGCCTGCCTCGAGGCGCTCGCGGAGGCGGGTTTCGCGAGCGTGGAGATGTTGGACGTGGCGGAGGGGGAGACCGTCCGGCGTCTCGCGGCCGGCGAGTTCGACCTCGCGTTCGTGGCCATGCACGGCCCCTTCGGCGAGGACGGCTGCATCCAGGGCCTCCTCGAGGTGCTGCACATCCCCTACACGTTCTCCGGCGTGCTCGCCTCGGCCATGGCGTCGGACAAGGCCATCTCTCGCTGGGTCTACGAGGAGAACGAGATCCCGCTCGCCCGCGGCCTCTCGGTCGCGGATGCCGAGCCGGCCACGGTGGAGCGCGTGCTCGGTGCCCTCGAGCTGCCGCTTTTCGTGAAACCCGCGGTGAACGGCTCCTCCCACGGCGTCTCGAAGGTGAGCGCGCCGGAGGAGCTCCCGGCCGCCTTGCGGCTCGCGCTCGGCTCCTCCAGCCACGCGGTCGTGGAGGAGGCGGTCTCGGGCATGGAGATCACGGTCCCCGTCATCGGCGGTTCCGAGCCCTTCGCGCTGCCGGTCATCGAGGTGGTCACGGGCGCCGAGTTCTACGATCTCAAGGTGAAGTACGAGCCCTCCGAGCTGCACCACGTCATTCCGGCGAGGCTCTCGGAGGAGGTCATCGCCCGAGCTCAGGAGCTCGCCGTGCGGGCCCACACGGTCCTCGGTTGCTGGGGCGCCTCCCGCTCGGATTTCATCGTCACGGAAGACGGCACCCCCGTCATCCTCGAGACGAATACGATCCCCGGCATGACGGCCACCTCGCTTCTGCCGGATAGCGCCGCTCGCTCGGGCATCCCCTTCTCCGAGCTCGTCACCAAGCTCGTGGAATGGGCGCTCGAGCGGCCCGGCGTGGGCACGGGCGCGCTCCCGAGGCCCGAGATTCCGGGGGGCGTCTCGTGACCGGCGCCGAGCGAAAATCGAGCACGGCGCCCGTCTTCGACCCCGCCAAGCTCGAGAGCCTCCTCATCGCGGACACCCCGCCCGCGATCGCTGAGCTCTATCGCGATCTGCCGCGCCGCGCCGCCGAGCTCTCCTTCGGCCTCCTCGAGGAGGATCTCGTCATCCTCGACACGGAGACGACGGGGCTCGCCTTCAAGCGCGACGACCTCATCGAGATCGCGGCCGTGCGGCTCTCCGGCAAGGAGGCGGTGGCGAGCTTCCAGACCTTCGTGCGGCCCGGCCTCGCCATCCCCGACGAGATCGTCGAGCTCACGGGCATCACGAACCTCGACGTGGCGACTGCGCCCGAGCCCGAGGTGGCGGTGCGGCGGCTCGCGGAGTTCACGGGCGGGCTCCCCATCGTGGCGCACAACGCCGTCTTCGACCGCTCGTTCATCCAGAAGGTGCCGGGCGGCCGGGCGGTGGGCGATATCTGGATCGATTCGCTCATGCTCAGCCGGATCGCGCTCCCGCGGCTTCGGAGCCACGCGCTCCAGGCCATGGCGAACGCCTTCGGCATCAGCCCGGTCACGCACCGCGCGATGGCCGACGTCGAGGCGCTCTCGGGCATGTGGCCCATCATCCTCGCCGGGCTCCAGGGCCTCCCGCCCGGCTTGCTTTCGCATCTCGCCGAGGCGCATCCCGAGGTGGCGTGGCCCTATCGCGCGATCTTCAAGGGCCTCGCGGCGGGGGAGCCGAAGACCTCCTTCTCGCTCCTCCAAGTGCGCCGCGACCTCGTGCGCTCCGAGGGGTTGGAGAAGAAGTACGACGCCAACGAGCTCGGGGAACTCGAAGCTCCGAGCGCGGAGGAGATCGAGGAGGCCTTCTCGCGTGCAGGCGCCGTGGGCTCCATGTACGCGGGCTTCGAGCCGCGCCCCGAGCAGACGCGCATGGCCAAGGAGGTGGCCGATGCCCTCGGCTCCTCCACGCACCGCGCCATCGAGGCCGCCACGGGCACGGGCAAGAGCGTGGCCTACCTGCTGCCGCTCGCGCTCTTCGCGAAGAGGAACGCCGTCACCTGCGGCGTGGCCACCAAGACGAACGCCCTCACCGATCAGCTCGTCGCCTCCGAGCTGCCGGCGCTCTCCGAGGCGCTCGGCGGCGTGAGCTTCGCGAGCCTCAAGGGCTACGACCACTATCCGTGCCTGAGGCGCGTGGAGCGCTCGCTCCAATGGGATCTCCCGATCGAGCGGACCGTCGAGCGCACCGGGAGCTCGCCCGAGACGATCGCGGCCGACCTCATGAACTCCATCGCCGTCACGCTCGCCTCGGCATGCCAATCTCCCCGGGGCGATCTCGATTCGCTCGGCATACGCTGGAAGTTCGTGCCGCGCGGCCTCCTCACGACCACGCCCGAGGAGTGCCTCCACGCGCGCTGCCCGTATTACCCGAACGCCTGCCTGCTCCACGGCGCGCGCCAGCGGGCGCAGTCGGTGGACATCGTGGTCACGAACCACTCGCTCCTGCTTCGCGACGTCGAAGCCGAGGGCAAGATCCTGCCGCCCATCCGCCACTGGGTCGTGGACGAGGCCCAGGGCTTCGAGGACGAGGCGCGCGAGCAGTGGGCGCTCGTGGCCGGCGCCTCCGGCGTGAGCCACGCGCTCGAGATGCTCGGCGGCCTTCGCACGGGCGCCATCCACAGCCTCCTCGTGCAGGCGGCGAGCGTCGAGGCCGCGAACCCGGTCTCGGCCCTGCTCACGCGCGCGGCGGGGGAGGCGGCGCGGATCGCGCCCCTCACGGCGGACTTCTTCGACCACCTCGTGGAGGTGGTGCGCATCGCGGCCCATCGCGGCGGCTACGACCTGCAGGACGTGCGGGTCTCCGAGGAGCTTCGCACGCTTCCCGCCTTCGAGGAGCTCGCCGCGTGCGCTGCCGATCTCATCCCCGCGCTCTCGACGCTCGTGCTCCATCTCGGCGAGGCGCAGGCCCTCGTGAACGACGCCCTCGACGCGCCGGCCGGCGACCTCGACCAGCCCAAGCGCGAGCTCGTGGAGGTGCTCCGCGCGCTCCGGATCGTCTTCGAGCGGCCGGACGAGCGCACGTTCGCCTACCTCTCCGCCTCGCTCCAGGCCTCGCGTCGGGGCGCGGAGCGGCTCGTGGTCGAGACCTACGACATCGGTGCCGAGCTCGCGGAGCGGTGGTATCCGGAGATGCGCTCCGTCATCTTCTGCTCCGGCACGCTCGCCCTCGAGCGCAACTTCGCGCGCTTCAACGCGAGCGTCGGGCTCGATCGCCTCGATTCCGAGGCCTACGCCACGCTCGCCCTCGATTCCTCCTACGACTTCGACCACGCGATGCAGGTGGTGGTGGCGCAGGGGCTGCCCGAGCCGAACACCCCCGACTACCAGCGCCTTCTCACGGATTTCCTCTACGACGTGCACGTGGCCATGGGCGGCTCGGTGCTCACGCTCTTCACGAACCGAAAGGATATGGAGAAGGTCTACCGCACGCTCATGCCCCGGCTCCGCGACGTGGGCCTGAAGCTCCTCCAGCAGGATCGCGGCACCAACATCCAGCGCCTCCGCCAGCGTTTCATCGAGGAGGAGCCGCTCTCGCTTCTGGCGCTGCGCTCGTTTTGGGAGGGGATCGACGCCGCCGGAGACACGCTGCGCTGCGTCGTCGTGCCGAAGATGCCCTTCGCCGTGCCCACCGACCCGCTCACCCAGGAGCGCGACGCACGCGATCCGCGGGCGTGGAGCCACTACGCACTGCCCGATGCGGTGCTTCTCGTGAAGCAGGCGGCGGGGCGCCTCATCCGCTCCTCCACCGACGTCGGCGTCCTCATCCTCGCGGACACGCGCCTCCTCACGAGGAGTTACGGGCAGTCGGTGGTGCGTGCGATGCCGAGCGAATCGGTGGCGCTCGTCTCCTCGCGCTCCATCGATCGCTTCATCGAGAGCTGGCGGCGAGGAAGGGGTCGCTAGCCTGCGTGCGCAGACCCGCAGTCGCTCGCTCAGCGCTCGCTCGCTCGCGCTAGGGGAGTTTTCGCAGGTAGGCGGCCACCTGTGCGCGAATCTCGGGGTCATCCGTCGTGCAGGCGCCGCCGCAGGAGACGATGAGGCGCGCGAGGTAGGGCGAGCCCTCGAAGAGGCAGACGTCCACGGCGAGGCCGTCCGGCCCGATGCGCCGTCGCTCCGCGGCGGAGAGGCGCGAGCGTAAGACGGGGCGCGCCCAGGTCCAGTCCTCGTAGTCCTCGAAGAGGCGGCGGTCGGTGAAGTAGAGCCGCGCCCAGCGGTTGCCCGCGTCCCAGGGGAGCTCCCGCAGCTCCTCGTGGTGGTGGCGGAGCTTGAAGCTCCTCGGGTCGCCGATGCGCCGCACCCGGAAGAAGCGCCGGCAGGCGAGGAGGTCGTCCCCGGTCGGCTCGAGGGGGGCGCGGGGTTCGCCGGTGCCCGCGTCGTCCGTCTTCGCGGCGAGCTCGCGCCTGAGCGCGCCGAGCGCATTCAGGTCGAGGGCCACGAGCGTGAACTCGCCTGCGAAGAAGCCGAGCGAGAGGGGCTCGACGCGGCGCTTGGTGCGGGTGCGCCTCTGGCCCTCGTAGGTGAAGGTGAGGCCGCGGTGGCAGGCGAGCGCGTCGAGGCAGGCCGCGAGCTGGGCGGGAAGCGCGCCGCCCTCGGCCCCCGGAGCCTCGCTCGCGTTGAAGCCGGCGGGGTAGAAGGCCCGCGCGATCGCGGGGCGCACGCCGTCGAACGCCTCGTCGTCCACGCCGAGCGCCTCGAGGAGTTCCTCCACCGCCTGGGCTTCGGCCATGGTGAGCCGGAGCGCCTTCGGGCGCCTCGCCGTGGGGGAGGCGAGGTAGAGCTCGCCGCCCTCCGTCACCGAGAGGGGAAGCGTCGCGCCCCCGGCCTCGCCCGCGCCCTCGGCCGCGCGCTGCACCTCGTCGATGAGGTCGGCGGCCTCGCGCTCGGAGACGCCCAGCAGGTAGGCCACGCCGGCGGGCGCGATCGTGGCCTCGGGGTTCGAGAGCGCGTCCGCGATGGCGAGCATCGGCGCGAGGGTGCTCTCGATGGGCCGGGCCCCGGCTTTCGGCGCACGCGCGCTCATGGGAAGGCCCTCCGCGCGGCGTCGATGGCGTTCAGGTAGGCGGTGCGGAAGGCGGCGGGGGAGAGCACCTCGATGCCGAGGCGAAGCGCGAAGATCGCCGCCTTGGTGCGGCTCGCCCCATCGGCCTCCCAGATCTCGTCGCCCGAGCCGCCCGGCACGGGCGTGCGCGTGAAGAAGGCGCCGCAATGGAGCCGCTCGATCGCGGCCTCCGCGTCCTCGACGCGATCGGCGCCCACGCGGAACCGCACCGGTTGCACGGGCAGGTCGCGGCCGGTCTCGAAGGCGAAGGGCGGGGAGAAGAGCGCGTCCTGGGGCGCGGGGCTCGGCGTGAAGGGCACGCTCGTGAGCGTGGCGCGCTCGAAGCCGTCGTAGTGGTAGGTCTTCAGGCGATCGTCGCCGGCCTCGGCCGCCACGAGGAAGTCGTCGCCCTGGTAGAGCACGTGGCGCACGGGCTCGAGCACGCGCTTCACCCTCGTGCCGTCCTCGCGGCGATACGTCACGGCCACCTGCCGGCGAAGCGCCATCGCGTCTCGGAGCGTGCGCTCGATCTTGTTGTCGGTGGGCGGCAGGTCGCGCGGCTCGCCGGAGATGACGAAGTCGCGCGTGAGCTTGGCCGCGGCGAGGTGCGCCTCGCGAGCGTTCTCGTGACGGCTCGCGCCGGCGCGGGCGAGGAGGATCTGCGCGAGGTCCTCGAGCACGTCTTGGCGCCCTGCGATCGCCTCGAGGTCGGCCGCGCCGGCCGGGTCGAGATGCACGGCGGCCCTGCGCGTCCGACCGCGGACGACGGGGATGCCCGCCGCCTCGAGGTAGCCGATCGCTCGATCGAAGGCGGTGACGTCAGCCGCGGAGAGCTCGTCGCCCGCGGCGAGCGAGGGCGTGCGCAGCTCGCGGGCGTAGCGCTCGGCGTCCACGTGCTCGCCGCTGAGCAGGGCGAGGGCGAGCGCGCAGGCGCTCAGAGCCGCCGTGGCGTGGGTCGATGTGGCGGGGGAGCCGGTCATAGCCGCCTTCACGGTCGGGTGCGGAAGCGTGGTGCGTGGTCGAGGAGCGGGCGAGGGGTGCGGGCGTTCGCCTCGGGAGTCGGGCCCTCGCGAGCGCGGGCGCTCGGCGTCTCCCTTACGCTAGCAGCTCGCCGCCCCGGGGCCGTCCGGCACCCCGCGAGCGCGTCAATCGACCCCGCTCCGGCCCCCGGGAGATCTCAAGCTCCCCTTGAGCCGTCTTCTCAAGTGGGACTTGAGCTTCGGGTGCCCCGAAGGCGCGAAATCGCGCAATGAGCGGTTGTAAATGGGCTTCTAGCTGCTCCAAGGGTGCATCGCGGGCGTCGGGCGATATACTCGATCCAAACGCACCGACCCTCTAGGGAAGGGGCCTCGCCCCGGCCCTGCCGAACCGCAGCCAGAAACGCAGCGCCGAACCGGCGCATCAAGGCACAACCGGAGGATTTGCCCCATGGCCATGACGCGTGAGTACCTCGATATCGTGGAAGACGCCATCGATATCGCGCCCGTGGGAAGCCAAGAAGAGGTCCAGGCCGCCGAGTTCATGCTCGACGCCTTCACCGAGCACGGCCTCGAGACCGAGCTCCAGGATCTCTCGGCGCCGCTCTACAGTCGGCTCATCACCGGCGTCATCCTCATGCTCACCTTCGCGGGGGCCGTCTTCTGCGGCCTCGGCGGCTTCGGTTGGGCTGCGCTCGGCTTCATCATGGCGCTCGTCTTCGGGGTGTATCTCGGCAGCGAGTACCTCGGCATGAACCCCATCGGCGCCATCGGCCCCACGGCCGAATCCCAAAACGTCATCGGCATCCACCGCGGCGAGGGCGCCCGCGCCGGCCGCGGGGTGCGCCCGATCGTCGTGCTCGCGCGCTACGACACCGGCCGCGAGGAGCTGCTCGCCAAGCCGCCCTTCGCCACCGTGGGCCCGCTCGCCTGGCAGGTGGCGCCGTGGTGCGTCGGCATCGTCATGGTCGGCACGCTGCTCCAGCTCTTCCAGATCATGGGCGAGCCGGCGCTCATCGTGCTCTGGATCATCACGATGGTCTGCGCGCTGCCGCTGCTCCTGCTCGGCGCGAACGAGATCACCGCGCCCTTCATGAGCCTCACCGACGGCGCGAACGACAACAAGGCCTCGCTCGCCGCGATGCTCGGCGTGCTCGAGGACGTCGTGCCCTCCGACGAGGAGCGCATCAAGGTGCGCGCGGCGCAGATGGCCAGGGCCCGCGCCGAGGCGCGCCGCGAGGCCGAGGACGAGCCGGTGGAATACGAGGAGTACGAAGAGGTGGGCCTCGAGCCCGTCATCGGCGTGCGCCACGGCCGCCGGGTGCTCGAGAGCATCGGCATGCTGCCCGCGACCTGCGAGATCAGCTACCTCTCCCCGAAGACCATCGTCACCGTGAAGCGCCGCCCGAAGCCGCGCGTGGAGGAGGACGTCGTCGAGGAGGAGCCGAGGCCGGGCGCGGGCGCCACCATCGACATGCCCGTTCCGGGCGAGGTGGCGGTGCTCGTGGAGGGCGAGGCCTCCCCCGACGTCTCCGTCGAGGAGGGCTGGGGCGAGAGCGACTTCGAGCCCGGCGTCTCCAAGCGCCGTGCGCTCCTCTTCGACCTGCCCGATCCCACGATCGACGAACTCGATCCGCTCGACGCGAGCGACCCCGCCATGTCGAGGACCACGATGGTGGTCGAGGACGTGGACGATCTCGTCGGGCCCACGATCGACGTGGTCGGCGAGTCCGAGGTGGTCGAGGCCGAGGGCGGTCGCCCCGGACGCCGTTCGCGCCGGGGTGGAGGCCGTGGAAGCCGTCGCACTCGCGCCGAGCGCGAGGGCGGCGAGCGTCGCCAGCGCAGCCGCCGACGGGGCGACGACGAGGTCGTCGAAGTTGAGGCGGACGGCCGCGACGTGGTCATGGAGGCCGCCCCCGAGAGCCTCCGCGAGAAGATCCCGTTTTTGCGCTCCCGCCACCAGGCGGGCGCCGATGAGCTCATCGAAGAGGACTTCTCCGAGGGCGGCGACGACTGGATGGGCGGCGCCACGCCGTCCGCCCGCATGCGCGAGATCCTGCGCCAAGCCGAGCAGGACCTCGAGGGCGAGGCCGCCGAGGGCGAGGCGCTCGCCGATGAGGCCGCCGAGGGCGCCCGCGAGCTCGAGGCCGAGATGGGCCTCGCCGCGCGCATCCCCACGCTCGATCTGGAGGCCGAGCGCGAGGTGGACGTGACGAGCGAGGCCGAGGCGCTCGCGTCGCTCGACGAAGACGAGGACGCCGAGGAGGAGCCCGTCCCCGACGACCTCGAGATCATCGGCGCCCCGGCCGACGACAAGCTCCGCCAGGCCGTGCTCGACATGGGCGACGTGAACCTCGTGGCGCACGACATCTGGTTCGTGTGCGTCGGGGCCTCGTCGCTTCGCCACACGGGCACGCAGGCCTTCGTGCAGGCGCACCGGCGCGAACTCCGCGGCTGCTTCGTCATCAATCTGGATTCCGTTGGCGCGGGCGCGCTCACGCTCCTCACCACGGAGGGCTACGGCGACACGCGTCGCGGCGACCGCAAGATCTCGCGGCTCTTCGACACCGCCGCCAAGGCGCTCCACGTGCCGCTCAGCATGAACGAGCACAACTGGGAGGATACGGACGTCACGCCGGCGCTCCGCCGCTCCATGCGCGGCATCACGCTCATGGGCACGGAGAATGGCAAGATCCGCGCGCTCGCGAACACCCCGGACGACGTCTACGAGAACCTCATGCCCGACCAGGTGGTGCACGCGGCAGAGCTCGTGAGCGAGGTCATCCGCCGCGCCTAGGCGCCGATGCCCCTCTCCTCGAAGTAGGCGATGATCGGGTTGTCGCCGATGATGACGCGCCCGTCGTCGTCCAGGCACGGCACGTAGCCGTCGCCGCCCTCGACCTGCTCGAGCCTGCGCCCGGCCTCCGGGGAATCCACCACGTCGTAGAAGCTGAAGAGCTCGCCCACGCCATGCTCGTCGATCCAGTGGATCACGCGATGGCAGTGGGGGCACGTGGGCATGTAGTAGAGATCCATATCGTTTCCTCGCATCCTGCGCCCGAGAGCGCCGCCTCGCCGCTCGGGCGAGGCGCTTCGGGCCGAGCCATCGAACGCGGGCGGAAGAGAGCCCGCTCGCCAGCTTAGTAGACGCTCGCCAGATAGGCGATGATGTCGTCCGATTCGTAGAGCGGCTTCCCATCGATGAAGAGGCAAGGCACCTGGTGCTTGCCGCCCTCCGTGATGAGCCGATCCTTGTTCTTGGGCTCGGAGACGATATCGAAGAGCTCCACGTCCTCCACGTCGTGATCCTTCATCCACCGAAGGACCTTTTGGCAGTAGGGGCAGGTGGGCATGTAGAAGAGCTCGAGATGCGGGTGCTTTACGGCCATGGCTCGCTCCTTCTTCATGAGGGTCCTGAACACAAGGCTTATTCCCCGTCCCGGCTCTGCCATCGCATCTATCTCACGAAGACCACCACCGATCGATCGTTTGCCGGATGGACGCCGTTGGTGCAGGTGATGAGCACCAGGGCCTCCCTCGCCCCGCGCGCGAGCGCCGAGGCCCCCGGAGCCGTCGCCGTGGCGAGGCCCGCCAGCCGCGTGACCCAAGCGGCCACCTCGTCGGCGGTGAGGTCGAAGGAGAGGAGATCGGAATCGGAGCTCGCCACCTTGAGCGCGCAGAGCGGCACGAAGATCCTGCTCTTGGCGTCGGGCACGGCCCAGGTGGCGCTGCCGAGCTCGTCGAAGGCCTCCTGCTGCCAGGCGTCCGCGAGCGGGCTCAGGCGCTCGTAGGAGCCCCAACCGAGGTTGTGGCCGTAGGCGATGCGCACGGGCTCCGTTGCCGAGGAGCGCGCGTCGAGGTAGGGCACGCCGGTCGCGTCGCGCTCGCCCCACGCGTTGTGGTTGAGGTAGAAGTTCGGCGTCACGTCATTCGCCTGCATGACGGGGCTCGAGAGCGTCGTGCCCTCCACGACCACCCAGGCCGCGAGGCCCGGGTAGTGCTCCTCGGCGTCGGCCCAGCTTCGTTGCGCGCGGGCGCTCGCGGCGGCCACGCTCGCGGCGTTCGCGTCGCTCGGGTCCACGGCAGCGGCGCGGGGCTCGCTTTCCGAATCCCCGCTTTTGGCCAGGGCGTCCTCGATCACGAACGTCGCATCGGATTCCTCGAGCGCCGCGACGGGCGCGAGGGCCGCATCCGCGTTCGAGCGCACGAGCGAACAGCCCCAGAGGCAGGCCGCCCCGCCGAAGCAGGCGAGCGTGAGCACGCCGAGGAGGCGCGTGGCCCAGCTCGATTTCCCCTGAGCTCTCACCAGACGTCACCCTTCGAGCCGCCGAGCTTGCGCGGCTTTCGGAAGGTGAGGACGAGCCACACGATGGCGAGCGCGACCCCGAGGCCGAAGACGGCGAGGATGATGGGGAAGGCGCCGGTCTGCGGGTAGGTGCCTGCGCTCTCCGCGCTTCGGGCCTCGGCTGCGCCGGCTGCGCTCTCCGCATCGGCCGCGCCATTCGCGCTCGCCCCCACGCGCTCGGAGAGCGAACCCTCGGGTGCGGTGAGGTCGCCGGTGGAGCGAAACGAGGTGCCGGATCCACCCGAAACGTCCGAGCTTCCCGGGACGCCCGGATCATCCGAGATGCCGGATCCGCCCGCATCGCTCGAGCCGGCGCCTCCCGCGCCCGAGGGCAGCGTGACGTCCGCGAGCGAAGGCGCACCCTCCGCCGTCCACCCCGCCCTCGTCCGAGCCTCGGCTACGCTCAGAAAGCCGAGGGCGAACACGAGGCAGAGCAGCGCGAAGAGCAATCCGAGCTCCTCATCCTTGGAGAGATGCAACGAGAAGCGTCGGGTGCTCTTCATGGGGCCTCCTTGCGCCGTGGACATCGAGGAACCGAGCATCGCAGACGGGTCTGGCAAATCACCCTCGTCGAGCCGACCGGGGGCCGACCACGAGCCGACCGGGGGCCACCCGAGCCGCGTCGCTCCCGAGCTCGCGCCGCCGGCGCCGCGAGCGGCCGCCCGGCGCGCTCCCGCAGCAGGAATCGGAGCTCGCGGGCGGACGTGATAAGATCTCCACACAAGCGCGGGCATCGCCAAGTGGTAAGGCAACGGCTTCCCAAGCCGTCATCCGCGGGTTCGAATCCCGTTGCCCGCTCCAGCGCACCCTCAAGGCCGGCCCCGCGCCGGCCTTCTTCGTGCCCTTCGGGG
>CANQFP010000031.1 GCA_947599965.1 uncultured Atopobiaceae bacterium | reverse complement strand
ACGGGCACGAGGGTGCCCTTGCAGAAGAGGATGTCGCAGGCCTGGTGCACGGGGTAGGTGAGGAGGAGCCCCGTGAGCGCGTGGCCGGAGGCCTCCTGCTCGCTCTTCACGGTGGGATTGCGCAGAAGCTCGGCTTCCGTGACGAGGGAGAGGAAGGGGAGCATGAGCTGGTTCAGCGCGGGCACGGCGGAATGGGTGAAGATCGTCGTCTTGGCGGGGTCGAAGCCCATGGCGAGGTAGTCGAGCACCATGTTGTGGGTGTTCTCGCGGATGTGCTCCGTGGTGTCGCGGTCGGTGATCACCTGGTAGTCGGCGATGAGCACGTAGCACTGCACGCCGAGGTTCTGGAGCTCGAGGCGCGGAGCCTCGGTGCCGAAGTAGTGGCCGAGGTGGAGCGGGCCGGTGGGACGATCGCCCGAGAGCATGACGTGCTTCTCGGGATGGACCGCGAGCTCAGCCCAGGTTTCGTCCGAGCGACGCTCGGCTTCCCGGAAACTCCCCTCGTTCGGCATCGATCCTCCCTCTCGCGTGCGGCGGCTCAGGCGAGCACCCATGGTAGACCCTGCGCGTCCCCGCCGTTCGCCGAAACGGCGCACCGGAATCAAAACCGCAGGTGGCGGTTCCACGACAGGTTGGCGCATCTGCGAACGGCAGCCCCCACATCTTGTGGTTTGCGGGCGCTTCGTCGCCAATCGACGCGAGGGGCGCCCGCCATGGGCTCCAAGCAGCGAGTTGTTCAAAAGATGGCGAAACATGCGTTCGGTTTTCCGCAGGTAGGGCGCGCCTGAAGCGTCTCGCGCGAAACGGCGTCGAAACACAACATCTTGTGGATAGATCGAGCTCGATCGCAACGGATTGTTATTCTTCGAGCCATCGGGGTAGCGTTTGCGCTATGCTGGCTCTCGCGCTCGAACGCGCTCGGCGCGCTCAAGCGCGCTGGGGTTGCCCTGGAACGCGGAAGCAGGCGGCGGAAGACGAACCACGAGGGGTTGAGGGTTTTGAAGATCATCAAGCGCAACGGTGCCGAGGCCATCTTCGACGTGCAGAAGATCGTGAACGCGGTCTCCAAGGCCAACGACACGGTCGCCCTGGCCGAACGTCTCTCCGACGCCCAGGTGGATGACATCGCCACGGTCGTCGAGGCCGAGTGCGCCGCCTGCGGCCACACCGCCACGGTGGAGGAGATCCAGGACATGGTGGAGGACCACATCATGGCCAAGGGCGCCTTCGCCGTCGCCCGCAACTACATCACGTATCGCTACGTGCAGAACCTGAAACGCCAGTCCAACACCACCGATGACCGCATCATCTCCCTCATCGACTGCAACAACGAGGACGTGAAGCAGGAGAACTCCAACAAGAACCCCACGGTGAACTCCGTCCAGCGCGACTACATGGCCGGCGAGGTCTCCAAGGATCTCGCCATGCGCCTGCTCCTGCCGCAGGAGGTCGTGGACGCGCACAACGAGGGCATCCTCCACTTCCACGACGCCGACTACTACGCCCAACGCATGCACAACTGCGACCTCGTGAACCTCGAGGACATGCTCCAGAACGGCACGGTCATCTCGGGCACCCTCATCGAGAAGCCGCACTCCTTCTCCACCGCCTGCAACATCGCGACGCAGATCATCGCGCAGGTGGCCTCGAACCAATACGGCGGCCAGTCCATCTCCCTCACGCACCTCGCGCCCTTCGTGGACGTGTCGCGCAAGCGCATCCGCGCCGAGGTGAACCGCGAGTTCAGGGAGCTCGGCCTCGACGTCGCGCAGGAGAAGCAGGACAAGATCGTCGAGGAACGCCTCCTCGCCGAGATCCGCAAGGGCGTGCAGACCATCCAATACCAGGTGGTCACGCTCATGACCACGAACGGCCAGGCGCCCTTCCTCTCCGTCTTCATGTACGTGGGCGAGGCGCGCAGCGAGCAGGAGAAGCACGACCTCGCGCTCATCATCGAGGAGATGCTCCGCCAGCGCTACGAGGGCGTGAAGAACGAGTCCGGCGTGTGGATCACCCCGGCCTTCCCCAAGCTCATCTACGTCCTCGAAAAGGACAACATCGAGCCGGGCCAGCCCTACTACTACCTCACGCAGCTCGCCGCCAAGTGCACCGCCAAGCGCATGGTGCCCGACTACATCTCCGAGAAGATCATGCGCGAGCTCAAGCTCTCCAAGGGCGAGGAGCCGGGCGAGGGCGACGTCTACACCTGCATGGGGTGCCGCAGCTTCCTCACCCCCGATCGCTCGGGCAACGGCTACGACAACATCGCGAACGCCGGCAACTACGAGCCGGGCAAGCCGAAGTACTACGGCCGCTTCAACCAGGGCGTCGTGACCATCAACCTCCCCGACGTGGCGCTCACCTCGGGCGGCTCGATGGAGGAGTTCTGGAAGATCTTCGACGAGCGCCTCGAGCTCTGCCACCGCGCGCTCCAGTGCCGCCACGAGCGCCTCTCGGGCACCCTCTCCGACGCGGCGCCCATCCTCTGGCAGTACGGCGCGCTGGCCCGCCTGAAGAAGGGCGAGACCATCGACAAGCTCCTCCACCACGGCTATTCGACGATCAGCCTCGGCTTCGCCGGCCTCTACGAGTGCGTCCACTACATGACCGGCCACTCGCACACCGATCGCGAGGCCACGGAGTTCGCCCTCGCCGTCATGCAGCGCATGAACGACAAGTGCGCCGAATGGAAGGCCGCCGAGGACATCGACTACTCCCTCTACGGCACGCCGCTCGAATCCACCACCTACAAATTCGCGAAGTGCCTCCAGCGTCGCTTCGGCATCATCCCCGGCGTCACGGACCACGGCTACATCACCAACAGCTACCACGTCCACGTCACCGAGCAGATCGACGCCTTCACGAAGCTCAAGTTCGAGAGCGAGTTCCAGCAGCTCTCGCCCGGCGGCGCCATCTCCTACGTCGAGGTGCCCGACATGCAGGACAACCTCGAGGCCGTGATGAGCGTGCTGCACTTCATCTACGACAACATCATGTACGCCGAGCTCAACACCAAGAGCGACTACTGCCAGGTGTGCGGCTTCGACGGCGAGATCCAGATCGTGGAGGATGACGGCAAGCTCGTCTGGGAGTGCCCGCACTGCGGCAACCGCGACCAGGCCAAGCTGAACGTCGCGCGGCGCACCTGCGGCTACATCGGCACCCAGTTCTGGAACCAGGGTCGCACCGAGGAGATCCGCGACCGCGTGCTCCATCTCTAGATCGCACGCACGCAGCATCCGGGCCGTCCGGTGGACGCCGGGCGGCCCGTTTCATGCACCGGGGTAGAGGTTTCGCTCGAGGGAAGGCGCGCCGAGACGCGCCGGACGGGATTCACACCATGCGTTACGCCGAGATCAAGCACTGCGACATCGCCAACGGAACGGGCGTGCGCACGAGCCTCTTCGTCTCCGGGTGCCGGCGCAAGTGCCCGGGGTGCTTCAACCTCGTGGCCTGGGATTTCGGCTACGGCTACGACTTCACGCCCGAGGTGGAGGACGAGATCATCGACTCCCTGCGTCCGAGCTACATCGCGGGGCTCTCGCTCCTCGGCGGCGAGCCCATGGAACCCGAGAACCAGGCGGCGCTCCTGCCGTTCGTGCGGCGCGTGAAGGAGGAGCTTCCCGAGAAGGACGTGTGGGTGTTCTCGGGGTTCACCTGGGAGGAGCTCGTGGGCGGCCCCGGCGAGACGGGCGACACGCCCGAGCTACTCTCCCTCGTCGACGTGCTCGTGGATGGCCCCTACGTCGACGAGCTCCGCGACATCACGCTGCGCTTCCACGGCTCCTCGAACCAGCGCGTCATCGACGTGCCCGCCTCGCTGGCGGCGGGCGAGGTGGTTTCGTGGTCGGACGATCCGGTCTTCGCCAAGCGCGGCATGGAGGGCTGGGTGAGCTCGACGGTCGAGCCCGCCATCGCGTAGCGTCGCTCTGCCCATCGCGGGCGCGAGGGGCGTGCTAGGCTTGGCCCATCGCCGAAAACCAATCGATAAGGTAGGAATTGCCATGGTCGTGGACGACGCGCGCGGCCGTCTCGAGCGGCGCTTGGGGGAGCTGGGGGAACGTGGTCGCCTCGCCGTGGCCTTCTCGGCCGGCGTCGATTCGACGCTTCTTCTGGAGATGGCCCATCGCGTGCTCGGCGAGCGCGTCCTCGCCGTGACGGTGGCCTCGCCCTTCGTCCCCGCCGATGAGGTGCGGGAGGCGCGGGCGTTCTGCGAGGCCCGCCGGATCGCGCACGAGGTCGTGGAGCTCGACCCCCTGGCCATCCCCGGTGTGGTGGAGAACCCGAGGGATCGCTGCTACCTCTGCAAGCGCGCGATCATGGGCGGGCTCATCGAGACGGCCCGCGCTCGTGGCTGCGTCGTCTTCGCCGACGGCACGAACGCCGACGACGTGTCGGGCGGTTCCTATCGCCCCGGCCTCCGGGCGCTCTCGGAGCTCGGACTCGTGAGCCCCCTCGCCGATGCCGGTCTCACGAAGGCCGACGTCCGCGCGCTGGCGCGCGAGCTCGGCCTCGAGACGTGGGATAAGCCGGCGGCCGCCTGCCTCGCCACGCGCTTTCCCTACGGCACGACGCTCACGCCCGAGGGCCTCTCGCGGGTGGAGCGGGCCGAGCGCCTCCTTCGCGAACGGGGCTTCACGCAGGTGCGCGTGCGCGTCGAGGGCGATCTCGCGCGCATCGAGCTCGAACCCGCGGAATTCGGCCTCTTGCTCGAGGACGACTGCACCGCCGAGGTGAACGCGGCGCTTCGCGCCCTCGGGTTCGCGCGCGTGACCCTCGACCTCGCTGGGTTTTCCTCGGGCTCCTGGGACGCCGGCATCGGCGATACTGGCGAGGTCCGCAAGGCGCGCTAGGAGGGGAGGGCCCGTGCTCGGCACCGTCGCCATCAGGCGCCTGCTCATGGCCATCGCCATCGTGTGCTACGTCTTCGCGATCTTCCCCTACACCTACGTCTCGACGCTCTTCTTCGGCTTCGACTGCGCGGCGGCCTTCCTCTTCCTCTACCTGGCGAAGTTTCCGGAGCTCAAGGAGGGGAGCGCGGCCGAGCCCACCCGCGGCGGCACCGGCGGCATCCCGATGGTGGACATGGTGCTCTACGTGCTCGCCGTCGGCCTCGCATTCTTCCTCTGGCCGGAGAACTTCGGGCTCCCGGGCGACGCGCTTCCCTTCATCATCTGCGTGATCATCGCCACCGCCACCCTCACCGTGGGCTCGATCCTGCCGATCCTTCCCTACGACGCCTACGCCACCTGGCGCCCGCTCTTCACGATGAGCGACGAGGGCCAGTGGCTGCTCACCGATCGCCTCTTCGGCTACGGCTCCTGCCCGCTCGCCATCTGCTACGTGGCGTGCCTCTCCTCGGGACTGGACTTCTGGCTCCTCACGGCCATCTACCTGCTCTGTTGGGCGGGCATCCCGCTCCTTCTGAGCTACATCGCGTATCGCCGGGAAGGGAGCGCCTAGCGCTCGACGGGGCGCGAGGGGTCGGAGGTCCAGTCGAGCCAGCTGCCGGAATAGTCTCGGATGTCCTCGTAGCCGGCATGGGAGAGGATCTTGGAGGCGGCGGCGGAGCGCACGCCGCTTCGGCAATAGACGATGAGCGGCTCGGCCGTATCCGGGAAGGCGGCCTCGACGCCGGCGATGAAGGCGGCGTGGCCGGGATCGTCCCCATGGGGCGTGACGGTGACGTTCCTCGCCCCGGGGATGTGGCCCCGTGCGAATTCATCCGGCCTGCGCACATCGAGGAGGCGCTCGTTGCCGAGGTGGGAGAGCACATCGCGTGCGTCGATGATCGAGATGGCCATGGAGCTCCCTTCGCCGTACCGCTTGTCCCGGAAGGCTCGTACCCCGTGCGGAGCGGTGGCACGCAGACCGTTCACCGGGAGGCGATTGGTGTCAGCGCGCATGAAGTGACGGTAAACGCGCATGGAAGTTCGGAAACCGTACATTCATCGAACTCCTCATGCAGATTTTGTGATGAGGGGCTACCCTCTAGCCGTTTGGCCAGCCCAAAACCCGATGGGTTCCCTCGGAGGGAACCCGTGAAAGGGAGGAACTATGCCCCTCACCAACGAAGAAGCGCTCCATAAGGATATCGTGGGTGTGAAGGTCTCCTCGTGGATCCTCATCATCCTCGGCATCATCGGCGTCGTCGCGAGCATCATCCTGCTCATCACCGGGCCCTTCGTGCTCGGGGCCTCGGGCAACTCGGAGGTTATCGAGGGCGTCACCGAGGAGATCGGCTCGAGCAGCATCGAGGGCGTGTCGGTCGAGTCCGGGATAGCCGTAATCGGCGTCCTCGTCACCATCATGGGCCTCGTGAGCCTGGCCGTCGGCGTGCTCGACATCGTCACGGGCTGCTTCGGCCTGCGCGGTGCGAACGACCCCAGTAAGATCAACCCGTACCTCATCCTCTCCTGGATCTCCCTCGTCTTGGCCGTCGTGTCGTTCATCGTGTCGCTCATCGGCCACTTCTCGGGCCAAGCGAGCGCGGGCGGATCGATCGTCACCGAGATCTGCCAAGGCGGCGCGAGCATCGTCTTCACCGGCTGCTGCGTGTTCTACGGCACGCGCGTGAAGCAGCTCACCGCGCAGCAGTAGGTGCTAGACTTCGGGGTCTATGGGCCCTCACCGCACAACACGGAACGAGCGAGCGTCGGGGACGACCCGGCGCTCGTTTTTGCGTGCGAGCGCCGCGCTCCTCGGCGCCGGCGCGCTGGCGCTCTCCGGCTGCGATGGCGCCGCGGTGGCGCCTTCGGGCGAGGGCGGCGGGCAGGGCGGCTCGACGGATGAGCGCGGCTCCCAGGTGATCGTCACGCTCTCCAAGGAAGCCGAACCCGCCGCGGGCTTCGACCCGCTCTTCGCCTGGGGCGATGGCGAGCACGTCCACGAGCCGCTCATCCAATCGACCCTCTTCACCACCGACGCCGAGATGGGCTTCGTGAACGACCTCGCGACCTCCTACGAGATGTCCGAGGACGCCCTCACGTGGACCTTCCACATCCGCGATGACGTGAAGTTCAGCGACGGCGAGCCCCTCACCGCCGCCGACGTGGCCTTCACGGTGAACGGCATCATCGCAAACGACGCCGCCGAGGCCGATCTCACGATGGTGGATTCGGCGGAGGCCACCGACGCCACCACCTGCGTGCTCCACCTCAACAAGCCCTATAACGCGATCCTCTACACGCTCGCGGTGGTGGGGATCGTGCCCGAGCACGCCTATGGGCCCGATTACGGCGAGCACCCCATCGGAAGCGGCCGCTACCTGCTCGCGCAGTGGGACAGGGGCCAGCAGGTGATCCTCGAGGCCAACCCCGGCTACTACGGCGAGCCTCCTCGCATGAAGCGCGTGGTGGTGCTCTTCATGGACGAGACGGCGTCGCTCGCGGCAGCGAAGGCGGGCGAGGTCGACCTCGCCTACACCGCGGCCACCTACGCGAGCGAGGTGCCCGAGGGCTTCTCGCTCATGAACGCGAAATCCGTCGACTCCCGCGGCATCTCGCTTCCCACGCAACCGACGGACAGCGCGCCCAAGGTCGTCGAGGGCGACATTGCCTACGCCGTGGGAAACGCCGTGACGAGCGACGTGGCGGTGCGTCGCGCGATGAACCTCGCGCTTGATCGCGAGGCGGCCGTTTCCGCCGTGCTCAACGGCTACGGCGACGCGACGTACAGCGTGAGCCAGGGGATGCCCTGGATCTCGCCCGACATGGAGTGCGCCTACGACGTCGAGGAGGCCAAGCGCCTCTTGGACGAGGCCGGGTGGGTCGCAGGCGACGGCGCGCCCGAGCGCCGAGCGAAGGACGGCGTCCCGCTCGAGCTCACCCTCTGGTACACGGCGGGCGATTCGGTGCGCCAAGCCCTCGCCACGCACTTCGCCCAGCAGATGGCCGAAGTCGGCATCCAAGTGGCGGTGTCCGGCGCGTCCTTCGAGGACATCTACCCGCACCAATACGCCGACCCCGTGCTCTGGGGCTGGGGCTCGAACTCCCCCTCCGAGTACTACAACCTCTACTACGGCACGGGATGGGGCAACTTCCCCTGCTACGAGAACGCGACCCTCGACGCCTACATGGACGAGGCGCTCGCCCAGCCGACGGTGGCGGATTCCTACGCCCTCTGGCAAGACTCGCAGTGGGACGGCTCCGAGGGCATCTGCCCCAAGGGGGCCTCGACGTGGGTGTGGATCTGCAACATCGACCACCTCTACTTCAAGCGCGACGGCCTCGAAGTGGCCCCCCAAAAGCCCCACCCGCATGGCCACGGCTGGTCGGTATTGAATGACGTTGATCGTTGGCACTGGGATTGACCTGACGCTGCGAGACGCTGGATGCACCCCATCTTCGCGCGATTTTGTGCACTCACGTAGCGTTAGTACGCTACGTGCCCAAAATCCCACGAATCTGGGGCACCCCAGCGCCTCTCGCTGACGTTAAGTGGATCAACCTGCGATCGGTCTTCACGCTAGAATCCTGCGCGTGCTTCGATTCATTGCAAAGAACCTGCTCAAGGCTTGCGTGCTCGTGGTTGTGGTGAGCTTCGTGGTCTTCCTCCTCGTGGATCTCTCGCCGGTGGATCCCGTGCAAGCCAACGTGGGGCAGGCCGCCTCCCTCTCCATGTCCGAGGCCAAGCGCGCCCAGCTCGAGGCGTATTGGGGGGTGGGCGAGCCGCTCCTCGAGCGCTACGGGAATTGGCTTTGGGGACTTTTGCACGGCGACCTGGGGACGTCGCTTCGCTTTGACGAGCCAGTCGCGCAGGTCATCGCCGAGCGCGCGGGGGCCTCCTTCGCGCTCCTCTCCATCGCGTGGGTGGGAAGCGGACTTCTGGGCTTCGTCCTCGGCGTCGTGGCGGGCATGGCGCATCGGCGCTGGCCCGATCGCCTCATCCGAGGGTGGTGCTTCGCCATGACATCCATACCGTCCTTCTGGCTCGCCCTCATCGCCCTCATGGTCTTCGCCGTGGCGCTTGGCTGGTTCCCGATCGGCTTCGCCACGCCCGTCGGCGTGGCGCAGGCCGACGTCACCTGGGCGGACGTGGCCCACCATCTGGCCCTTCCGGCCATATGCCTCACGCTCGTGGGCGTGGCGCCCGTCGCCCTCCACACGCGCGAGAAGGTCATCGAGTTCGAGGCCGGCGAGGTGGCCGATTTCTGCCGGCTGCGCGGCGAGGGGCCCTGGCAGGGGTTCTGGCGCCATGGCCTAAGGAACGTCGCCCTTCCGGCGATCACGCTCCAATGCGCGAGCGTGGGGGAGATCTTCGGCGGGGCGGTGCTCGTGGAGGAGGTCTTCTCGTATCCCGGGCTCGGCCAGGCGGCGGTCACGGCGGGCCTCGGCTCGGACGTGTGCCTGCTCGCCGGCATCGCCGTGGTGACGTCGCTTCTCGTCTTCGGCGGAAACTTCGCGGCTGACGTGCTCTATGGCGTCGTGGATCCGCGCATGCGGAGCGCGCGAGGGGCGGCGGGCGCCTCGAAGGAAGGGCCGCTCGCCTCGCTCGTCGATCGCCCCGAGGACTATGACGTCCCCAACGCGAGCACGGGGGAGGTGGGTCGTGGTGGCACCGTTTGACATGGCCCGCGAACGGAGCCCGCATGCGCCCGTGATCGTGGCGCCGAGCGCACACGCCCTTCCCTCACGGCGCGCCGACCTCGCCCGCGTGCTCGCTTTGGGGGCGGCGCTCGTGCTCCTGCTCGCCCTCGGGGCGGCCCTCGCGCCCGCCGCGCAGGAGGCGGATTTCCTCGCGAAGAACCTCCCGCCCTCCCTCGCGCATCCCTTCGGCACCGATTGGATGGGGCGCGACATGCTCTGCCGGACGGTCGCGGGGCTCTCGCTCTCGGCCTCGCTCGGCCTTCTGGCGGCCCTTGCCGCGGCGGGGCTCTCGCTCATCCTCGGCTGCGTGGCGGCGCTCGGGGGTCCTGCGGCCGATGCGCTCGTCTCCGGCGCCATTGACGTGGTGATGGGGCTTCCGCACATCGTGCTTTTGATCCTCGTGTCGTTCGCGTTCGGCAAGGGCTTCGTCGGTGTGGTCTTGGCCATCGCCCTCACCGAATGGCCGCGGCTCGCGCGCGTCGTGAGGTCCGAGATGCTCCAATGCCGCGGCTCGGACTACGTGTTCGCCGCGAGGCGGCTCGGCCAGGGCCCGGTGCGCGTGGCCATGCGGCACTTGGTGCCCTATGTGCTCCCCCAGTTCGTCGTGGGGCTCGTGCTGCTCTTCCCCCATGCGATCATCCACGAGGCATCGCTCACCTTCCTCGGGTTCGGGCTTCCGCCCGAGGTGCCGGCCATCGGATCCATCCTCTCGGAGTCCATGGCCTACCTCTCCACGGGCGCGTGGTGGCTCGTGGCCTTGCCGGGCGCCGCGCTCGTGCTCTGCGTCTTGGCCTTCGACATGCTCGGGCGATCGCTCGCCCGCCTTGCCACGAGGGGAGGGGCCCTATGACGGACGAGACGCGCGCCTTCGCGGGCGGTGCGCGAGGCGGCCCGCCCCACGAGGCGAGGGCGCACCACACGGGCGAGGCGCACCACCACCACACCCATGCGCTGAACTCGAGGCACCCCGGCCACCACCACCTCCTTCAGGTGGAGGGCCTCAGCGTCGCCTTCGAGGGCTACGAGTCGGGCGCGCCCTTCTTCAAGGCTCGGCGCGCCTTCGTCCCCGTCCTCCATGACGTCTCGATCGGCGTCCACGAGGGCGAGATGCTCGCGGTCGTGGGGGCGTCGGGCGCCGGCAAGAGCATCCTCGCCGAGGCCATCATGGGGGTGGCCACGCAAGGCGAGCGCATCGAGGGGCGCATCTGGTTCGACGGCGAGGCGCAGGACGAAGCCGGGCTCCGCCGCCTGCGATCGACGGAGATCGCCTTCATCCCGCAATCCGTCTCCTGCCTCGACCCACTCATGCGCGTGGGGGAGCAGGTGCGAGGGGTGCCCAGGGGTAAGGGCCGCGCGCGAAGGGAGGATGCGGCAAGGCGCCTGGAGCGCCAGCGCGAGCTCTTCGCGCGCTATCGCCTAGGCGAGGAGGTGGAGCGCCTCTACCCGCACGAGCTCTCCGGAGGCATGGCCCGGCGCGTGCTCCTCTGCTGCGCCCTCGTGGACGAGCCCAGGCTCATCATCGCCGACGAGCCCACCCCGGGGCTCGACCTCGCGCTTGCGCGTGCCGCCCTCCACGACTTCCGCTCCTTCGCGGATGGCGGGGGCGCCATCATGCTCATCACCCACGACATCGAGCTCGCGCTTGCCGTAGCCGATCGCGTGGCCGTGTTCCACGACGGCACGGTGGTGGAGGAGACGTCGGTTGCGAGCTTCGCCTCGCCCGAGCTCCTGCGCCATCCCTTCAGCCGCGAGCTTTGGCACGCCTTGCCGGAGCACGACTTCGCCGTCACGTCGAAGACGGTGAGGTAGGGCCATGCTCGAAGCCCGCTCCCTCACCTTCGCCTATCCCGGCGCCTCGTCCGTCTTTCGCGACCTCTCGCTCGAGGTGGCGCCTGGGGAGCGCGTGGCGCTCGAGGCCCCCTCGGGCGCGGGCAAGACGACCCTCTGCAGGCTGCTCGCGGGCTACCTCAGCCCCCAAGCAGGCGAGGTGCGCGTGGACGGCGAGCCGTTCCCCAAGCGGGGCGCCTGCCCGGTGCAGCTGGTGAGCCAGCACCCCGAGCTCGCCTTCGACCCCAGGCTTCGGCTGGAAGATTCGCTTGCCGAGGCGGGCGAGGTCGCGCCCGCGCTCCTTCAGGCCCTCGATGCCGATCCCGCTTGGCTCGAGCGCCGCCCCGCCGCACTCTCCGCGGGCGAGCTCCAGCGCCTCTGCGTGGCGCGCGCCCTCACGGCGCGTCCGCGCTACCTCGTGGCGGACGAGATCTCCACCATGCTCGACGCCGTCACCCAGGCGCGCGTCTGGCAGGTCATCCTCGACTGGTGCGCCCGCGAGCAGGCGGGCCTCGTGTTCGTGACGCACTCAGACGCCCTCCGCGCCCGCATCGCCACGCGGGTCGTCGAGCTCTAGGCACGCAAGGCGCGCATCAGCTCGCCCCGCTCGTCGGCGCGTTTCCCCATTGGCTGGTTTGGGGCGTGTATCACCGAAAACCCGTTGGGTAGAAAGCTGAAAGTTTGGTCTCCTCGCTTTCAGCCACATGCGCCGCAAGCGGGGACGGTGGGAGGGCGTCCGGCGGGGTGGCCCGGGCGCCGCGAGACGAGAGGGGCGTGGGGGTCCATGATCAACAACGGCGATACCGCCTTCATGATGCTCTGCACGGCGATGGTCTGCGTGATGACACCGGGCCTCGCCTTTTTCTATGGCGGCCTGGCCCGGCGCCGGAGCGTCCTCTTCATCATGATGGAGTCCATGATCGCCATGGGCATCGTCACGCTCATGTGGATGTACGGCGGCTTCGGCCTCTCGTTCGGCGAGGATCTCGGCGGCCTCATCGGCAACCCCGGCGACTACTTCGGGCTCGCGGGCGTGGGCTTCTCGCCGGACACGGTGCACGCCACCACGATCCCCTTCGCGCTCTTCTTCCTCTTCCAGCTCATGTTCTGCGTGATCACCATCCCGCTCTCGAGCGGCGCCTACGCCGAGCGCCTGAACCTCAAGGGCTACCTCTTCTTCCTCATCCTCGGCACGATCTTCATCTACTACCCCGTGTGCCACTGGGTCTGGGGCGGCGGCTGGCTCTCCGACCTCGGCTTCGTCGACTTCGCGGGCGGCACGGTCATCCACACGACGGCCGGCTTCGCCGCGCTCGCGGGCATCTTCGTGCTCGGCGACCGCAAGCTCCAAAAGCCCGGCATGCAGCCCTCCAACCTCATTGCCGCGGCCATCGGCACGGGGCTTCTGTGGTTCGGCTGGTTCGGCTTCAACTCGGGCGGCGCCCTCTCGGCGGGCGAGCTCGCCACCCACGCCTTCACCAACACCGTCGTGGGCCTTGCGAGTGGCATGGTCACCTGGCTCATCGTGGCGAAGATCATCCACGGCTCGATCGACTTCGTCGATGTGATGACGGGCTCCGTGGCGGGCCTCGCCACCATCACGCCCTGCGCGGGCTACATCTCGCCCGTCTCGGCCATCATCGTGGGCGTCGTCGCCGGCATCGTGTGCAACCTGGCTGTCGAGTTCCGCAAGCGCATGCAGTGGGATGACGCGCTCGACGTGTGGGGCGTGCACGGCATCGGCGGCTTCACCGGCACCATCCTCATCGGCATCCTCGCCGACGAGAGTGTGAACGGCGTCTCGGCGAGCCCGGCGCAATTCGGCGTGCAGGTGCTCGGCGTGGTGGTCGCGGCGGCGTGGAGCTTCGCCGTGGCGTGGCTCATCCTGAAGATCGTGGGCGCCGCGACCGACATCCGCCCGAGCCAGGAGGTGATCGACCAAGGCCTCGACCGGGTGCTCTTGCACGAGAGGGCCTACGACGTGGTCGACGCGACCACGCTGGAATCGCTCGGAGCGGAGGCAGAGGGGACCGCCCCGAGCGAGCCCGCGTCGGAGGGGGCGAGCGGGGGATCCCTCGCGGACGACGGCTAGCGCGTCCCGCGCGAAACGGGCGAGTGGGGGGCATCGCACGTGCCGCTTGTTCTCCGTGACCTGTTGGCAACGGATGCGAAACCGCGCAGACGGCGGGCGGTGCTATCCCTAGGCCAGAGCGGCGCGACAGGGGCGCCCGGAGAGAGAGGGGGAGGGGCAATGCTCGGCTTGATCTTGCTCTACGTGGGCATGGTGCTCATGAGCAACGGCCTGTTCCGGCTGCTGGGCATCAAGGATAAATCCAACGTGGTGATGAACCTCTTCACGGGCGGGCTCGGCCTCGTGTTGAACGTCATCAGCATAGGGATCGGCGTCGCGCAGAACGCGGACGCCTCGTGGTACTACGCGAGCGCGACCGGGCTCCTCTTCGCGTTCACCTACCTCTACGTCGCCATCAACGCGATCTGGGATCTGGACCAGACCCTCTACGGCTGGTACAGCCTCTTCGTGGCCATCAACACGATCCCCTGCGGCATCCTCTGCTTCTTCGGCTACGGCGGCAACTTCTGGTACGGGATCATCTGGTGGCTGTGGGGTATCCTCTGGCTCACCGGCTGGATCGAGTGCTCCCTGCACAAGAACCTCGGCAAGTTCGTGGGATGGCTCGGCCTCCTCGAGGGCATCTTCACCGCCTGGATCCCGGGATTCATGATGCTCACCGGCGTGTGGCCAGCGAATGTCGCCATTTTTGCATGAAGTGAAGATCGGCAAGGATCGAAGGAAAGGAGCCCTACGGCATGCAACTGACAGAGCGTGAGCGCGAGAAGATGATGATCAGCCTCGCGGCCATGATCGCCGAGAGGCGCAAGGCGAAGGGGTTGAAGCTGAACCACCCCGAATCGGTGGCCCTCATCACCGACCACATCCTCGAGGGCGCCCGCGAGGGCAAGACCGTGGCCACCCTCATGCAGGACAGCCGTGAGGTGCTCACGGCCGATGACGTCATGGAAGGCGTGCCCGAGATGATCACCATGATCCAGGTGGAGGCCACCTTCCCCGACGGCACCAAGCTCGTCACCGTCCACAACCCCATCCAGTAGAGGAGGCCATGGGCATG
>CANQFP010000030.1 GCA_947599965.1 uncultured Atopobiaceae bacterium | reverse complement strand
CGCACCATCGCCCTCATCCAAGGGCTCTGGCAGAGGGCGCGAACCCTCCCCTCCGAGCTCTTGGGGGCGAACGTCCCCGGGCTCGAACTCGCGCAGATCGCCCACGAGACCCAGGGGCCGCGGCTCTTCATGTCGTGAGGGCGCAGGGCGCGCGGGCGGCTCGCCCCGCGCAATTGGCTCGCATCACAAAGGAGGCACCATGCAACGAGCGGTACGCATCGGCGTCGGAGGGCCCGTGGGCTCCGGCAAGACCATGCTCATCGAGCGGCTCACGCGCGCGCTTGCGGATGAGCTCGAGATGGGCGTCATCACCAACGACATCTACACCAAGGAAGACGCCGAGTTCATGCAGAGGAACTCCGTCTTGGACGACGATCGCATCATCGGCGTCGAGACCGGCGGATGCCCCCACACCGCCATCCGCGAGGACGCGTCCATGAACCTCGCCGCCGTGGAGGACCTCGAGGATCGCCATCCCGACCTCGACCTCATCTTCATCGAGAGCGGGGGAGACAACCTCGCGGCCACCTTCAGCCCCGATCTTGTGGACTTCTCCATCTACATCATCGACGTGGCCGCGGGCGAGAAGATCCCGCGCAAGGCCGGCCAGGGCATGATCAAGAGCGACCTCTTCATCATCAACAAGACCGACCTCGCCCCCTACGTGGGGGCCGATCTCGAGCGCATGCGCTCGGACTCCGAGATGTTCCGGCCCGCCGGCTCCTTCTTCTTCACGAACCTCAAGAAGGACGAGGGTCTTTCCGACGTGATCGACTGGATTCGCCGCGACGTGCTCCTCCAAGATCTCGAAGAGGACGATGGCTAGCGAGCGCGCGGGAGCGGACGCGCCACGGGAGGCCCTGCCTTCGCCGGCGGGGCGCTGGGGCCGCGTGCGCGAGCCCGTGGGCCCGAAGGAGGCGGGGCCGCTTTGGGCGGAGGAGCTCACCCGCTCCGCGCCCGAAGGCCTCCTCGACGTGACGTACGCCCTGCGAGGCGAGAGGACCTACGCCAAGCGCGTCTATCGCGAGGGATCCACCCGCTTCTCGCAGGCGCTCTCGCCCGCGGGCCCGGACGTGGCCTACAACATCGTGCTCCAGACGGGGGGCGGCCTCGTGGAGGGCGAGCGCTACGTGAGCGCCTTCACGCTTCCCGCCCGCGCCCACGCCGTGGTGGCCACGCAGGCCCCCACCTGCGTCTTCAAGTGCGAGCACGGGCGCGTGAGCGTGCAGGAGTGCCGCATCGCGGCAGGCGAGGGCGCCACCTTCGAGTTCTACCAGGATCCCCTCATCCCCTACGAGCACGCGCGCCTTCGCCAAGCGACCACGATCGACCTCGCGGCCGGGGCGCGCTGCCTCGTCTTCGACGGCGTCACCGGCGGGTGGTCGCCGGACGGCGCGCCCTTCCGCTACGGCGACCTCCTCCTCTCGACCGAGGTGCGCCGGGAGGGGAGGATCCTTTTGCTCGATCGCCTGCTCCTCGAGTCCGGCGAGGTCGCGCTCGAGGGGCTCGGCTACTTCGAGGGCTTCACGAACCTCGATTCGGCGATCCTCGCCGACGAGGAGGTGGGCGAGGCGTTCGTCGAGGGGGCCCGCGAGGCGGTGGGCGCCTTCCTCTCCTCGAGGGGCGTGGGCGAAGAGAATATGAGGTTCGGCATCAGCGCCATGGAGGGCGGCGGCTGCGTCCTTCGCATACTTGGCACGAGCGCGGCCGCGAACCGCGAGGCGGCGCTCGCGTTCTCGAGGTATTGGCGCGTCGCTCGCGGCTTCCAGGAGCTGCACTTGCGCAGAAACGACACGCGCCGGGCGTAGGGCGCGAGCGCTACCATCGTGGCCCACGTCTCCCACGAGGAAAGCGAGGCCATGGCGTTGCGTCCCGACTCCCCCGACCACAACCTCTTCTCCGGCGAGGAGGCCCGCGTCCTCGCGGCCAACGCGCCGCTCGCCGCCCGCGTGCGCCCCCGGACCCTCGACGGCTTCGTCGGCCAGGAGGAAGCCGTGGGGGAGGGCTCGTGGCTTCGCCGCGCGATCGAGCACGATGCGCTCTTCTCGGTCGTGCTCTTCGGGCCCGCCGGCACGGGCAAGACCACCCTCGCCCGCATCATCGCGAACACCACCGACGCCGCCTTCGTCGAGGTGTCGGCCGTCACGGGCACGGTGAAGGATCTGCGCTCCGAGATCGAGGCCGCCCGCGAGCGGCTCCTCGCCACGGGGCGGCGCACCATCCTCTTCGTGGACGAGATCCACCGCTTCAACCGCTCGCAGCAAGACGCGCTCCTCCACGCCGTCGAGGACCGCACCGTCATCCTCGTGGGCGCCACCACCGAGAACCCCTATTTCGAGGTGAACAGCGCGCTTCTCTCGCGCTCGCGCGTGGTGGAGCTGAAGGCGCTCTCCGACGACGCCATCCGCGCCATCGTGGAGGACGCCGCGCTCTCCGAACGCGGCCTCGCCGACGCCTTCGAGCTCACGGTGGAGGCGCTCGACGAGATCGTCATGCTCGCCGCGGGGGATGCCCGCGCGGCCCTCACCACCCTCGAGCTCGCAGCCCAGCTCGCGAGCCCCGACGGCTCGCTCACCCCCGAGGCCGGCGAGCCCATCGCCATCGGCCTCGAGGAGGTGCGCGAGGCCAACCCGCGCCGCGGCCTGCCCTTCGACAAGGGCGGCGACTACCACTACGACGTCGTCTCGGCCTTCATCAAGTCCATGCGCGGAAGCGACCCCGACGCCGCGCTCTACTGGCTCGCGCGGATGATCGAGGGAGGCGAGGACCCGCGTTTCATCGCGCGGCGCATCCTCATCTGCGCCTCCGAGGACATCGGCAACGCCGACCCGCAGGCCCTGCTCGTGGCCCACGCGGCCTTCAAGGCGGCCGAGGTCATCGGCTATCCGGAGTGCCGCATCAACCTCGCCCAGGCGGCCGTCTACCTCGCACTCGCGCCGAAGTCGAACGCCGTCGTCTCCGCCATCGACGCGGCGCAGCGGGAGGTGCGGGAGGGCCCGAGGCGCGAGGTGCCCGATCCGCTGCGCGACCGGCACCGCCCGGGCTCGGAGAACTACGGGCGCTACCTCTACCCCCACAACTATCCCGGCGGCTGGGTGGAGCAGGACTACCTGCCGGCGGGCCTTGCGCGCGGCGCCTTCTGGCGGCCCACCGAGCGTGGCTGGGAGGCCTGGCGCGAGGAGGCCACGAGCCGCGATCGCGCCGAGCGCGAGGCCGGGCGCCGAGGAGGCGGCGAGGAGCCCGCGCCCTGATCGTCGGCCGTTACGGCCGAGCGCCAGAGGGTACACTCTCACCTGTGTGTGCTTTTCGTGGTCGCGCTCGCGACCCCAAGAGCCGAGGAGAGACCTATGGAAATGAACATCGTGCTCGTCGTGTTCCTGTGCATCCTCGCCGCGGCGTGCGTGTGGGTGGCAATCGAGGGCGCCCTCATCCTGCGTCGCCTGCGCGCCAAGCTCGACAAGCTCACCGATCAGCTGGGCACGTCGCTCGAGAAGGTGGATGCCATCCTGGATAACACCGATCAGACGATCAGCGACCTGCGCCCCACGGTGCAGCGGCTCCCGGGCGTCGTGGACAACGTCGACAAGACCATCGATTCCCTGAACGGCGATCTCACCACCGTCGATACGATCCTCTCCGACGTGAGCACCATCTCCGGCACGGCCCTCTCGGCCACGAGCGCCCTCACGAAGGGCGCCTCGCAGGCCACCACGGCCGTGGGCAGCGCCGTCTCGAGGATCGGCAAGGCCGTCTCCGACAAGATCGCCCCGAAGAAGCCGGCCGCCGGCCTCGGCGAGTCCGCCGCCAAGGTGGCTCTCGAGGAGAAGGCCGCCGAGCTCGCGGACAGCGTGGGCATCGAGCTCCCGTCCACCGAGGAGGCGGACGGCGGTGATGGCTTCTTCACCTACCCGGCGTCGAGCGAGCCGAAGGAGCCGCCCGCGCCCGAGGCAGACGCCTAGGCAACCTCCCATCCGCATCGCGGATTCCGTCCCCCTCGAGCAAAGGCAGGAAGTGCCATGGCCAAGAGCATCGTTACCCTCAACATGCCGGCTGAACCGCAGTTCGCGAGATCCATGCGCATGCTCGCGGCGAACCTCGCCGTGGTCGCCGGGCTCTCCATCGACGACGTGGAGGACGTGCGCATGGCGGCCGAGGAGGGCTTCGTCTACGCCTCCGCCACAACCGACGACGCGATCGACGTCGTCTTCGGCGTCGAGGAGGGCGAGGTGGAGATGAACTTCGGGCTCGGCGATCGCGAGCCCGTGGCCGAGCAGTACGCTCCGGGTTCCTTCTCCTACGCCGAGCTCATCCTCGCCGCGGTGAGCGATGAGTACGAGATGGACGAGGAGGGCAACCGCCTCAGGGTGGTCAAGCGCATGGGGGTGGCCGGTGAGCTCGACTGAACCCTCGGTCAGCTCCACGAAGGGCGTCCACGCGCGCAGGGTCTCGGCGGCATCGGGCCGGGGCAAGCTCGCTTGGGACAAGGAGCGCACCAAAGAGCTTTTCCGCCGCTTCAAGGAAGAGGGCGATGAGGACGCCCGCGCGCAGCTCATCGAGAGCCATCTGAACCTCGTGCGCTTCCTCGCGAGCAGCTACAAGAACCGCGGCGAGCCCCTGGACGACCTCATCCAGGTGGGCTCCATCGGGCTCATCAAGGCCATCGATCGCTTCGACCCCTCCCGAGGCCTCGAGTTCACGACCTTCGCCACGCCCACCATCACGGGCGAGATCAAGCGCCACTTCCGCGACAAGGGCTGGAGCGTGCGCGTGCCCAGGCGCCTCCAGGAGCTCTCCAAGAAGGTGAACCAGACCACCGACGACCTCATGGTCGAGCTCAAGCGCTCGCCCACCGTGGACGAGATCGCCGCTGCGCTCGGCGTCACCGTGGACGAGGTGCTGGAGGCCATGGAATCCTCCGGCGCCTACAGCGCCGTGCCGCTCGAGGCGGGCGGGACCGAGGAGGACGATTCCCCGGCCATCATCGACCGCTACGCCACCGAGGATTCCGATCTCGAGGGCGTCGACGAGCGCCTCGTCATCGAGGAGACCATCAAGACCTTCTCGCCGCGCGAGCAGGAGGTCATCCGCATGCGCTTCGTCGACAACCTCACGCAGGTGGAGATCGCGCATCGGCTCGGCGTCTCCCAGGTGCAGGTGTCGCGCTTCCTCCGCCGCACGCTGAAGAAGATGCGCGATCGCCTCGATCCAAATTCATCTCCATCCTGAGGTCGGGCGAGGGGGAGCCATGACCGAGGGCACGGAGAGGGTGCAGATGGAGGAGGCGAGGGGCCGCGAGCGCGCGCACCTCGTGCGCCTCGGCATCGTCTGCCTCGGCATCGCCATCTTCGCCGCCGTGCTCTACGCGCTCGGCTTCCTCCTGCCGGTGCTCGAGTTCCTCGCCGTCGGCTGCGTGGTGGGCTTCATCTGCAGCCCCATCGTGAACTGGCTCGAGGATCGCAAGGTCGGGCGGCCCGTCGGAGCCATCATCGCCCTCGTGGTCGTCATCGGCGTCGTCGTGGCCGCCATCGCCATCCTGGGGCCGCTCACCATCAGTCAGCTCGTGAGCCTCCTCCAGAAGGTGCCCGACTACCTCTCCGAGGCCGAGCACTGGCTCACGGCGCAGATCCAGAACCTCGCCTCCGACGGCTTCGGCGGCTTCGAGCAGAACATCCAGGCCTTCGTGGACGCCATCACGTCCTACACCTCGAAGTTCGCGACCGACATCCTCGGGCAGATCTCGGGCGAGTTCCTGCCCAACATCATGAACTTCGCCAACGGCGTGATGATGTTCTTCCTCGGGCTCATCCTCGCCTACTGGCTCGCCGTGGACTACCCGCGCATCTTCAAGGAGATCGCCGTCATCACCGGCCCCAAGCGCCAGGAGGACGTGACGCTCCTCTTCGCGGTGCTCTCGCGCTCGGTGGGTGGCTACATGAAGAGCGTCGTCATCACCTCGCTCATCGACGGCGTGCTCTCGGGTCTCGGCTTCTGGATCGTGGGGCAGCCCTACGCCATGCTCATGGGCATCCTCACGGCCGTGCTCCATGTGATCCCCGTGGTCGGGCCCATCATCTCGGCCGCGCTCGCCACCGTGACGGCGCTCACCGTGAGCCCGTTCTGCGCGCTCTGGACGCTCATCATGGCCGTCATCGCGGAGAACATCACCGACAACATCATCGGCCCCGTGGTCATGCGCTCCACGGTCTCGGTGCACCCGGCGTTCTCGCTCCTCGCCATCGTCGTGGGCTCCACGCTCGGCGGCCCGATGGGCATGATCATCTCCATCCCCATCTCCGCCGCCATCAAGGGCGTCTTCATCTACTACTTCGAGACGCGCACGCATCGCCAGCTCGTCTCCTACGACGGCGCCATCTTCCAGGGCACGCCCTTCCGCCACCCCGACGGCTCGCCGGCCCCCTCCTTCGACGCCCTCGACGACGACAACTTCTTCGCCACCTCGCGCCTCATCCCCGAGGTCGACACGAAGAGCCTCCACGCCAAGCCGGAGAAGCGGCCCCGGAACTCCGACCTGCACATCTCCGACCTCATCCGCCGCCATGCGGACGAGGCGCGCACGATCTTCGACCGCGCCAAGGACGAGCAGCGCGAGGACGCCGCGGTGGCCTCGGGCGAGCCCGTGCGCCCGGCCGGGCACGAGGGGCCCGCGGAGCCGCGCGAGCTCCACGCCGAGGCGGACGAGATGATCGAGGACGCCGAGGACGTGCTTCGCATGAGGCGCAAGGCCCAGAAGCGGGCCAAGAAGGCCCAGGACAAGACCGACAAGCAGCAGCGCAAGGCCAAGCGCCTCGCGGAGGAGCCCATCGTCGTCGAGGCCGACGAGGACGACATCCCCAACGATCAGCGCGAGCTTCGCTCCCAAGCCCTCAAGAAGCAACAGCGCGATGCCGCCGAGCACGCAGATGGCCTAAGCTAGGAGATCCGCGCAGAGCCCGCATCGCCCGCGCCGCCGCGCGCCACGCGCGCCCGCCATCCGGAAACGCTTCGAGGGAGACCCCATGGCCATCGCCCCCCGTGAGATCCGCACCACCGCCGAGATCCGCTCCTCCTTCCTGGACTTCTTCGCCTCCAAGGGCTGCAGCGTCTGGCGCTCCTCCTCGCTCGTGCCCGAGGACCCCTCGCTCCTCGTCACGAACGCGGGCATGAACCAGTTCAAGGCCTACTACCTCGGCACGAAGACGATGGATTCCATCGGCGCCGCCTCCTGCCAGAAGTGCCTGCGCACCAACGACATCGACGTCATCGGCCTCGACGGGCGCCACCTCTCGTTCTTCGAGATGCTCGGCAACTTCTCCTTCGGCGGCTACGGCAAGCGCGAGGCCTGCGCCTGGGCGCTCGAATACGTGTGCGACCACCTCGGCCTTCCCAAGGATCGCCTCCATTGCACCGTCTTCACCGACGATGACGAGTGCGTGGAGATCTGGAAGGAGCTCGGCATCGAGGAGAGCCACATCTCGCGCCTCGGCGAGGAGGACAACTTCTGGGCGGCCGGCCCCACCGGCCCGTGCGGCCCCTGCTCCGAGATCTACTACGACCAGGGCGAGGAGGTGGGCTGCGGCAGGCCCGACTGCGCGCCCGGCTGCGACTGCGACCGCTTCCTCGAGTTCTGGAACCTCGTCTTCACGCAGTACGACCGCCGGGAGGACGGCACGCTCGTCGACCTGCCGCACCGAAACGTCGACACCGGCATGGGCCTCGAGCGCATCGCGGCCATCATGCAGGGCAAATCCTCCAACTACGACGGCGACATCCTCCAGGGCCTCATCAAGCTCGGGGAGAGGATGAGCGGGAAGCGCTACGGCGATGCCGAGGGCTCGGACGTCTCGCTGCGCATCATCGCCGACCACACCCGCGCCGTGACCTTCATGATCGCGGACGGCATCCTTCCCTCGAACGAGGGCCGCGGCTACATCCTGCGCCGGCTGCTGCGCCGCGCCATCTTCCACGGCCGCATGCTCGGCATCGAGGGGGCCTTCGTCGGCGAGTTCGCCGCGCTCGTGCGCGAGCTCATGGGCGACGTGTACCCGGAGCTCGTGGACAACGAGGCGCTCGTGCAGGGCACGATCGCGGCCGAGGAGGAGCGCTTCTCCAAGACCCTCGAGACGGGCCGGAGCTACCTCGCCGAGGTCATGGGCGCCCTCGCCGAGGGCGAGACGATCTCCGGCGAGACGGCCTTCACGCTCCACGACACCTACGGCTTCCCCGTAGACCTCACCCGCGAGATCGGCGAGAACGCCGGGCACGGCATCGACATGGCCGGCTTCGAGGCCCTGATGGAGGCCCAGCGCGAGCGGGCCCGCAAGGCGCTCGCCACCGACGAGGACGCGTGGAACGGTCTCGATCTCTGGACCGGCCTCGCCGACGAGATCGGCGCCACCTCCTTCACCGGCTACGAGGAGGTGGTGGCGGACGGCCTCCACGTGCGCTCCCTCGTGAAGGCGGGCGAGCGTGCGGAGTGCGCCCGCGCGGGCGAGGAGGCGGAGGTCGTGCTCGATTCCACGCCCTTCTACGCCGAGAAGGGCGGCCAGGTGGGCGACGAGGGCCTGCTCCTCGGCGAGGGCGTGCGCTTCGTCGTGGACGACTGCCAGGTGCGAGGCGACGGCCTCACCTCCCACATCGGCCGCGTGGAGGAGGGCGAGCTCACCCTCGGCCAGACCCTGCGCGCCGTCGTGGACGTCGAGCGTCGCGAGCTCATCCGCCGAAACCACACGGCCACGCACCTCCTCGACAGCGCGCTTCGCGACGTGCTCGGCGAGCACGTGCACCAGGCGGGCTCGCTCGTGGCGCCCGATCGCCTGCGCTTCGACTTCACGCACTTCGAGGCGATGACCTCCGAGGAGATCGCCGAGGTCGAGGGGCTCGTGAACGAGGAGATCTTCCGCGCCATCCCCGTGGCGACGGAGGAGCTGCCCATCGACGAGGCCCGCGCCAAGGGCGCCATCGCGCTCTTCGGCGAGAAGTACGGCGAGCGGGTGCGCGTCGTCTCGGTGGCCGACGCCGAGGGCACCGTCTCCATGGAGCTCTGCGGTGGCACGCACGCGCGCAACACCGCCGAGCTCGGGCTCTTCAAGATCGTCTCCGAATCCTCGGTGGGCGCCGCCGTGCGCCGCATCGAGGCCGTGACCTCCAAGGGCGCGCTGGCCTATCTGAACGGGCGCCTCGACGCGGCCAACGAGGCCGCCGCCGAGCTCAAGTGCCCGCCGACCGCGCTCGCCAAGGCCGTGCGCGATCTTCGGGCCAAGGAGCGCGCCACCGAGCAGAGGCTCGCCAAGGCGCTCGCGGGCGGCGGCTCCACAGAGCTCGACGACGCCGTGGCGAACGCCCGCGACGCGGGCGGCTACAAGCTGGCCGTGCTTCGCATCGACGGGCGGGGCGCCAAGGATCTCCGCGGCGTCTGGGACACCCTGCGCGACAAGCTCGGCGACGCCTCCGCCGCCGTCATCGCGAGCGTGGGGGAGGGAGGCGCTGTCTCGCTCCTCGCCGCGGGCACGGAGCCCGCGGTCGCGGCCGGCTTCGACGCCGGTGCCGTCATCCGCGAGCTCGCCGTCGTGGTGGGCGGACGCGGCGGCGGCCGCGCGCAGATGGCGCAGGGCGGCGGCTCGGACGCCTCCGCCGTGGACGCCGCGCTCTCGAAGGCCGAGGAGCTCGTCGCCTCGTGAGGGTGATGGCCCTCGACTGGGGCGATCGCCGCGTGGGCGTGGCCCTCTCCGACCCGTCGGGGCGGGTGGCCACGCCGCGCTGCGTGCTCGCCACCGCCGATGTGCGGCGCAGGGGGCCAGCTCTCACGGAGCTCGTCGACGACGCGAAACCCGAGCTCCTGCTCGTGGGGCTTCCGCTCACCCTCGCCGGCGAGCGCGGGCCGCAGGCGAACAAGGTGCGCTCGGAGGCCGGCCAGCTCGCCCACGATCTCGGAATTCCTCTGGAGTTTTGGGATGAGCGCTTCTCCAGCGAAGAGGCGGAGCGTATCGTGAGGGCAAGCGGCGGAGATTCCAGGCAAGCGCGGGGGAAGCTCGACATGATCGCCGCGTCGCTCTTCCTCCAGTCCTATCTCGACGCGCGGGCCGACCGAGAAGGCGAGGCCGAAGATGAGTGACCCCGGGATGCCGAGGCGGCAGGGCGCGTCCTCCGAGCGCCCGAGCGCGCGCCGAGCTCGGCCCTCCGCGGCCTCCCAGCCGAGAAGCAGCACCCGACGCTCCTCGCGGGCTCGCTCCGCGAGCGCGGATGCCTCTCCGAGCCCCGGCTCGCACGCGGCCCCGAGCGGCGCGACCGGCGTGCAGGCGCCGCTTGCCCCGCAACCCACCTCGCACTTCGACGCCTCCCGCATCCGCACCCGGAGCCTCCGGGCCCATGGCGCCGCCGAGGAGCGCCCGGGCATCTCGCGCGGCGCCGCCGCGGCCATCGTCCTCGGCGTCCTCGCCGTGGCCCTCGTCGCGATCTTCTTCGTGCTCACCCGCTGCGTCTTCACCGCGGACGAGCCCGAGCAGCCGGCCGTCGAGGCCGGGCAGCTGGTGACCGTGGTCATCCCCTCGGGTGCCGGCGGCGACGTCATCGCCTCCGAGCTCATGAAGGCGGGCGTCATCGACGACGAGAAGGCCTTCATGCAGGCCGTGGCCTCCCAGGGCGCCGACATGAAGCTCAAGCCCGGCACCTACGAGCTCGTCACGGGCATGAGCCCCGAGAACGTGGTCGCCCAGCTCGTGGCCGGACCCAACACCCAGGAGGGCCGCGTGACCATCCCCGAGGGCATCACCGTCACGCAAACGGCCGACATCGTCCAGGGCGCGCTCGGCATCCCGACCGATCAGTTCCTCGCCCAGGCCAAGGCCTCGAACTACGTGGCCGACTACCCGTTCCTCGGCGAGGTGGCCGACGACAGCCTCGAGGGCTACCTCTGGGCCAAGACCTACGACTTCTCCGGCCACGAGATCTCGGCCGACAGCGTCATCCGCGCGATGCTCGACCAATACGCCGCCGAGCTGCCCGAGATCGATTTCGAGGCCGGCGAGCAGGAGATCGCCTCAGCCTACGGCTACGACCCCACCGACTACGAGATCTTGAAGCTCGCCTCCATCATCAACCTCGAGGCGAGCAGCGAGGAGGACCGCGCACTCGTGTCCTCGGTCTTCTGGAACCGCATCCGCCAGGGAATGCCGCTCCAATCCGACGCCACCATGCGCTACGTGACGGGTGGCGAGGTCACGGCGGACGACCTCAAGGTGGAGAGCCCCTACAACACCTACCTCAACCAGGGCCTGCCGCCGACGCCGGTCTGCACGCCCGACTACGCGTGCATCGAGGCGGCGCTGCATCCCGCCAAGACCGAGTATCTCTACTTCCTCCTCATCGACGACGACGGCTATTCCAACCACACCTTCTCGAACACCTACGAGGAGCACCTCGCGGCCATCGAGCGGGCGCGGCAGGAGATGGGGGAGCTCGGCCTATGAGCGTGCTCGGCTTCAAGCCCTGGTGCCGCGTGCACCGGCTCGCCGAGGTGGATCCGGCCGATCTCGAGGCCCTCGGCGTGCGCCTCGTGCTCCTCGACCGCGACAACACCTGCGTGCCCCGGGGCGAGCACGACCCCGCGCCCGACGTCGTCGCGTGGTGCGAGCGGGCGCGCGAGCTCGGACTTCGCCTCGCGCTCGTGTCCAACAACTGGTCGGTGGCGGCGCTCAAGACGACCTCGGCGGCCCTCGAGGCGCCGGTCGTGACCTTCGCGCTGAAGCCGCTTCCCTTCGGGCTCTGGAGCGCCATGGAGGCCGCGGGCGTCCCCGCCGAGCAGACGGTCCTCGTGGGCGACCAACTCTTCACCGACGGGCTCGGGAGCCTCCTCGCGAACATCCCCGTCATCCTCGTGGACCCGCAGTCCACGCGCGATCTCTTCTACACCCGCTGGCTCCGGCCGCTCGAGGCGCGCCTCATGGAGGACGTGCCCTACGGCTGGGAGCGCGCTCGCGCCGAGCGGGCGCGGGCTCGCGGTGCCGATTCCGGCGGCAAGGCGAGCTAGGACGTGGCCCTCGTCGTGTTCTTTGCGGCCTGGGCCTCCCTGGTCGATGCGAGGCGGCGGGAGCTTCCGAACGCGCTCGTCGGCGCCCTCGCGCTCACGGCGCTCGCCCTCCAGGCCATCCGCGCCTTCCTCCCCGGCTGGCTCGCGTTCCTTCCCTGGGAGGCGGCGCTCGGCGCGCGCCTGGAGCCACCGGTCGCGTGCCTCGCCCTCGCGATCGGGATATTCGCCGTCCTCGCGGCCCTCGAGCTGTGGCGACGCCGGCGGGGCAGGAACGCCGGCCTCGGCTTCGGCGACGTGAAGCTCGCCTTCGGCTGGACGCTCGCCCTCGGCGTGCTCGGGCTCTGGGCGCTTGCGCTCGGCGCCGGCACGGGAGCCCTCGTCGCGTGGCGGAGAGGCGAGCGCACCTTCGCCCTCGGGCCGTGGATGAGCGGGTGGGCCTCGGCTCTCGCGATCATCGCGGCTGTGTGGCCGGGGCTCGGCGGTATAGGATGAGGAGGGGGAATCGAGGCGAGGGGAGGCGTCCATGACAGAGGCCCGAGAGGCGAGTGCCACCCGGCCCGCGCGCCAGGTCGTCTCGGTGGAGGGCAACCGCTGCGTCATCCTCGCCGCCCCCGGGATCATCGATCGCGCCGGCTCGGAGCTCGCCTCCGCCGTCGGGAGGGCGCGCCTGGCGGCCCTCCTCGTCGAGGAGAGCGCTCCCGCGGAGCGTGCCGAGGAGCTCAGGCGCCTCCTCACGAGCGCCGGCTTCAGGGTCTTCGACCTCGCGCTTCCCGAAGGCGAGGCCGCCCTCTCGCTCGCCACGGTCGCAGATCTCGCCTGCGAGGCCGCGGGGCGCGGGCTCACCCCCGATGATGCCATCTGCGCGATCGGCGGCTCCGAAGCCCTCTCAGCCGCCTCCTGGCTCGCCGGCAACTGGGGGAGCAAGGCCGCCTGCCTTGCCGTTCCCACGAGCCTCGAGGCGCTCATCCTCGCCTCGGGCACGCCCCTCGCGCTTTCCGCGGGCCCGGTCAAGGGAATCGTCCACTGCCCGCCCGCGCTCTCGAACATCCTCGTGGAGCCCGAGCTCATCGAGGCGCACGCGACCCGCGAGCTTCGCGAGAACGCGTACGCCCTCATGGTCCAATCGGCCTTCGTGGAATCCGCCAAGGCCTTCGACCTCGTGGTCGGTGGCTCCGAGGCCCTCGCGACGGGAGACGCGGGCGGCCTCGTCGACCTCGCCCTCGACACCGCCCGGGCTCGCGGACGCCTCGCGTCCTCCTCGCTCGCCTCCGCCCGGCGCTCCCTCGACTTCGGCCTGCCGCTCGCCCGCGGCCTCGCCGCCTGCCTCGGGAAGAGCCACTCCAAAGGCGCCTACCTCGCCGAGGGCATGCGCTTCGAGGCCAGGCTCGCCTGGCAGCTCGCGGGGCTCGACCCCGACGTCGTCTTCGCGCTGGACGCGCTCCTCGCGCGCTTCGCCCTCGCGGAGATCCGCGCCGAACTCGAGCCGGAGGAGCTGCTCGGCGCCATGAAGGCCGAGACCGCCAAACTCACGAACCGCCGCATGTTCATCCTGCCGAGGGCCGTGGGCCGGGCGCTTCCGGAGCCGGTGGAAGACGACGTGCTCCTCGAGCATCTCCGCGCCTTCTGTCAGGCGCGCAGGCCGGCGCCGCCCGCACCCGAGCCCGAACCGGTGCCGATCGAGCCCACACCCGAACCGGAGCCCGCACCCGAAACCGAACCCCCCGCCAATCTCGAAGAACCGTCCGCTTCCGACGAAGCCCGATAGAAGGGAATCCCATGGCCGAAGACACCCGCCGCCGCATCGCCGCCCTCCGCGAGCTCATGGAGGAGCGCGGCTACGACGCCTGCGTCATCCGCGACCTCGCCACCATCCGCTGGCTCACCGGCGCGGCGAGCACGCTCGACGACGAGCGCTCCCACACGATCTTCATCGACGGCGAGGGACTTTGGCTCCACACGGATTCCCGCTATGACGAGGCCTTCAAGGCCAACACCGTGGACGCGGACGCCTGGCGCATCGACCGCGAGAACGTGGGCCACCCGGCGTGGACCGCCGCGCGCATCGCGGCCGCCCGCGCGCGGACCGTGGCCGTGGAGGACACCCTCGAGCTCGGCTTCTACGACGAGCTCGTCCACGAGGTCGATCGCTCCTGCGTCGCCTGCCTCTGGCCGCGCCTCCACGGCGACGAGCAGGGCCTTCGCATGGTGAAGGACGAGGGCGAGCTCGAGCTTTTGCGCGAGGCCCAGGCCATCACCGACGCCGCGTTCGCCCACATGTGCGAGTTCATCAAACCCGGCATGACCGAGCTCGAGATCCGCGCCGAACTCGAGCACTACATGCTCTCGCACGGCGCCGACGCGCTCTCCTTCGGCTCCATCGTGGCCTGCGGTCCGAACGCCGCGAACCCCCACGCCAAGCCCGGCGAGCGCAAGGCCGCCAAGGGCGAGCTCGTGCTCATGGATTACGGCGCGGGGCTCAAGGGCTACCACGCCGACATGACCCGCACCGTCGCGCTCGGCGAGCCGCCGGCCGAGGTGCGCGAGGCCTACGAGGTCGTGAAGCGCGCCCACGAGGAGGCCGCGGCAGCCGTGCGACCCGACGTCATCGGCGTCGACATCCACGACATCGCGAAGGCCGTGATCGAAGACGCCGGCTACGGCCCCTACTTCAACCACGGCCTCGGCCACGGCGTGGGCATCGAGATCCACGAGGAGCCGAGCTTCGGGCCGCGCTGGACGAAGCCGGTGCCGGCGGGCTCGGTCGTGACCATCGAACCCGGCATCTACAAGCCGGGCGAGTTCGGCATGCGCCTCGAGGACACGGGCGTCGTCACCGAGCACGGTTTCGAATCCTTCGCCACCTCGCCCCACGAGCTGCAGATCCTCGACTGCTAGGCGCACGGTTCACGCCCCGCGCCTCACGCACACGCAGGCAATGCCGGCTCGCCGACACAACGGATACGGAGGTACGTCATGGTCGGCATCGTTCTCGTCTCCCACGGCTCATTCGCCGAGGCCATGCTCGAATCGGGTGAAATGGTCCTCGGCCACCAGCGAAACGTGGCCGTGGCCATGCTCAAGCCCGGCATGGGCCCCAGCGACTTCAAGGTCGCCCTCGACGCGGCCGTCGATTCCCTCGCCTCGAGCGATGAGGTGCTCTTCCTCGTCGATCTCTGGGGCGGCACGCCGTTCAACACGGTGAGCCCGCTCGTGGAGGAGCGCGAGGGCTGGGTGGCCGTGACCGGGCTCAACCTCCCGATGCTCATCGTCGCCTACACCAAGCGCCTCACGGCCTCCACGGCGGTCGAGATCGCGCTCGAGGTGGCCTCCGAGGGCCGCAAGGGCGTGCGCGTGAAGCCGCAGGAGCTCGAGGCGTAGGCGGCGAGTGCCCTATACTCTGTGCG
>CANQFP010000029.1 GCA_947599965.1 uncultured Atopobiaceae bacterium | reverse complement strand
AGGTTCTGGCGGCTGCCGCACATGCGGAACTCGAACTTGTTGCCGGTGAAGGCGAACGGGCTCGTGCGGTTGCGGTCGGTGGTGTCGCGCATGATGTTCGCGAGCTGCGGCACGCCGAGGTCCATCTCCTCGCGATCGGGGGAGACGAAGTCGTGGTCGTGGTTCACGAGGGCCTCGACCACGGCCATGAGGTCGTCGCCGAGGAAGACGGAGACGATCGCCGGGGGCGCCTCGTTCGCGCCGAGGCGATGGTCGTTGCCGGCGGAGGCCACGGAGACGCGCAGCAGATCCTGGTGGCGGTCGACGGCGGCGATCACGCAGGCGAGGAACACGAGGAACTGCAGGTTGGCCTCGGGGCTGTCGGAGGGATCGAGCAGGTTCTGGCCGTCGGCGGCGAGCGACCAGTTGTCGTGCTTGCCGGAGCCGTTCACGTATTCGAAGGGCTTCTCATGCTGCAGGCAGACGAGCCCGTGGTGGGAGGCGATGAGCTTCATCTCCTCCATCGTGAGCAGGTTGTGGTCGATGGCCACGGACGCGGCCTCGAAGATCGGCGCGAGCTCGTGCTGGCAGGGGGCCACCTCGTTGTGCTTCGTGGTGGCGGGGATGCCGAGCTTCCAGAGCTCGTCGTCGAGCTCCTTCATGAACTCGTTCACCGTCGGGCGGATGGCGCCGAAGTAGTGCTCCTCGAGCTCCTGGCCCTTCACCGGCGGCGCGCCGAAGAGCGTGCGGCCGCACATCACGAGGTCGGGGCGGCTCGCGTAGTCGTCCTCCTTGATGAGGAAGTACTCCTGCTCGGGGCCCACCGTGGTGGAGACGCTCTTGGGCTCCTTGCCGAAGAGCTTGAGCACGCGCTTTGCCTCGCGGTCGAGCGCGACGCAGGAGCGCAGGAAGGGCGTCTTCTTGTCGAGCGCCTCGCCCGTGTAGGAGACGAACGCCGTGGGGATGCAGAGGACCTCGTCTTTGATGAAGGCCGGGCTCGTGGGATCCCAGGCGGTGTAGCCGCGGGCCTCGAAGGTGGCGCGGAGGCCGCCGGAGGGGAAGCTCGACGCGTCGGGCTCGCCCTGGACGAGCTCCTTGCCCTGGAACTGCATGAGCGCCGTGCCGTCGCCCTTGGGAGCGAGGAACGAGTCGTGCTTCTCGGAGGTGATGCCGGTGAGCGGCTGGAACCAGTGCGTGTAGTGGGTCGCGCCCTTCTCGAGCGCCCACTCCTTCATCGCATGGGCCACCTCGTTGGCGATCTCGAGGTCGAGGGGCAGCCCCTCCTTGATGACCTTCGAGAGCTCCTTGTAGGTGGGGCGCGGCAGCCGCTCCTGCATGACCGCGTCGTTGAAGACGAGTGTTCCGAATTCCTCGCTGACCTTGTCGGCCATGGGTCCTCGCTTTCGTCGCTGGTGTCGGCGGCCGCGGTGTTCGCGCGGATCGCCGCTTCGGCGCCCACCCTAGGCGGCGCACGTTTCGGCTTCTTTTCGAAACCCGTTCAAACAGTATGCAACTCGGCGGCCATTCTCCTCTCGCGCGGGAGGGGCGCGCTACGGGGAGACGACCTCGTAGATCGTGCGTCCGTCGACGCTCTCGAGCGGCCGGAAGGAGACGCGCTCGCCCGCGACGCCGCTCAGATCCTGGCTGGTGAGGAGGTACGTCACGCCGAGCTTCGGCACGTCGTCGGCGTTGAGGTGCACCTCGATGAGGTCTGGCTGCCCCGATTCGAAGGAGGTCGGCTCGGTGGTGATGGAAACCGGCACGCTCCCGTAGCGGTTGTAGACGTCGACGTAGGCGCCGTCCTCGTCGACGAGGCCCCAGAGCTCGAGGTTCGGGTAGAGGTTCGTCGAGTTCACCGTGGGAATGCCCGAGGCCACGAGGAGCTGCGCGAGCTCGGAGGCATCGGTGAGCCAGCGGGCATCGGGGTCCTCGGCGGCGATGGCGCTCGCCGCACGCGCGGTGTCGTTTTCGGTGAGGGGGCCGGTGCCCACCTGCACCGGGTTCACGAAGAGGCCCGGCCAGGCCACGCAGATGAGTGCGACGCAGAGGACGCGGCGCTCCTCGAGGCCGGATGGCCGCGTGCGAAGCGCCGCGATCGCCGCGAGGAGGGCGAAGGCGAGCGTGAGCGCGCGGGTGAGGAGGCGAAGCGTGGGGTTCGCGTCGAAGAGCGTCCCCTGGAAGCACACGCCGAGGGCGAGGACGCCGAAGGCGATGAGGGGCGCCGGCCAGGCCCGCTCCCGCGCGGGTGCGGCGTCGGGGCGCGCGTGGGCGCCCTCGGGTCGCTCGCGCGCCTCCATGCGCAGGGCGAGGCCGCGCACGAGGAGCACGCATTCGCTGAACCCGATGGCGAGTGAGAGGCGGTTCCACGGCACCATCGAGAGCAGCGTGAGCCTCGCGAGAACGGGCGGCACGCCCACGAACCCGTAGAGGAGAAACGCCGCCTGCGCCGCCACGAGGAGCGCCGAGAGGAGGTCGCGCCTGCGGAAGGCGGCCCAGATGCCGAGGAGGCTTCCCAGGGGGAAGAGCGAGATGAACGTGGCGAGCACGCTCTCGATCTCCGCCTCGCTTCCCATGAGCGCGGCGAAGGGGAGGAACATCGAGCGCGAGGAGCCGAGGAGCTCGTCTGCCGGAAGGCCCCCGCCGGTCGAGACGCGCGAGCCGGGGTAGACGGAGTCGAGGGTGGCGAGGAGGGCGTCCTTCGCCTGGTAGAGCACGAGCCCCACGAGGGCGAAGACGGCGGCGAGCGCGAGTGCCGCGGCGAGCGCGAAGAAGGCCGCGCCCACGGCGAGCCGCCCGCCTCCGCGCGCGAAATCCACCACCACCCAGACGCCGAGCAGGGCGAAGACGTAGAACATGACGACCTGCCACGCGGGGTAGAGCGCGAGGAGGTAGCAGCCCGCGAGCCAGGCCATGAGGCAGATGAGGCCCGTGGCGCGCGCTCGGGAGCGGCACCTCAGAAGCCGCGCGAGGAGCACCACGAGGAGCTCGCCCGCGATGAGGATCTCCGCCACGGAGTTCACCGCGAACCACCAGAGCACGAGCGGAGCGAAGGAGACGAGCACGCCGAGCGCGAGCGAGAGGCCCCGGCGCCCCCGGCTCACGAGAAGGCCGAGCTCGACGGTGGCGAGGAAGAGCGCGACGAAGCGCGCCGACCAGAAGAGAGCGAGGCCCCGCGCGGCGCCGAAGACGAGGAACCCCCAGAGAAACGGCCTGAAGACGGTGGCGAGCGAAAACGAGGGCAGCGCGTAGACGAGCGTCGTGTCGGTGCCTCCGCCCCGGAGGACCTCGCTCACGCCCTGAAAGCCGCTCTGCGTCTGCGAGATGAGCGAGGGCGTGAGGACGCACCACTCGTCCCAGCGGATGCGCCTCGGTTGCCCGATGGTGATGTCCGCGCCGTCGTAGTGCGCGTAGTCGCCGAACATGGCGAGCGAGGAGCCGCTCACCTCGAAGGCGGTGGCGAGGGCGCAGATGACGATGCCGATGAGGAGCCGATGGCGAAACACCCAGTCGAGCGGTCGCTCGCCGCGCCGCGTGAAGGCCCAGGTGAGAAGCGCCGCGCACGCGAAGACGGCCAGCATGCGCAGCAGCACGCCCGCACTCAGCGTGGCGGTGAAGAGCCCCGCGCTGCGCTCGGCGACCCATTCGAAGGCGAGCTCGGTCCAGACGGCGGCGAAGAGCCCCGCCACGAGGCAGAACGCAAGCGACGTGCCGAGAGCCGAGCCGGCCCGCGGGGCGTGGGCGGAGGCGGCGGGAGAGGTGGCGGAGGCGGCAGGCCGGAGGCGCCTCGAGGGATCGGTCGCGTCGTCCACGTCGTGCCACCCCCCGTGCTCTCCGTGCGGGCGCTTGCTCGAAGGATAGCCCAAGGTCAGGCGCTCCCTGCTAGCATGGACGAAGCGAACGGAAACCCATCGGAGGCCCCATGTCCGAGCGTAGAACCATCGCCATCGTCGACGGCAACTCCCTCATGCACCGGGCGTTTCACGCCATCCCGCCCACCATGACCTCGCCCGCCGGCGAGCCCACGAACGCGATCTTCGGCTTCGTCTCCATGCTGCTCAAGCTCGAGGAGAGCTTCGAGCCGTGGGGCATCATCTGCTGCTTCGACAAGGGCAAGCCCGAGGCGCGCCTCAAGCTCCTGCCGAGCTACAAGGCCAAGCGCCCGCCGATGGACCCGGCGCTTCGCCCGCAGTTCCCGGCGGCGAAGGATCTCCTCGGCGCGCTCTCCGTGCCCGTGGTGGAGCTCGAGGGCTGGGAGGGCGACGACCTCCTCGGCACCCTCGCCAAGAAGGGCGAGGCCGAGGGCTACGACGTGCTCCTCATCACCGGCGACCGCGACATGTACCAGCTCTCCACCGACGCGGTGAAGGTCGTCTCCACGCGCAAGGGCATGAGCGACGTGCAGGTCATGACGCCCGAGACCGTGGCCGACCTCTACAACGGCATCACGCCCGAGCTCGTGGTGGATTTCTACGGCCTCAAGGGCGATACCTCGGATAACATCCCCGGCGTGCCGGGCATCGGCCCCAAGAAGGCCGCCCAGCTCATCGGGCGCTACGGCTCGCTTGACGAGGTGCTCGCCCACGCCGACGAGGTGAAGGGAAAGATGGGCGAGAACCTGCGCGCCCACAAGGAGGACGCGCTGCTCTCGCGCGAGGTGGCCACCATCCGCACCGACGCGCCGGTGGACGTGGACCTCGGGGAATGCCGCTTCCCGGCCTTCGACCCCGCCACGGCCCGCGCGGCCTTCGCGAAGCTCGGGTTCCGCGGCCTCGCCGCGCGCATGCTCGCGCTCGCGGGCGAGGAAAAGGGCGAGGTCGAACCGGAGGAGGCCGAGCTCACGCCGCCCGAGGCGCTCACGGGCACGGCCGCGGCCGACGCCTTCGACCGCGCCATCGCCGAGGGCCGCCGGCTCGCGCTCGCCCTCGAGGAGGGTGCCGGCGAGAGCATCTTCGAGGATCCGGTGCGGCTCTGGGTGGCGAGCGAGGCGGGGCTCTGGCTCTTCGAGGGCGCCGAGGCCACGGATCGCTGCGTGGAGGCCCTCGAGAAGGCGGACGTCGCCGCCATCGACCTCAAGGCCCTCATCCACGGCGTCTACGCCTCGAACTCCCACACGCCCTCGACGCTCGACATCACCGCCGTGCGCGGCGAGCGGCTCTTCGACTGCTCCGTGGCCGCCTACCTGCTCGATTCCACCGTGGGCGACTACACGCTCCGCCCCATCGTGCTGAACTACCTCGGCCTCGCCTGCCCGCGGGGCGAGAACGTGCCCTCCGAGGCGGCGCTCTCGGCTTGGGCGGCGGCGCGGCTCGTGGAGCCCCTCACCAAGCGGCTCTCCGACGCGGGCGCGCTCGCGCTCTTCCGCGAGATCGAGATGCCGCTCATCCCCGTGCTCGCGCGCATGGAGCGCACGGGCATGGCCGCCGATCGCGAGATCTTCCGCGAGGAGAACGCCGAGCTCTCCTCCACCATCGACGAGCTCGAGCGCTCCGTCTGGCGGCAGGCGGGCGAGGAGTTCAAGCTCGAATCGCCGAAGCAGCTCTCCCATGTGCTCTTCGACGTGCTCGGCCTGCCCACGACGGGGCTCCGCAAGACGCGCCGCGGCTTCTACTCCACGAACGCCCAGACGCTCCAGGAGCTCGCGCAGGACCACGCGATCGTGCGCGACATCCTGCAGTACCGCGAGCTCGACAAGATCCGCTCGACCTACCTCGTGGCGCTGCCCGACCTCATCGCCTCCGACGGGCGCATCCACACGACGTTCAACCAGACCGTGGCCGCCACGGGGCGTCTCTCGAGCTCGAACCCGAACCTGCAGAACATCCCCGTGCGAAGCGAGGTGGGCCGCCAGGTGCGCGGGGCCTTCACCGTGGCCGAGGACGAGGTCTTCCTCGCGTGCGACTACTCGCAGATCGAGCTCCGGCTGCTCGCGCACCTCTCCGGCGACGAGGGCCTCATCGCCGCCTTCGACTCCGGGCGCGATTTCCACGCCCAGACGGCCTCGCGCGTCTTCGGCGTGCCGCTCGAGGAGATCACGCCCGAGCAGCGCAGCCGCGCGAAGGCGGTGAACTTCGGCATCGTCTACGGCCAGCAGGCCTTCGGGCTCGCGCAGAACCTCTCCATCACGCGCGGCGAGGCGCAGGCGCTCATCGACACGTACTACGCCGCCTACCCGGGCGTTCGCCGCTATCTCGACGACACGGTGGCGCGCGCGAGGGAGCTCGGCTACGCGGAGACGATGTACGGCCGGCGCCGCCCGGTGCCCGACATCGCCTCCAACAACTTCAACCAGCGCGCCTTCGCCGAACGCACGGCGATGAACCACCCGATGCAGGGCTCGGCGGCAGACATCATCAAGATCGCCATGGCGCGCGTGCGGGCGGCGCTCGACGAGGGCGGCTTCACGGCCAAGCTCGTGCTGCAGATCCACGACGAGCTCGACCTCGAGGTGCCGAAGGCCGAGCTCGACGCCGTGGCCGAGCTCGTGAAGGCCACCATGGAGGGCGTCGTCGAGCTCCGCGTGCCGCTTCTGGCGGACGTCTCGTGGGGCCCCACCTGGGCGGACGCGAAGTAGGTGGCCGTGGCGGGGCACCTGAGAACGCGCGAGGGCGAGGCGGCCGCGGGCGGTTTCGCGGCGGACGCCGGCGTCGGCGTGGCCGGCGAGCCGTGGGTGCGCTCGGCGGGAGCGGCCTGGGAGGGCTTTCGGCGCTCGGAGGCCTTCTGGCCCTGGGTGCTCGCGCTCGTCCTTGCGTTCGTGCGCCTCTGGCTCTGCATGCAGACGCCGGTCCTCGCCACCATGTATCGCATCCACGACGAGGGCCTCTTCATCAACGAGGCGTGGTCCATCCTCGAGGGCCGCTGGCTCGGCGACAACATCACCCTCGCCATGGTGAAGAACCCGGGCTTCGCCGTCTTCCTCGCGGCGTCGAGCCTGACGGGCCTTTCCTACCAGTTCTGGATCGGCGTCGTGGGCGTCGTCGCGGCGGCGCTCTCCGCCTTCGCGCTCGCGCCCGCCGTGAGGAGCCCCTGGCTTCGCCTCGGCGTCTTCGCGTGGACGCTCTTCGGGCCCGTGCTCTTTTGCCTCCACGCCTTCCTCTACGTCTACAGAAACATCCTCGTGGCCGAGCTCACGGTGATCGTCGTGGCCTCCTACCTCGCGCTCTGGCTTCGGCGTGATCGCTTCGCCGCGCGCTGGCTCATCCCCGCGGCCATCGCGCTCGCGCTCTTCTGGATCACGAACGAGAGCGTCGTCTGGCTCGTGCCCTTCGTGCTCGTGGCCTCCGTCGTCATCGCCGTCTGCGCCTGGCGAGGCGCCCGGCTAAAGACGCTCTGGCTCCTCGCGCCGCCTGCGGCGTGCGCCTGCGCGTGGCTCTGCGTGAGCCTCCTCAACCTCGCCTGCTTCGGCGTCTTCGCCAACAACACGCGCTTCGAGGGCAACCAGGGGAAGGTCGCGGCCGATCTCCTTGCCATCGGCGGCATCGACGAGCTCGAGCCCTACGAGCCGGGCGACGAGTGGGTGACGGCCGATGAGCTCGACGCGGCCATCGCCGCGAGCCCGACGCTCGCCACCATCGCAGACGAGGCGCGCTTTTCCTACGGCGAGTGGGCCAAGGCGGGCGGCGGCATCGTCCCGGGCGACATCTACAGCTGGGCGCTCATCGACGCCCTCGGCCAAGCCGAGCCGGATTCGACGGCCGCCGAGCGAGAGGCGTTCTGGGGCCGGGTGCACGAGGAGCTCGAGGGCGCCTTCGCCTCGGGCGAGCTCGAGCGCGAGGAGGGCCTGCGTCTCGCGGCCTCCACGCCCGCCGTGCCCGGAAGCGCGGTGGGGGAGTGGGTCGCCAACGGTTTGCGCGCGCTCCTCTCCGTCTTCGACGGCTCCATCCTCGGCGAGAGCGCCACGGTCGACCTCGAGGAATTCCCCTTCGAGGAGCTCGCCGGCACGCCCGCCATGCAAGACGTCGCCCAGCTCATCGTGAACGGCCCGATGATCCACTACTCCGAGGCCGAGGGGCAGGGCCCCATCGCCCGCGCCGGCCGCCTCGCGCTCAAGGTGGATCGCGCCATGATGGCGCTTTGGCGCCTCGCCTTGCCCGTGGCCTCGATCGTGGGGCTCGTCGCCCTCGTCTACCTCGTCGTTCGCGCGATCGGTGGCTCGAGGCGCGCCCGCGAGGCGCTCCTTCCCGTGGCGGGCATCCTCCTCACGATGCTCGCGCTCTCGCTCGCGGTGAGCTGGTTCTCGGAGTGGCTCGGCGCCCAGGGGCTCTTCGACTACCTCGTGCCCTCGCTCGCCCTCGGCAACCTGCTGCTTGCCTGGCTCTACGCCGTCGCCCTCGCCGAGCTCACGGACGCCGAGTAGCGCCGAGCGCTACATCGTGGCGAGGAGCATGACGTTCAGCCCCGTGACGATGGCGCCGATCACGATGAGCACCACCTTGAGCGGCGTGGAGTTCGCGTAGCGCCCCATCACCCGCTTGGAGCTCGTGAGGTAGATCTGCACGAAGATCGTGATGGGCAGCTGCATGGAGAGCAGCGCCTGGCTCCAGATGAGGCCGGCGAAGGCGTCGCTCAAACAGAAGATGACGATGAGCGCGACGATGAAGGCGCCCACGACGCCGATCGAGGAGTGGCGGTCGTGGATGTCATAGGGCTCGCCGGAGGCGCCGGCCGAGATGGTGCCCGCCGCGAAGCCCGCCGTGATGGAGCTCGAGACGCCCGCGAGCAGAAGCGCGACGGCGAAGATCACCGAGGCCGCCGGCCCCGCGATGGGCACGAGCACGCGCGCCGCCTCGGCGAGGTCGGTCACGGGGCGCCCCACCTGGAAGAACGTGGCCGCCGCGAGGATCACCATCGCCGAGTTGATCGCCCAGCCGATGATCATCGAGAGCAGCGTGTCGTAGAACTCGTACTTGAGGCCCTTCTCGATGGCCTCCTCGCCCTCGGCGTTCACCTGCCGGCTCTGGATGACCTCGCTGTGCAGGAAGAGGTTGTGGGGCATCACGACGGCGCCGAGCACGCTCATGATGATCGGCAGCGAGCCATCGGGCACGTCCGGCCAGACCCAGCCCACGGCCGCCTCGGCCCAGTTCACCTTCACGAGCGCGAGCTCCACGAGGAAGGCGATGCCGATCACGGAGACGATGGCGATGATGTAGCGCTCGACCTTCTTATACGAGTTCGTGAGCAGAAGGACGAGCGCCGCCGCAGCCACGATGATCGAGCCGATCTTGAGGTCGAGGCCGAAGAGCATCTGGAGCGCGATGCCGCCGCCGAGGACCTCGGCCATGGCCGTGGCCACCGTGGCCGCCCATCCCGAGAGCAGGATGAGGCGCGCGGGCCACTTCGGCAGGAACTTGCGGGTGGCCTCGGCGAGGCACTCGCCGGTGGCGATGCCGAGGTGGGCGACGTTGTGCTGCAGCAGGATGAGCATGATGGTGGAGAGCGTGACCACCCAGAGGAGCGCGTAGCCGAACTCCGAGCCGGCGGCCATGTTGGAGGCCCAGTTGCCGGGGTCGATGAAGCCCACCGTCACGAGGAGCCCTGGGCCGATGTAGCGCAGGATCTCGAGGCCGCCGATCTGGCCTTGGTGACGCGTGCCGAGTAGCTTCGAGCGCACGCGCTTGGATAGTGCGATGACCTCGGTCTTCGACGTGGGTTCGGAGATCGGCTGCTCGGCCACGTGCCCTCCTCTCGCTCCGAGGGGGAGGCTACCCAAACTCGCGTCCGCGCGATCATACGCCCGCGTTTCTTGTGGTAGCCGAGCAGGACTTCCTCGGCTACCCAAACTCGCGTCCGCGCGATCATACGCCCGCACCGCTCCTCCTCTTTCGATGCGGCGCGAAGCCGGGTGATTCGCCGCAGGCGTCGTGTGACCTTGCTTCTCTCTTATGTTTCCAGCGTGAGGCCCTGTTCGTGGGCATCTCATGACGACGGTCGCGCGAAGACCGGTGCCCGCTCCTGCGTGCCACAATCGTTCCCGCGAACGACGGAACAACGCGGGCGACACATTACCGAATTCCTTTACGGAAGGGGGTGATGTGCCATGGACCCACTCGAAACCGCAGCCGCGATCTCAACGATCGCAGCAGCCTTCATTGCTCTTATTGAGTTTGCATGTAAGGTGCGGCGGTGGTGGAGACGCCATTACCGCGCGAAAGACGGACGAGGCCGGGCTGGCACCCGGCCTCAATAGACCAACGTCGCCCGTGATGTGACTTAACCCCAAAGTCACGGGTTCCGTCGCTCGCATCTATTGTACCCGAGGGCTGGTGTTGCGCAATGCCCTCCACCATCTCCTCGCAGAGCCGAGTTTTCGCGAGCTTGCGGGTACGTACCATGAAGCGTACCACATGGCCGAACCCGAGCGCGAACTCGAGATCATCATCACGTTGCCCGAGGATCTTCTCACCGTTGGCGAGGTCGTTGAACCGCAGCCGAAGCCCGCCAGCGAGCCCTCGCGTCTCGTCATCGACACTGATGATCTTGTCGCGTAGCGCCTTCCGCCTGTGTAAATGGCACGTAGCGCCTTGCGCCGTGTTGGAATCTGGCACGTAGCGCCTTGCGCCGTTCGAAAACCGCCGCGTAGAACCTTGCGCCGCCCGAATCGGGCCGATTTCGCCGAATCGGACACAGGCGGAAGGACCTACGTGCCACCTACACAGGCAGAAGGGCCTACATGACACGGCGGAAGGGCCTACGCGGTATGGCGAGGCGCGTCCGCGGGCGGCCCAAGCGCCTACGCGCCAACTCGCAGGCGGCGGAAGCGGATAGGCGGCAAGGGATGGCGCGTCCGCGGGCGCCCACGCGCCTACGCGGCATGGCAAGGCGAGCGAGGCGGCCCGCTCGCGTCTCGCCTCGCCCCGCACGGGGCGGCTCCGTTACGCCACAATGCGGGGAGTCGGGTGTTCGAGCGTGAACGGTGCGAGAGGAGGGTGCGCGTGGCGAAGCCCGAGGTGGACATCTGGACGGACGGCTCGAGCTTGGGGAACCCCGGGCCCGGCGGCTGGGGCGCCGTGCTGGTGCGCACCGACGCCGCGGGCGAGGAGCACCGCCTCGAGCTCTCGGGCGGCTTCGCGAAGACCACGAACAACCGCATGGAGCTCATGGGCGTCATCTGCGCCCTCGAGGCCCTGCGGTGCCCCTGCGTCGTGCGCGTGCACTCGGACTCCTCCTACGTGGTGAAGGCCCACACCGATGGGTGGATATCCGGCTGGCTCGCCCGCGGCTGGAAGAGCGCCTCGAAGAAGCCCGTGGCGAACGTGGACCTCTGGCGGCGCCTCCTCAGGGCCGAGGAGCCCCACGACGTCTCCTACCTCTGGCTTCGCGGCCATGCGGGCGAGGCTCTGAACGAGCGCTGCGACGAGCTCGCGAAGGCGGCCGCCGAGGGCGATGAGCTCGAGCGCGACGCCGGATATGAAGGCCCCTGGGAGCCATCTCGACCATTGATGTGAGGCCCCTCGGTGGCTATCCTTACGGGCGTGTGGCTAAAACGGCCGCACACTCATATCTATTGGCCCCCGGACATGTATTCCATCTCGAGATAGGCCCAGTCGAGCTCTTTCGCGATGACCATGGATGGGGCCCCGGTTTCGGAAGGGGTCCACTTTTGAGTGAGATCAAGAATTCCTCCGTCTTTTCCATGGATGACGTCTCCGACGACGAGCTGAACCAGCTCATCGACGAGACCATCACCAACTTCGACGAGGGCGACTTGGTGACCGGCACGGTCGTCAAGATCGAGCACGACGAAGTGCTGCTCGACATCGGCTTCAAGTCCGAGGGTGTCATCCCCGTTCGCGAGCTCACCATCCGCAAGGACGCGAACCCCGAGGACCTCGTGGCCCTCGGCGAGACGATCGAGGCCATGGTCCTCCAGAAGGAGGACAAGGAGGGTCGCCTCATCCTCTCCAAGAAGCGCGCCGAGTACGAGCGCTCCTGGAACCGCGTCGAGGAGATCTTCAACAACGGCGGCAACATCGAGGGCGAGGTCATCGAGGTCGTCAAGGGCGGTCTCATCCTCGACATCGGCCTCCGCGGCTTCCTGCCGGCGTCGCTCGTCGACCTCCGCAGGGTCAAGAACCTCAACGACTTCCTCGGCAAGCAGATCGAGGCCCGCGTCATCGAGATGGATCGCAACCGCAACAACGTCGTCCTCTCCCGCCGCGTGGTGCTCGAGGAGGCCCGCAAGGCCGAGCGCGCCGAGATCCTCACCAAGCTCGCCCCGGGCATGCGCCTCAAGGGCAAGGTGTCCTCGATCGTCGACTTCGGCGCCTTCGTCGACCTCGGCGGCATCGACGGCCTCGTGCACATCTCCGAGCTCTCCTGGAACCACGTCAACCACCCGTCCGAGGTGGTCAAGGTGGGGCAGGAGATCGAGGTGCTCGTGCTCGACGTCGACACCAAGCGCGAGCGCATCTCCCTCGGCTACAAGCAGACCACCGAGGATCCTTGGAGGACCTTGGTGAAGAAGTACCCGGTCGGCGCCATCGTCGAGGGCACCGTCACGAAGCTCGTGCCCTTCGGCATCTTCGTGGACCTCGGCGACGGCATCGAGGGCCTCGTGCACATCTCCGAGATGGCGCGCACGCATGTGGAGGCGCCCGCCCAGGTGACCCACGTGGGCGACAAGGTGCAGGTGAAGGTCATGGAGATCGACCTCGCCCGTCGCCGCATCTCCCTCTCCATGAAGGCCGCCGCCGACACGCTCGGCATCGACGTGCCCGTGCGTCCGCTCTCCGCCGAGGAGGAGGCCGCCCGCAAGCGCAGCCTCCAGCGCCGTGAGGAGCGCCGCGCCGCCGAGACCGAGGGCGAGGGGGCCGCGGTCGAGGCCGCTGCCGAGGGCGACGAGGTCGTCGCCGAGCCCGCCGCCTCCGACGAGGCCTAGGCGCTTCGCCTATCCGGCACTCCGAGAGGGACACCGTGAGCGACGTCGTCGAGAGATTCCTTCGCTACGCCGAGATCGCCTCCATGTCCGACCCCGATAACGAACGGCAGACGCCGTCGACCCCGAGCCAGTTCGACGTGGCCGAGGTCGTGGCGAACGACCTGGTGGATGTCGGGGCCGAGGACGTGCGCGTGGACGAGCACGCCTACGTGACCGCCCACTGGCCGGCGAGCCCCGGCGCGGAGAGCCTGCCCTGCCTCGGGCTCCTGGCCCACATCGACACGGCGTGGCAGGCCGAGGACAACCCCGTGCATCCGAGGATCGTCCGCTATGGGGGCGGCGACCTCGTAATGGGCGAAGTGGAAGGGCGCATCATCAAGACGTCGCCCGCCGACAACCCGACGCTCGCGAACTACGTGGGCGACGAGATCATCGTCACCGACGGCACGACGCTCCTCGGCGGCGACGACAAGGCCGGCGTGGCCGAGATCATCACCATGCTCGCCCGCCTCGCCGCCGATCCCTCGCTTCCGCATCCGCGCATCGCCGTGGCCTTCGTGCCCGACGAGGAGATCGGGCACGGCGCGAGCCTGCTCGATCTCGACGCGTGGGGCGCCACCTGGGGCTACACGGTGGACGGCGGCTACATCGGCGAATGCAGCTACGAGACGTTCAACGCCGCCGAGGCGAAGATCTACGCGCGCGGCGCCGCAGTGCACCCCGGCTACGCGAAGGGCCTCATGGTGAACGCCGTCGAGGCCATCATGAAGGTGAACGCGCTGCTGCCGCAGAAGGAGCGCCCCGAATACACCGAGGGCCGCGAGGGCTACTACTTCATGGAGCGCATGGAGGGGTCCTGCGAGCACGCCCAGGCCACCTGCATCATCCGCGACCACGATCGCGCGAGCTTCGAGGAGCGCAAGCGCACGCTCGCCGAGGCCGTGGCCCAGGTGAACGCCGAACTCGGCTGCGAGTGCCTCACGCTGCGCGTTCGCGACCAGTACTACAACATGCGCGAGGGCATCGAGCCCCACCGCCACCTCATCGAGAACGCCTGCGCGGCCTTCGAGGCCTGTGGCATCGAGCCCTACTCCGAGCCCGTGCGCGGCGGCACCGACGGCGGCCGGCTCACCTTCCGCGGCCTGCCCTGCCCGAACCTCTCGGCCGGTTCCATGAACCCGCACGGCCCCAAGGAATACGTCGCCGTGCGCGACCTCGAGGCCATGGTGGACGTGCTCGTGGACCTCGTGGGCCGCTACGCGCGCGCCCAGGCCGCGGTCGATCCGGCGCTCGAGGGCGATCTCGAATCACAGGCCGCCTAGGGCCCGAGGGAGGCACGTTCCCATGGACGTCGTCTTCTGCGCGGGACCCATCGCCTCGGGAAAGTCCACCGTCGCGGATGAGCTGAGGCGGCTCGGCGCTTGGCGCATCGACCTCGACGAGGCCTCGCGGCAGGTCACCGCAGCCGGCAGCCCCTGCCTGGCCGAGCTCGCCCGCGCATTCGGCGCCGACATCGTGCGCGCCGATGGGACGCTCGACCGCACGCTCCTCGCGAAGCGCGCCTTCGCGAGCCCCGAGGCGGCCGAGGAGCTCGAGGCCATCGAGCTTCCCCATATCAAACGCTCGCTCGTGGAGGCGCTCTCCTACGCGGCCACCGTGGCCGAGGAGGGCGATTGCGTCCTCGTGGAGGTGCCGCTGCTCGACCGCGTGGAGGACCTGCTCCCGCTCGCGGACGCCGTGCTCTACGTGCACTGCCCGCGCGCTCGCCGCCGAGAGCTCGCCCAAGGCCGCGGCGTCTCGGAGGAGGCCTTCACCGAACGCGACGCGCGCCAGCCGGGGGAGGCGTATCTGCGCGCCCACGCCACGGACGTGATCGTGAACGAGGGCACGGAGGCCGAGCTTCGCGAGAAGGCCCGCGCGTGGTTTTCCGAGCACTACGGGGAGGTGGCCTCGTGAGCCCGTCGGACGAACGGGGCTACTGGCACCCCTCGGCCGAGAACCCGTACCTCGGCCTCGAGGGCGATGCGCTCGATGACGACGTCGACGCGCCCGCGCCCGCCCAATCGACGGCGCCCGCGCCCACTCGGCCGTCCGTGCCCGCGGAAGCGGGCGTGGAGGCGCCGCTTCCCGTGCCCACGATGCGTCGCCCGGCGGCCCATGAGATCCCCCGCCGCTCCTCGCCCATGGCCGCGCCCGCCGCAAGCTCGGGCGCCGTCGGCGCGGCACCCGCTGGCTCTGCGAGCTCCAACCCCTATGTGCAGCCGGCTCCCTACGCGACCCCGACGCCGCTTCCCACCGATCGCGACCGGCTCGCGAGAGCCGAGGCGGCCCGCGCCGCCCACGACGCCCGCGGCGGCTACGCCCCCTACGCCCCCGCCCACGCGGCTCCGGCTCCTGCCGCCCCGCCGCGCGCTCGCCGCAGCGTTCCCGCGCGCAAGCTGCGCTTCTGGAAGTGGTATCGCACCCTGCCCATCGTCGTGATGCTCATCGCCGGCTTCGCCTCGCTCGTGGTGAACTACGGGCTCTTCGGCGTCCGCGAGCTCCTCTACCCGCTCCACTACGAAGACGCGATCGAGGAGAGCGCCGAGGCCTGGGGGATCGACCCCCTCCTCGTGGCCTCGGTGATCCGCACCGAATCCGGCTGGGACGCCAGCGCCATCTCCGACGTGGGCGCCGTGGGGCTCATGCAGCTCATGCCCGAGACGGCCGCCGAGCTCGCCGAGCGCGGGCTCGTGGACCCCTCGCTCTTCGACCCCGCCAACCTCACCGACCCCGTGACCAACATCGCCTACGGCACGGCCTACCTCGCCTATTGCGTCCAGAACACCGGCAGCCTCGAGGAGGCCATCGCCGCCTACAACGCCGGCATCGGCGCCGCCAACGCCTGGGCGAGCACGCCCTCGTCCTTCGTCGAATCCATCGAGTACCCCGAGACCACGAGCTACCTCGAGCGCGTGCTCTCGGCCCTCGGCGCCTACACCGAGACCTACCCCGAGGGGGTGGGGGGCGAGTGAAGCGGCACGGCGAAAACCCCGAGGCCGTCTCCGCCGACGAGGCCCGCGCCCGCGGCATCTCGCCGAGCGAGCGGCTGGGCGGCGCCCTCAAGCGCTTCGGCATCGCGGGCGAGGGTGAGCCGCTCACGGTGGTCTCGCCCTTCGAGCCCGCCGGCGACCAGCCCCAGGCCATCGCCAAGCTCGCGCGCGGCGTGGAGGATGATCTGCGCTACCAAACCCTCATGGGCGTCACCGGCTCCGGCAAGACCTACGCCATGGCGAAGGTCATCGAGGCCGTGAACCGCCCGGCGCTCATCCTCGAGCCCAACAAGACGCTCGCCGCGCAGGTGGCGGCCGAGATGCGCGAGCTCTTCCCGGAAAACTCGGTCGTCTACTTCGTCTCCTACTACGACTACTACCAGCCCGAGGCCTACGTGCCGGCGTCGGACACCTACATCGAGAAGGACGCCTCCATCAACGAGGAGGTGGAGAAGCTCCGCCACCAGGCCACGACCTCGCTCCTCACGCGCCGCGACGTGATCGTGGTGGCGAGCGTCTCGTGCATCTACGGCATCGGCAGCCCGCAGGACTACGCGGGCCTCGCGCCGAACGTGGCCAAGGACACGCCGCTCGAGCGCGACGACTTCGTGCGCGACCTCCTCGCCGTGCAGTACGACCGCAACGACCTCGACCTCGGCCGCGGCACCTTCCGCGTGCGCGGCGATTCCGTGGACGTCTTCCCGCCCTACGCCGAGCACCCGGTGCGCGTGGAGTTCTTCGGCGACGAGGTGGAGCGCATCGCCGAGATCGACCAGCTCGACGGCGAGATCCTGCGCGAGTTCGACGCCATCCCCATCTGGCCCGCCTCGCACTACGTGACGGAGCGCCCGAAGGTCTCCCACGCCCTCGAGACCATCAAGGCCGAGCTCGACGAGCGCGTGGCGTCGCTCGAGGCCGATAACCGCCTCCTCGAGGCCCAGCGCCTCTCGCAGCGCACGGCCTATGACCTCGAGATGCTCGGCACGATGGGCTTCTGCTCGGGCATCGAGAACTACTCGCGCCACTTGGACGGCCGCGCCCCCGGCGAGCCGCCCTACACGCTCCTCGACTACTTCCCGGCCGACATGCTCTGCATCGTCGACGAGAGCCACGTGACGGTGCCGCAGGTGCGCGGCATGTACGAGGGCGATCGCTCCCGCAAGGTGACGCTCGTG
>CANQFP010000028.1 GCA_947599965.1 uncultured Atopobiaceae bacterium | reverse complement strand
CTCCTGTTCGGTCTCCTCCACCGGCTCGGCCTTCTTGGTCCTGCGGCCCCGCTTGGGCTTCGGCGCCTCGGCCGGTGCCTCCGCCTTCTCCTCGCCCTTCTCCTCGCTCGCGGGAGCGGCGTTCTCGGCGTCGCTCTTGCGCGGGCGCCCGCGACGTCCGGTCTTGGCCGGCTTCTCATGGGGGTCGAGCCCCGTTTCCTTCACGGTCACGATGGCCTTCGTGGGATCGGTGCGATCGAGGCGCACGCCCACCTTGAAGCCGAGGCTCTTGGCGGCGGTGCGGCACCGTTGCGTGAACCGGCTGAAGGATTCCACCTCATCGGGCTCGAGATCGAAGGTGATGGTGGAGTTCCGACGCTTACCCGTGAGCTGCTCCTTGATGGCGGAGCTCCGAGCTGACATGGGGCGACCGGTGGGCATGTGATTTCCCTTCCTTCCAAACGATGGGTCGTTGCCGATGGAACGCAGCGAGGCTGCGCGTTCGCCTTAGGTGCCCTCCTCGCCGACGACGAGGATCCTGCGACAGTAGGGGCAAGTGGTGATGGGGGCGGAGCGCCACGCATCCTCGACCGAGCGTGGTTCGAGCGCCATGGAGCAGACGCTCGGGCGCCTCCCGTGGAGCGCCTCGACGGCGAGCCCGTCGAAGCGCCTGCTCGCCTGCTCGTAGCGCTCGAGGTACGCGTCGTCGATCGCGCCGGCGACGTCGGCGCGTTCGGCTTCGAGCTCGCCGATGGCCGCGCGGGCCTCCTCGACGGCGGAGCGGATGGAGGCCTTGACGACGGCGATCTCGCGATCGAGTTTCCGAGCGGCCGCGTTCGCCTCGTCTCGCTTCGCCTCGAGCGCCTCGATCCGCTCCATCACCTGCTCGCCGTGGTAATCGGCCTTGTCGAGGCGCTTGGCGAGCGAGGCGTGCCGCTCGTTCGCCCAGGCCTGCTGGCGATGGTCCATGGCCTCCGTGCGAGCGCGTTCCTTGAGCGCGTCGATCTCCTCGCGGAGGCTCGTCTGCTCCGAGGAGAGCTCGGCGAGATCCATCTCCTCGTCTTTGATCTTGGCGGTGAGCGAGGTGACGAGGGCGGCGACGCGCTTCGAGGTTTGGAGCAACGCCTTCAGGCGTTCGAGTTCCTCCGGCGCCTCGGCCCGCGAGCGTTGCCGGGCGATCTCGAGGTCGATCTCCTGAAGCTTCAGCAGGGCGGCTCCTTGAGACAGCGCCATCTCACCTTCCCCTCGAGGGTCGCGAGCACGAGCGTCATCGGGAGCGCTCAGAGGATGCGCCAGTGGATCCCCTCTTCGAAAACGCATCGGGGAACGTCGGGCGCGACCTCACCCGCCATCCGCTCGAGCAGTCGCGCGTACGGCAGCTCCGAGACGTCGTGGCCGATGACGACGACCACTAGATTATCATTATTCGGCGTCTTTTTATTAATCAATTCCATCAAACGATGGTAGGACTCCTCGCCGCAGACGATGACGGAGGCGCCGCCCGAGGCGGCGTCAAGGGCGAGCGAGCCCGCCGAGCCGGAGAGATAGGCCACTCTTCCTGCGGGTTTGTCGAGCAACCGGGTGAGGGCGAGCTCGCGCTCGCGCCGTTCGGCGACGCCCGCGCCCCTCGGGCCATTCGTGGACGTTCGGTGTAAGGCACCGGTTGATTCGTCGATCGAGCGCGCCCAAACCGCGGGCCGCGCGCCCAGCCGCTCCTCGAGGCGGGCGAGCAGCTCGGAGATCGTCGTCTCGGAGCCGTCCACGAGGGCTCCGTAGCCCTCCCCCGTCGCACGGCCGAGGTAGGGCAGCTCGAGGAGTTCGCCGAAGAAGCGCAGCGCCTCCTCGGAGCGATCGAGGTTCGTGTGGAGCGCGATGAGGGCGACGCCCCGCTCGATCGCCTTCCAGAGCGTCGCTGCTCCGATAGTTGAATCCGCGGGTTCCGGCGAGAGCCGATCGGGCGCCTCGAGGTAGACGGGATGATGCGTGAGCAGCACGTTCGCACCCCTGTCCCGGGCGGCCTCAACGGCCGCAGGCGTCGGATCGAGCGCGCAGAGGATGCCCGTCACGCGCTCCGCCGGATCTCCGACCGAGCAGCCCACGTGATCCCATTCCTCGGCGTCCTTCGCCGGGATTCGCGCCAGGAGACGACGTTCGAGCTCCGCCAGGTTCACGCTTCCTCCCCCATGCGCACATCGTCTTCGACGCGGACGATCGTCCCCTCGCCGATCACGACGTCGCCGTCGTAGAGCACGGCCGACTGCCCGGGTGCGGCCAAGGGCCTCCGCTCGGCGAACGTGACGAGGGCGCGCCCCGAGCCCATGAGCTCGATCGCCGAGGGAAGCGCCGGCGTGCGGTAGTGGGTCTGCACCGCCACGTCGCCAAGGCAAAGCTCATCGGCCGAGACGCTCAACGTGAGGTCCTCGAGCTCCAGGCGCCGCGCCCTCGGCGCCCTCCCGTGCACGACGTGGACGGTGGAGGTCTCGGGGTCGATGGAGCGCACGAACCACGGACCTCCCGAGAGCCCCAGGCCCTTACGCTGCCCGACCGTGAGCGTGGCGATGCCGGCGTGCTCGCCGAGGACGCGCCCCGCCTCGTCCACGATCGGGCCCGGGGAAAGCGCCACGGGGGTCAAACGGGCCACGGCAAGGTGGTAATCGCCGTCCGCGGCGAAGCAGATTCCCTCGGAATCGCCGGTGCTCGCCGCGGGAAGCCCGAGTGCCGCGGCCTCCTCTCGAACCTCGGCCTTCGAGACGCTCCCGAGGGGAAGTTCGAGCCGCTCCACCTGATCGGGCCGGAGCCGGGCGAGGAAATAGCTCTGATCCTTCTCGGGGTTGGCGCCGCGGGCGATGCGCCGCGCGCCGTCTGCGCACGTGACCACGCGCGCGTAGTGGCCCGTCTGCACACGCTTCGCACCGAGGCGCTCTGCGACGGCGATGAGGCTCGCGATCTTGAGCTCCCGGTTGCAGAGGCTGCAGGGATTGGGCGTGACCCCCTTCGCGTAGGCGCTCGCGAAGGGCTCGATCACCCGCTCGGAGAAGGCGCTCGACACGTCCTCCTCGATGAGCGGCACGCCGATGAGGCTCGTCGTCTCGCGTGCGCGCTCGCGGGCGCGCTCCGAGGGATTCTCGAAGCCCTCCCCTCCCATCACGAGCATGCAGGCGATGGGCTCCCGTCCCTCGCGTTTCGCCCGGGCGAGGACGACCGACGAATCGACTCCGCCCGAGATGCCGACGATGACGCTCACGCCCACGATCCTCGCTTTCCGAGCACCCACGCGAAGGCGTCGGCGAAGCCGTCGAGCTCCGCCTCGCCCACGCGCTCGTCGAAGGAGATGCGAAGCGACCCGAGGGCGAGGTCGCGCTCGATGCCCATCGCCGTGAGCACATGCGAGGGGTCGAGGGAGCCCGAGGAGCAAGCAGAACCGGCCGAGACCTCGTAGCCGGCGTCGTCCAAGGCGAGGATGAGGGTCTCCGATTCGGCGCCCTCGACCAAGAGGTTCACGATGCCCGGAAGGCGCGATGCGCCGTCATAGGGAAGTTCGGTGGTGAGGCGCACACGCGGATGCTCCGCCAGGCGGGAGGCGAGGGCCCGAGCTCTGGCGGACGTCTCCGAGGCGAGGCGCGGAAGGCGCTCGGCGAGCCACGCGGCGGTCTCGGCGAAGGCGACGGCACCGACGACGTCTTGGGTGCCGGCCCTGCGTCCGCGCTCCTGGCCACCTCCGAACGACTGCGGCGCATAGGGCGTGCCGTGGCGCAGGACGAGCGCGCCCGTGCCCGGCAGCGCTCCCAGCTTATGGGCCGCGAGCGTGACGGCGTCGACGGAGGAGAGATCGAGCGCGAGGTGGCCGAAGGCCTGGATCGCGTCCGAGAGGAGCGGGGCCCCCGCTTCGTGGGAGGCCCGGGCGAGATCGCCGATCGGCTGGACGGCGCCGGTCTCGTTGTTCGCGGCCATCACGGCGACGAGCGCGACGTCCTCGCCGAGAAGCGGCTCCAGCGCCTCGGGCGTGACGACGCCCGTGCGGTCGGGGCGCACGAGGACGACCTCGAAGCCCCTGGCACGAAGCGCGGGCCCGAGGTCGAGCACGGAATCGTGCTCGATGGCGGAGAGGATGACCCGTCGGCGCTTGCCGTCGGCTCGCCGACTGCCCTCGGCCATGCCGAGGACGCCGAGATTGTTGGCCTCGGTTCCCCCGCCGGTGAAGGCGAGGTCCCCCGGACGAAAGCCCCCGCCGAGCGCCCGCACGAGCACGCGGCGCGCCTGCTCGAGGGCGCGCGCGGCGGCGCGGCCATCGGTGTGGAGGGAATTCGGATTGGCGCAGGCGAAGGGCTCCGCCCGATAGCCGGCCTCGGCCTCGAGCGCCACCTCGCGCACGGGGGCGGAGGCGGCGTAATCCAGATAGCAGCGGGATCGCTCGGTCATGAGGCTCAGGCCCCGGCCTCTGCCGCTTGACGAAGCGAGGCGATGGCGCGTGCGTGATCCTCGACGCCGAAGACGAAGCTTCCGGCCACGAACACGTCGGCTCCCACGTCGCGCAGGATCCCGGCGTTTGCGAGCGAGACCCCGCCATCCACCTGGATGAGGAAATCGAGGTCGCACGCGCTTCTCAGCTCGGCCAACTCGCGCACCTTCTCAACGGTGCGCGGGATGAACGCCTGGCCGGAAAAGCCCGGCTCGACGCCCATGACCACGACCATGTCTGCATACCGGACGGCCTCCTTTGCGGCCGCGATCGGCGTCGTGGGATTGAGGGCGATGCCCGGGTGCACGCCCGCATCGCGAAGCTCTGCCATGAGCCGGTGCGCGAGCGGGCAGGCCTCGAGGTGGAAGCTCACCCAATCGGCGCCGGCCTCCGCCGCCTCGCGGGCGATGGGCGCGGGATCGGCGACCATGAGGTGGCAATCTACGGGTAGATCGCTCGCTCGCTTGGCGGCCGCGATGATGTCGGGGCCGAAGGTGAGATGCGGCACCCACACCCCGTCCATCACATCCACGTGGATGAAGTCGGCGGATGCGATGCCGGCGAGCTCCTCCCCCATGGCAAGCCAGTCGGCGGAGAGGATGGAGGGGGCGATGAGCGCCCCGGATCCGGGATTCGAAGCCTCGGGATCGCTCACGGTTCCTCCAAGCTGTCGGCGGCATCGGCGACGGCCTCGTCGACGATGCCGTAGAACTCGGTGCGCGGTTCGCGGGAGAGCAGCTCCGCCACCTCCCGATCGAGCGGTGAATCCTCGTAGAGCACGCGATAGACGCTCTCCATGAGCGGTGCCTCGACGCCGAGCCTCGAGGCGAGGTCGTGCGCGCTCGCGGCGGCGCGATAGCCCTCGACCACCATGGACGTGCGCGCCTCGTAGCCCGCCAGGGTCTCGCCCGCGACGAAGGCCTGGCCGAAGCTGCGGTTCCTCGAGTGCGGCGAGATGCACGTGGTCACGAGGTCGCCCATCCCGGCGAGCCCCATGCAGGTGATCGGCTCCGCGCCGAGGGCGTAGGCGATCCGCGTCATCTCCGCGAGGCCGCGGGTCATGAGCACCGCGACGGTGTTGTCGCCGAGGCCCATCCCGCAGGCGATGCCGCAGGCGATGGCCACCACGTTCTTCAGCGCCCCGCAGGCCCCCACGCCCACGCGATCGCGCGAACCGTAGATGCGGAAGCGCTCGCTGCCGAGGATCGAGCGGAAGACCTCGACGATCTCGTCGGACGCGGCGCCGCAGACCGTGGCCGCGGGAAGCCCCCGCACGATCTCCTCGGAGTGGTTCGGCCCCGAGATGAGGGCCACGCGCTCCTCGCGACCGAGCTCATCGGCGGCCACCTGGTAGACGAGCAATCCGGTTTCGCGCTCGATGCCCTTGGCGAGCACGAGCACCGGCGTGTCGAGGTCGAGGACGTCGGCGAATCGCCTGCACGTGGAGCGCAGGAACGCCGAGGGCGTGGCCACGAGCACGGCGTCCGCGCCGGCGACCGCCTCGGAGATCTCGCTCGTGGCGTGGACGTTGTCGGGCAAGACGCACCCCGTGGCGTAGGAGGGATTTCGGTGATCGCGGTTCACGCCTTCGACGACGTCCGCGAGGTAATCCCAGCCCCAGACCTCGCCCACATGGGGAGCCGCGAGGCTCGCGATGGCCGTGCCCCAGGAGCCGAGGCCGACCACGGCGACCTTCGGGAGCGCGAGGCGATCGGTGGGGATCCGCGGCATCTAGTCGTCCTCGTCGTCGTCGAGCGCATCAAGGGCCTCGAGGGGGTCCTTGCCCTCCTTGAGCGCCTCGCTGAAGGCGTCGACCTCCCTGTTCACGAGGTCGAGGTCGTCATCGGCGTCTTCGATCTCGTCTTTGAGCTGCGGTTCGTCGCCGAAGGGAAGCCCCACGCCGGGCGCGGGCGCCCGGGCGGCGTCCGCCTTGGCCGCCTCGATGGTGGCCTCCTCGACATCGCGCACGGTGGCATCTCGATCGCTCATCCCGTCGTCCTTTCCGCCCTTCAGCTCGAAGGCGCTCTCCTCGCCGGCGAGGAGCTTCCTCGCGTTCGAGCGATGGGCCCAGATGGCCGCGAGAGCCGCGATGATGAGCGGCACCTCGAAGCCCCAGTTGATCGGCCAGTAGAAGATGGCCGCGAAGATGGGCAGCGAAACCGAGGCGGCGAGCGAGCCGGCCGACACGTAGCGCGTGGGCACGGCCACCACGAGGAACACCACGAGGATCCCGAGGGCGAGCGGCCAGGCGAGCGCGAGCGTGGCGCCGAACCCGCAGGCGATGCCCTTGCCGCCCTTGAAGTGCAGGTAGGGGGAGTAGATGTGGCCGAGCACCGCGGCCATGAAGACCATCGCCACGGTCCAGGAGAGCTCCTGCCCGGGCGCGAAGGGCTCGAGGTTGCCGCCGGTGACGGCGAGGCCCAAAAGGAGCTTCGCGACGTAGACGCAGACGAAGCCCTTGGCGGCGTCGAGGAAGAGGGTGAGCGCGCCCGCCTTCGCGCCGACCGAGCGGGTGACGTTGGTGGAGCCGATGTTTCCCGAACCGGTCTTCGTGACGTCGATGCCGGCGGACTTCTTGGAGATGAGGTAGCCGAAGGGCACGCCGCAGACGGCGTAGGCGCCCGCCATGAGGGCGAGCACGACGATGATGAAGGTGGTGATCACGCTACCTCCTCTTGAAGCCGAGCCGAAGCGGCGTGCCGGTGAGGTCGACGGCTTCGCGGAAACGTCGCTCCATGTATCGACGGTAATTGTCCGTCACCAGATCGGGATGGTTGCAGAAGAGCATGAGGGCCGGCGGGCAAGAGGCGCTCTGCGCCCCGTAGAAGACGCGCAGGTGCCGCCTTCCCTCCCCCACCGTGTGTCCGCTCTCGCGAATGGAGGCGAGCACGTCGTTCACCACGGGCGTCGGGATGCGCCGACGGTAATTGGAAAGCGCGAGCTCGGCGGCGTCCCAGAGCTTCTCGATGCCGCGTCCCGAGAGGGCGCTCACCGCCACCTGCGGCGCCCAGCGGCAGAATTCGAGGCGCCGGGCGATGGAGACGCGCAGGTCCTCGCGCGCCTCGTCGTCGCCCAGGAGATCCCACTTGTTGAGCGCGACCACGAGGGCGCATCCGCGCTCGAGGGCGAAGCCGGCGATCTTCTGATCCTGCTCCGTGACGCCGGTGGAGCCGTCGATGACGAGGAAGGCGAGGTCGGCCTCGTCCAGGGCCTGGAGACCGCGCAGCGTCGAGTAGTACTCGACGCCCTCGGTGACGTTCGCCCGCTTGCGGAGCCCCGCCGTGTCGACGAGGCGATACGGCACGCCCGCCCGCTCGACGACGATGTCGACGGCGTCTCTCGTGGTGCCCGCCACGTCGGAGACGATGGAGCGCTCCGTGCCGGAGATGCGGTTCACGAGGGAGGATTTGCCCACGTTGGGGCGCCCGACGAAGGCCACGTTGACCGTGCCCTCGGGATAGGGATCGTCGGCGGCCGCGGGCTCTTCGGGCAGCGCCTCCACGAGGGCGTCCAAGAGGTCTCCCGTGCCCCTGCCGTGGACGGAGGAGACGGGATGCGGTTCTCCGGCGCCGAGGCTCCAGAGATCCCAGAGACCGGCCTCCTGGGCCTCGCCGTCCACCTTGTTGGCCACGAGGAGGACGGGGATGCTCGCGCGCTTGAGGCGACGCGCCACCTCCTCGTCCTCGGCCGTCACGCCGGAGGTGGCGTCCACGACGAAGAGCACCGCGTCGGATTCCGCGAGGGCCTGGAGCGCCTGCTCGCGGATGGCCGCCGAGAAGCGGTCGTCGGCGTTCGCGGGCTCGATCCCGCCCGTGTCGACGAGGATGAACTCGCGGCCGTTCCAATCGGCCTCGTGATAGGAGCGATCGCGCGTGACGCCGCGCTCGGCGTCCACGATGGCCGCCCTGCGCTCGGCGAGCCGGTTCACGAGGGTCGACTTGCCGACGTTCGGGCGTCCGACGACGCTCACGATGGGCTTTGGCATGGATCCTCCCCTCCTTCGCCGAGCAGCGCGCGGATCGCGGTGCAGACCGCCTCGATCTGATCCTTCGGGGTCGAGGCGCCCGCACTCACCCCTATGCTCATACCCCGTGAGAACCACGACGGATCCAGCTCCGCCGGACCTTCCACGTGACGGGTCTCGCACACCTCGGCGCAGAGCTCCGCAAGTCGGTTCGTGTTGGCCGAGTTCCTGCCGCCGATGACGATCATGAGATCGGACGTGCGCGCCAGACGCACCGCGGCCTCCTGACGCTGGCGGGTCGCGGCGCAGATGGTGTCGCTCACGACCACCTCGTGTCCGCGCTCGCCGAGCGCACGAGCCACGGCGGCGAAGCGCTCGGGCGATTGGGTCGTTTGGGCCACGAGGCCGATGGGACCGCCTCCTTCGAGCTCGGAGCAGGCCTCGGGCGACGAGACGGTGCGGGCGCCCGGTGCGTGCGCGACGATGCCCTCCACCTCGGGATGCCCCGCCTCGCCGACGACCACGACCCGCCGATTGGCCCGGGCGTGCTCGCGAGCCGCCTCCTGGGCCTTCTTCACGTAGGGGCACGTGGCGTCCACGACGACGAGTCCTCGCTCGAGGGCCTCGTCGAGGACCTGCGGCGCCACGCCGTGGGAGCGCACGACGACGGTCGTCCCCCTCGCTTCGGGCAGCTCCTCGGCGACGCGCACGCCCCGAGCCGAAAGCGAAGCCACGACCTCGGGGTTGTGGATGAGGGGGCCGAGCGTCGCCACGGGGCCCTCGGCCTCGGCCAACGTGCGCTCCACGATGGCGAGCGCGCGCTCGACGCCGAAGCAGGCGCCGGCCTTCTCCGCGACGAGGAGCGGCACTAGTCCTCACCCGGATGCTCTGCCCGCAACCTGTCGCGGAGCTCGAAGACCTTCTCCATGGCCTTCACCTCCATGGCCTCGAGCTGGGCCTTGCGCCCCTTCACGCCGAGCATGCCGAAGGTGATGGGGTTTCCCACCGTGAGGAACACGTGCCTGCGCTTGAGCGGCGTGGGGTGCTCTCCCTTGCGAGCGCCCACCACCGCCATCGGCGTGACGGCGGTCTTGGCCATGCGCGCGATGAGCGCGAAGCCGCCCGCGCTCTCCACCTCCTCGCCCTCGTGCTTCACGCGCGTGCCCTCGGGATAGATGAGGATGTTCTCGCCGCGCTCGAGGGCGTGTTGGGCGCGCCTGAGCGCCTTCAGATCGGCCGTGCCGCGCTCGACGGGGATGCAGCCGATCCGCGTGAACACCCAGTGCATGAAGGTGAAGCGGTTGAACTCCTCCTTGTAGATGGCGCGCAACCTGAGACCATGGCGCCAGAAGTGCGTGACCGTGACCACGGGCTCGATCATGGAGACGTGGTTCATGATCACGACGGTGCCGCGATCTTGGGCCTTCAGCCAATCGAAGAACTCCTCGTCGTGCTCGAAGGTCCACGGCCAAAGCGCCTTGGTCACGAGGAAGACGCCCCAGCCGATGAGATCGTAGAGGACGCGCGAGGGCCACGGGTAATCGGCCATGGCGTGGTCGTAGTAGTCGTCGAAGTCGTTGTGGAAGATGCGCATGGGCTCGAGCTTGGCATCGTAGGCCGTCCTACCCGAGCGACCCTTCGAGGCGCCGCCCGGCTTGGCCGGCGTGGCCGCCGTCTCGCCCCCCGAGCGCCGAGTGCGGGCCTCGGCTCGCCGGGTCACGCCCTCCACCTCGGCGAGCCGTGCGCCCTCCACGAGGGCCGCGAGCGTCTCCACGGTCTCGTCGAAGGAGAGGTTCGTGGTGTCGACGAGGACGGCGTCGTCGGCCTTGGCGAGCGGTGCCAGCTCGCGGGTGCTGTCGAGGACGTCGCGAGCCTCGATGGCCGAGAGCGCCTCGGCCTCGCGCGCGGCATCGACCTCGGCGTTCCCATCCACGGCGGTGTTTCCCCCGGCCGCCTGCACGGCCCTGCGCCTGGCGCGTACGGCGGGATCGGCGTCGAGGTAGACCTTCACCTCGGCCTTCGGGAAGACGACGGTGCCGATGTCCCTGCCCTCGGCCACCACGTCACGCCCCTCGGCGAAGACGCGCTGCTGCTCTCCGAGGATCTCGCGCACGGCCGGCACCGCGGCCACCTGCGAAACCGAGGCGTCGACCTCGGGCGTGCGGATCTCGGCTCCCACGAGCCGCCCGTCGAGCGTGGCCGCGAGCGCGCCGTCCGCGTCCATGGCGAAGCCGACCACGTGCTCGGCGGCCACCCGCTCCACGGCACGCCCATCGGCAACGTCGGTTCCCGCCTCGAGGCAGGCGAGCGTCATCGCGCGATACATGGCCCCGGTGTCGAGGAAGGCGAAGCCCTCACGAGCGGCCAGCGCCCTGGCCACGCTCGACTTCCCCGAGCCAGCCGGCCCGTCGATGGCGACGATCATGGGAGCTCCTCCCCTCCGGTGCCCGAACGCGCTCCATTCTAGAGGGCCTCGAGGGCTCGCACCTCCTCCGCCGTGAGCTCGCGCCACGTTCCCGGGGCGAGACCCGAGAGCGTGAGGGGGCCGAACGATGAGCGATGGAGCGCCAGGACCCGACGGCCCACGGCCTCGAACATGCGCTTCACCTGGTGCTTGCGACCCTCGTGGATGATGAGCTCGACGGCGGCCCCGTCCTCGCCGACGCCGTTCGGGAAGGCGGTGTCGAGCGTCTCGTCGGGCTCGGCGAGCTCGCGCACCTCCGCGGGCGCGCAGGGCCCGTCATCGAGCACCACGCCGTGCTCGAGCGCCTCGCGCCCCTCCCCGGAGAGCGGCCGGTCGATGAGGGCCACGTAGCGCTTGGCCTTCTCGTAGGAGGGGTGCAGAAGCCGTTGGGCCACGAGCCCGTCCGTGGTGAAGAGCAAAAGCCCCGTCGTGTCCTTGTCGAGGCGTCCGACGCAGAAGAGCCCGGGGTGCTCGGAGGTGGGCACGAGATCGGCCACCGTGGGGCGTCCGCGCGGATCGCGCATGGTGGAGAGATAGCCCGCGGGCTTGTAGAGCATGAGGTAGACGGGCCGCTCGCCCCACGTGACCTCGCGTCCGTCGACGCTCACGCGATCGCGCGCCGGATCCACCTTGCTTCCGAGCTCGCTCACCACCTCGCCGTTCACGCGCACGCGCCCCGCGCTCATGAGATTCTCGGCACCGCGACGCGACGCCACGCCCGCCCTGGCGAGGAAGCGCTGGAGCCGCATGGGAACCGCGCGCTCACGCTCCCCTGCCGAGGCGCCGTCCTCCCTCTCAGCGTCCACCGTCATCCTCCTCGGCGAGCTCGAGCAGGGCATCGGCCTCCTCGGCGAGCTCCACCTCGCGCGCCTCCTCGTCGATGAGATCCGGCTCCTCCCCGACACCGGAGATGGAGACGCCGCAGAGTCGCTCGACGATGAAGCGGCGCGTGGCCTCGTCGGGGGCGAAGTCCTCGAGGGGCGGCAGATCCTTGGGGCTCCTCAACCCGAAGCGCTCGAGGAAGCGACGGGTCGTGCCGTAGAGGATCGGCTGGCCGGGGGACGCCTCGCGCCCGACCTCGCGCACGAGGCCCTTGTCCACGAGCGAGGCGATGGTGCCGTCGGAGTTCACGCCGCGGATGGCGCGCACCCCGTCTCGGGTGAGCGGCTGCAGGTAGGCGATCACGGCGAGGGTCTCGAGTGCGGCTTGGGTGAGCTTGCGCGTGTCCCAGGAGAGCACGAGCTTCTCCACGGCGTCGTGGTAGGCCGGGGGTGTGAAGAGGCGCCAGCCGCCCGCCACCTCGCGAAGCGCCAGACCGCGCCCCTTGTCCGCGTATTCGGCCGAGAGGTCCGAGAGCTCCTCCACCACCTCGCCCGGCGAGATGTCGAGCACTCGCGCGAAGTCGGTCGCCGGAGTGGGATCGGTCGAGGCGAGCAGCATGGCCTCGAGGGCACCCTTGACGGAGCCCGCGGCGAGGCGATCGAGATCGTCCATGGCTAGATCCCCTCTTCCCAAAGATGCGAATCGGCCTCGTAGGGGCGTGCGCCCTCGAGCCGCCGCACGTCGATCTCGCCGAAGGCGCGCCGTTGGTGCACGTCCACGGACCCGAGTTTGTAGAGCTCGAGCACGGCGAGAAGCGTGACGACGACGTCCTCGGGTTCTTCCTTGCCATCCAAGAGCTCGGTGAAGGTGGTCTCCGGATGCGTCTGCGTGAAGCGATCGACCGCGGCCGTGGTCACGGCCACCGGCAGACGCGGTGGCGCCACGTGGTCGGCCTCGAGGAGAAACGCCTGGCGATGGCCCACGAGATCGGCGGCGATGACGGCGAGACCGGCGAGCGTCGTCTCGCGGAGGAAATCCGGCATGAGCGAGAGGAACTCCGCGTCGGGGCCCGCCACCCGCGGATGCATGCGCGCCTCGGTCTCACCCCTGGCCTCGAGGGCCGCTGCCGCCGCGCGGTACTGCCGATAGGCGAGCAGCCTCGCGATGAGCACGTCGCGGGTGGTCTCGGCGTCGATGGCCTCATCGAGCTCTTCTTCCGAGAGCTCGAGGGAGGACCTGCGCCCGTTGAATCCGGCGGGTAGGAGCGAGGCCGCCTTGATGGCGAGAAGCGACGCCGCCACATCCATGAAATCGCTCGCCACCTCGAGATCGAGGGTGCCGAGCGCGTCCACTTCGGCGAGGTACTGGTCGGCGAGTTCGGCGATGGAGATGGCACCCACATCGACCTTCTGCCTTGACACGAGGGAGAGCAAAAGGTCGAAGGGACCCTCGAAGACCTCCGTCCTCACGCGCCAGGCCATGGCCCTCCCCTCACCGAGATACCTGCGAACCCATCGTAGACATCAAGCCAACGACGCGAAGGACACGATTGGCGTTCACCGTGACACCCCGTGCAACGTTTCTGAGCCCAAGGTGCACGGAAGTCCGAATTTGCGTCCGCCTCGATCCCGAATTCGAGCCCCCTTATCTCCACCAATGAAAAGGGCCTCGCAATGCGAGGCCCTTGATTTCATTGGTGGAGATAAGGGGGCTCGAACCCCTGACCTCATGACTGCCAGTCATGCGCTCTCCCAGCTGAGCTATATCCCCAATCAGCGGTGCCCCGTCATGATAGCAGAGCCGCTCGGTTGAGCAACCGTCGCGATTCACGCCTCCGAATCCGTCACGACCGCCTCGACCGTCTCGATGATGCGCTGCCTGAGCTCGGGGCTCTCCACATCGGTGGAGGGATTGTCGAGCTCCGGCTTGATGTTGATCATCGAATCGAACTCGACGAAGTTCGCGTCGCCGAAGGCCTCGGGGTGCAGCCGCACGCCCCAGAGGTTCGGGCGCTTCGAGCCGCCCTCCTCGAGGAGCGGGATGGCCTGGTCGTGGAACTTCATGCCGACGACCACCGCGCCGCGCTCCACATCGACGACGGCCTTCACGTAGTTCTTCCCGTTCTCATCGGCGATGGTGCGAAGCTCGTCGAGCGTGACCGTGCCCACTTCCCTCATGGCGTACCTCTCTTCGACGTGGCCCTACAATGGCTTTCGATTGTCCCATACCCAAGTGAGCGGATGTCCCATGTCCCAGATGCGCAAGAACCTCAAAGTCGTCGCCATCGCGAGCCTTCTGATCGGGCTCCTCTTCGGCGTTTTCTGCATCATCGCCGCGATCGGCCTCGTGGGCACCACGGCCGGCGGCACCAACGGTGCCGTTCCCGAGAATTTCATCGACATGCGCACGGGCACCGTCGGCGCCATGCCGCTCGTCGCGGTCTTCATCAAGGCCGCGCTCTGCGTGCTCGGATTCTGGAGCGGCTGGGCGGGCGTCCAGGCGGGCAACGTCCCTTCCAAGGGCAAGGTCTCGATGATCGCCTATTTCGTGGCCTGCCTCTGCTTCGTGGCGGCATCGGCCTACTTCTGGTTCATCGACGGGGGCGTCGACACGGCGAATCTCGTCTTCGCGATCATGGGCGCCCTCGTGAGCCTCGCGGGCGTCATCTTCTCGCGTGCCGTCTACAACGAGGCGCTGGATGCGCTGCAGTAGCGCCTCACCCGCGAGGAGCCCTCGCTTCGTGCTCGAACGTCACCACCCGAAGCAAAGCCAGTTGTAGAGCGGCCAGGCCGTGGCGTCGATGTAGATCTGCAGCGGATCGAAGGGCAGCACCATCGGCAACAGGAAGAGCATGCCGATGAGGATCGGCATCGAATAGCGCTGGATCGCGTAGTACTTGCGCAGGGCCTCCCCCGAGAGAAACCACCCGAAGATGGACGACCCGTCGAGCGGCGGCAGCGGGATGAGGTTGAAGAACATGAGCATGAGGTTCACGTAGACGTACGCGGTGAGGAAATCGCCGAGGTAGACGCCCGGTTCCGCGTAGAAGACCTCGGGCGCGAGGAAGAAGATCGCCCGGAAGACGAGGGCGCCGAAAACGGCCTGGACGAGGTTCGACCCCGGGCCCGCAAGAGCCACGAGAAGCTCGTCTCGTTTGCGATTGCGCAGGTTGTAGGGGTTGTAGGGCACCGGCTTCGCGTAGGCGAAGATCGGGCCGCCCAGGAGGGCGAGCGCCGCGGGCATGATGATGGAACCGAACAGGTCGAGGTGCGCCACGGGGTTCAGCGTGAGCCGCCCCGCGTCCTTGGCCGTGTTGTCACCGCAGAGATACGCCACGTAGCCGTGGGCGCACTCGTGGAGCACGATGGAGACGAGCACCGCGAGGATGGTGAGGCCCTCGTAGATGAGCGTGGGGATGTCGAGCGCCGTGCCCATGGGCTACCTCAGGGCCGTGGACGCGCGGACGAGCGCCCAGTCGAGCAAGAACAGCGCGACCGAGGCGATGGCGAAGTCGCCCCGGAAGCTGCCTCCGAGAGGCGATATCCAGACGAAGATCCCCGCCAGCGCCTTCGGGATGAGGCTCTGGAGCGCGAAGGTGAGATCCGCGATGGGCGTGAGCGCGCCGATGGGGCCGAAGCAGAGGGCGATGCACGCGAAGGCGAAGAGGATCGCGAGGATGCGGCAGGCCCACGCGAGAATCCGAAGGAGCACGGACGCGCCTTTTGCAAGGACCCTCACGCGTCCTCGCCCTCCACGAGCTCGCTCAGCTCGAGCCACTCCTCTTCCAACGCCGGGAGCTCGGCCTTCAGGGCCTCGTAATCGGCGAGGGTCTTCTGGAAGCGCTCCGTATCCCGGTAGAGCTCGGGATCGGCGAGAAGCTCGGTGAGTTCCCGTTCGCGCTCGTGGGCGGGAAGCAGGATGTGCTCCACCTCGGCGAGGCGCCTCCTCGCCCGGGCGATGCGCTTCTTCTTATCCTGCCGCTCACGATGGGCGGCGCGTTTGCGTTCCCGCTCCTCCTCGGCGGATGCGGCCTCCACGCTGTGCGTGCGCCGCGGGGCGCTCGCGGAGGAGCCCTCGCCCCGGGCGGTCTTCTTCGAGGGCGCCTTCGCCTCCTCGGCCTCCCCCGCCTCCTCGGCGCCGAGCAGCTGCGCGCGTTTCCAGAGGTAGTAGTCGTAGTCGCCCTCGTAGACGCGGATCTGCCCGTCGCGCACGTCGACGATCTTGTTCGCCATGGCGCGCACGAGATGCTCGTCGTGGGAGATGAGCAGGATCGTGCCCGGGAAGCTCGTGAGGGCCTGCTCGAGCACGTCGACGGAATCGATGTCGAGGTGGTTCGTGGGCTCGTCGAGGAGGAGGAGCGGGTGGGCCTCGACGAGCATCTTCGCGAGCGCGAGGCGCGCCCGCTCCCCTCCCGAGAGCACGGAGACGCTCTTCTCCACGTCGTCCCCCGAGAAGAGGAAGGCTCCGAGCAACCGACGCTCCTCCGGCGTGCTCCAGCCCGGCGCCACGGCGTCGAGCTCCGAGAGCACGGTGTTGGTGCGCGTGAGCTCCTCCAGCTGGTGCTGGGCGTAGTAGGAGCCATTCACCGACTTCCCCCACGTGACGGTTCCCGCGGCGGGCGCGAGGCGCCTCGCCGCGAGCTTCAAGAGCGTGGACTTGCCGGCACCGTTCGGCCCCACGAGCGCCACGCGATCGCCGCGATAGAGCGTGAGCGAGATGTCGTCGTAGACCACATGCTCGCCGTAGGCGGCCCGCACCGAATCGAGGTCGCAGACCATGTCGCCCGTCCGCGGCGGCTTCGGGAAGTCGAAATGCGGGTGGGCGGTGCGCTCGGGGAGCACCACGAGCTCCTCTTTGATCTTCTCGATGCGACGCACGCGCTCCTGCACCTGCTTGGCCTTGGTGGGCTTGTAGCGGAAGCGATCGACGAAGACCTGCATGTGGGCAATGTCGCGCTCCTGGGCGGCTCGCTTGGCGCGCAGCTGCTCGAGGTTGGATTCACGCTGGGCGAGATAGGCGGAGTAGTTGCCGGCGTAGGTCTGGAGCCGGCGATTCTCGAGGGCCGCCACGTGGTCCACGCAGGCGTCCATGAACGAGCGATCGTGGGAGACGAGGAGCACCGCGCCCTCGTAGGCCGAGAGATAGCCCTCGAACCATTGGACGCTCTCGAGGTCGAGGTGGTTCGTGGGCTCGTCGAGGAGCAGCACGTCGGGGTGCGAGAGCAGGAGCTTCGCGAGGGCGATCCGCATCTGCCAACCGCCGGAGAAGTCCCGGGCGCGCTTGTCGAAATCCGCCACGGGAAAGCCGAGGCCGGCGAGGATCGCCCGCGCACGGCTCTCCAGCTCGTAGCCGCCGAGCATCTCGAAGCGATCGCGAGCCGGCCCGTAGGCGGCCATGGCGGCCTCGAGCTCGGCACCCTCGGCCGTCGCCATGGCGGCCTCGAGCTCGAAGAGGCGCTCTTGGAGCCTGCGCACCTCCGCGGCCGAGGCGATGACCTCCTCGAGGGCGCTCATGCTCTCCGAAAGCTCCGCCTCCTGTTCGAGGTAGCCGATGGTGGTGTTCCTCGCGAGCGTGATCGTGCCCTCGTCGGGGCTCTCGAAGCCGAGGATGATGCGCAGAAGCGTCGTCTTGCCGGCACCGTTCGGCCCCACGAGCGCCCAGGATTCGCCGGCGTTCACCTGGAAGCTCGCACCGGTGTAGAGGACTTGGGGCCCGAATGACTTCGCAACCTTGTCGACGGTGAGGATCACGCGTTCGCCCTAATCGTCCTCGGTGAGATGGATGGCGAACCCGCCGATCGGCTCCTTGAAGTAGACGAGGTGGGTCGTGCCATCGGGGCGAAGGCGCCTCGAGGCCTCGTCGATCTCGATGCCGCGTTCTGCGAACCACGCTTCGGCGACGGGGATGCTGTCGACGTGGAAGGCGATGTGACCGTTCGCGCCGCGCCCGCGGCCCGCCATGGTCTCGACGTACGTTCCCGAGAGAAGCGAGACCGGCGTCCTCGACGTCGGCAGCCCGAGAAGCGCGAACCGCTCGGCGATGCCCTCGGCCTCCTCGAGATCGGCCGCGTTGATGCCCACATGGGCGAGCCTCAGCCCGAGCTCTTCCATCGGATCGCCGCGCGTCATGGCTCCCCCCCTCCGTCACGCGTCCACGTCGCGCAGCCAAGTATAGAGGTGATGTGCGCTCGGACGGCGTCGTCCGCGCCCGCGCCGCCGCCATCTGCTACCATGACTGGGCTTTCAAGGGCGATTGGCTCAGGGGTAGAGCACATCCTTCACACGGATGGGGTCGCTGGTTCGAATCCAGCATCGCCCACCACGACATGACGCAGGCCACCGGGCGCACCCGGTGGCCTGTCTTCGTGTGCGAGCTCGCCGATTTGGGGTTTCGGGACATTTGGGGGCAGCTGTCACAAAGCCCAAGGCTCTCGATGGTGGAACACTCATGACGCAAAGCCCGCAACGCCTCAGCCTCCGAAGAAAGGTTCGAGGTAGCCCCAGAGGCCGGACCAGTGGTCTGGGGAGAAGAGCGCCCAGATGGCGAGCACGCCCGACACCACCACGAGTGCCAAGAAGATCCTCGTGATGGGCCAGCGGGACGATCCCGCGCATTCCAATCGAGAGAAATACGTGATGATGGTTGCAAGCGAGAGCGCCCAGCCGAAGTCCGACACGTAGCGCTGACATGCATTCATGCTGGTATGCGTTGCATGCACGGCTTCTCGTACCATGCGAAGAAAACGCGGAGTGATTGCGCACG
>CANQFP010000027.1 GCA_947599965.1 uncultured Atopobiaceae bacterium | reverse complement strand
TCCTGGTGCTTCTCGGCGAGCTTGATGATGTCCTTCTTGCGCACGAGCGGCTCGCCGCCGGTGAGCATGAAGAGGTGGGTGCCGAGGGCCTTGGCGTCGGAGACGAGCTTGTCCATCTCCTCGAAGGAGAGGTTCATGCGGTTGCCGTACTCGGCGGCCCAGCATCCCACGCAGTGCTTGTTGCAGGCGCTCGTCGGGTCGAACAGGATGATCCAGGGCACGTTGCACTGGTACTTCTCGGCGTTCTCGGTGCAGGTGCGCAGCCCGCGGAAGGCGGACTCATAGGCGCCGTTCAGGATCATCGTCTTGATGATGTTGTGGTCGACCTCGTCCATGAGGGAGAAGAGGAAGGTCTCCCACTTCGAGCCGGGGTAGAGGCCGGCGCGCAGGCCGCGGGTGGCACCGGGGGCGGTGTCTTTCAGGAGGTTGCCCGCCATGTCGATGAGCTTCTCGAGGTTCTTCTCACGCTGGGGGCCGGATGCGGCGGAGATCACGCGATCGATGGCGAAACCCCAAGCTTTGCGCTCTGCGGCGTGGGCGAGTTTTGACTGCATAGGTGCTTCCCTCCGGTTCTCCTGCTATGCCGCGTTCGGCCACCGCGAGCGACGGCTTTTGCGCGCCAAGCGTTCGTGCCCGTGCCCCTTATACCCCACGATGCACCGAACCTCCACATTGCTAAACAAACGTGCATGGTAGCCCTCGCCGATGGCAAACGCCAATTATCGTCTGGTTGAAACTTCAACCTCGCGGAGAGCGGTCGATCTTGCGCGGTGTGCGGTGAGAATGGCGTGAAGACGACTGGTAGTCGAAACGACAGCGAGAGGCGCTGGGGTGCCTCAAATAGACGGGGTCTCGGCCGCGTGGCGTACTGGCGCTACGTGAGTGGCCGAGATCGTGGCTAGATGAGGTGCAGTGCCTCGCAGCATCGACTAGAAGTCGAAGACTTCGGCGATATCCGCGTTGATCACGAGATCCGCGTAGGAATCCTGCGGCGTCGGCTGGAGGTTCACGATGGTGAGCGCATCGCCGTTGAAGTACTGCACGAGGCCGGCCACCGGCCAGACCACGAGCGACGTGCCGCCGATGACGAGGAGATCCGCGCGGCTGATGAGGTTCACGGCCTCCTGGAGCACGCGCTGGTCGAGCGATTCCCCATAGAGCACGACGTCGGGCTTCACGGCGCCCCCGCAGAGATCGCAGTGCGGCACGCCCTCCTTCTCCATCACCCATTCCACGGGGTAGACCGCCCCGCAGCTTTGGCAGATGTTGCGGTGCACCGAGCCGTGGAGTTCGAGCACGCGCTTCGAGCCGGCCATCTGGTGGAGCCCGTCGATGTTTTGGGTGAGCACGGCCTCGAGCGGGCCCGTGGCCTCGAGCTCGGCGAGCTTCTCGTGCGCGCGATTGGGCTTGGCGTCGAGCGCGACCATGCGCTCCCGGAAGAACCGGAAGAACTCCTCGGGATGGCTCACGTAGAAGCCGTGGGAGAGCATCTCCTCGGGCGGATAGGCGAAGTGCTGGTGGTAGAGGCCGTCGGCGGAGCGGAAGTCGGGGATGCCGCTCGCCGTGGAAACGCCGGCTCCGCCGAGAAAGACCATCGAGCGAGACCGCTCGATCTGCCGTTCGAGCGCCTCAGCACCCGCCTTCGCATCGGTGATGGTCGCCATCTCCACCTCGCTCGCTTTCGCTAGGATAGGCGCGTCCATCTTGCCTCAAAGGAGCCCCCGTGGAGAGACCCGAGCCCGCCGGCGGTGTCGCCCTGTGCATCGAGGGCGGCGGCATGCGCATTGCCTACACCGGAGCGTTGGTGTGTTCGCTCCAGCAGGCGGGCCTCACCTTCCCGCTCGTCTGCGGCATCTCGGCGGGAGCCTCGGTCTCCGCCAACTTCGTGGCGGAGATGCCCTGGCGCACCCGCGCCATGTTCGTGGACGGCGTGGTGGACGAGCCGAGCCACTACGCCGGTTGGGTGGGCCTGGCGACGGGCAAGGGCTACTTCGATGCCGACTACCTCTACGAGGGTTGCATCGAGGATGGCTCCTACCCCTTCGATTTCGAGCGCTTCGAGGCGAGCCCCGCCAACTGGGCGACGCAGGCCCTCGAGGCCGACACCGGCCGCACCGCCATCTGGCAGAAGGGCGAGCTGGGCGATGCCCTCTCCATGGCGCGCCACGTGCGCGCGTCGTCGACGATGCCCCTGCTGATGAAGCCCGTGGAGATCGACGGCCACGAGATGTACGACGGCGGGCTCGGCCGCGGCGCGGGGCTTCCCCACGTCATCGCCGAGGAGCTCGGCTACGAACGCTTCGTCGTCGTGCTCTCGCAGGTGCGCGAATACGCCAAGGCTCCGGTGAAGCCGTGGGTCTCGCGGTTCTACTTCCGCTGGGCCCACGATTACCCGCTCGTGGCCAAGGCGCTCCTCGACAGGCCGGCCGTCTACAACGAGACGCGCAAGCGGCTCTTCGAGCTCGAGGCCGAGGGTCGGGCCCTCGTGATCACACCCGACGAGATGCCGCTCTCCAACATCACCCTCGACTACGCGAAGCTCGACGAGGCCTGGAAGGCGGGCAGCGCCCAGGGCGAGCGTGAGGCCGCACGGGTGCGCGATTTCCTGGGAGTGTGACATGCGACGCTTCATCTCGTGGAACGTGAACGGCATCCGCGCCATCCTGAAGAAGGACTTCAGCGCCATCTTCGACGAGCTCGACGCCGACGTCTTCGCCGTCCAGGAGACCAAGTGCCAGGACTGCCAGGTGGAGCTCGAGCTCGCCGGCTACCACCAGCGTTGGAGCTACGCCGAGCGCAAGGGCTATTCCGGCACGGCCGTCTTCTCGAAGGAGGAGCCGATCTCCGTGATCACCTCCATCGGCGACGCCGCCGCCGACAGCGAGGGACGCGTATGCGCCTGCGAGTTCGAGGACTACTGGTTCGTCTGCGTCTACGTGCCGAACAGCCAAAACGGCCTCGCCCGCATCGACGTGCGCGAGGAGTTCGACGCCAACTTCACCGATTTCCTCACGGAGCTCGCCGAGGACAAGCCCGTCATCGTCTGCGGCGACTTCAACGTGGCCCACGAGCCCATCGACCTCAAGCACCCCGAGGCCAACGACGGCCACGCGGGCTATTCGGAGGTGGAGCGCGACGACTTCTCCGACCTGCTCGCCGAGGGCTTCATCGACACGTTCCGCCACCTCCACCCCGACGCGACCGACGTCTACAGCTGGTGGAGCTACCAACGCCAGGCACGGCGCACCAACGCCGGCTGGCGCATCGACTACTTCCTCGTCTCGGAGGAGCTCGAGCCCGCGATCGCCGAGGCCTCCTGCCTCACCGACATCTTCGGATCGGACCACTGCCCGATCCTGCTCGAACTCGACATCTGAGGCGACGTCCGCCGCCTCGGCTAACGGCCGAGCGGCCCGATGGCGCCTTCGACGGCGGCGGTGAAGACATCCGCCGAGCGGGTGACGAGCAATTCCTCGGGAAAGTGGATCTCCTCGAGCATGGCGAGCGCATTGTCGAAGCGCCCGACGTCGTAGGAGATGTGGGCGTCGGTGTTCACGGCGACGCCGACCCCGGCCTCGGCGCAGGCCACGGCGAGCGCGCGACAGCGCTCGTTCACCTTCGGCCTCCCCCACCAGTAGCTGTGCTCGTTGATCTCGAGGACCTTTCCCAGCTCGGCGGCCGCGGCGACGATCGGCGCCAGCTCGTAGGGGAGCCCCGTGCGGCCGATGTGGCCGAGCATGAGGACCTTCGGATGCTCGAGGGCGGCGACGTACATGGCCGTGATCTCGGCCGGCGTGGCGTCTTTCGTGAAGTCGCGCCCGTGCACCGAGGCGATGGCGTAGTCGCAATAGCGGAAGGCCTGCTCGGCGAGGCTCTGCTCGGAGCGCCAGACATCGGCTTCCTCGAAGGTGCGGAAGTGGAGATCGGCTCCGAAGAGCCCGCCCGCGAGGTCGACGATGTCAACCTCGGCGCCGCGCAGCACGCGCACTCCCATCCACTCCCTCGGAACCATCCGGAGGTTCATGAAGTGCTGGTAGTCGATGGGGTGGAGCGGCTTGGGCGCGATCATCGTCGAGAAGTGGTCGGCGATGCCGAGGAGCTCGAGGCCGCGCTCGGCGGCCGCGCGCACGTCCTCCTCCACCGTCGAATACGCGTGGCGCGAGAAGAGCGTGTGGACGTGCGTGTCGCAGAGGTTGCTAAGCATAGTGAGCCGCGAGTTTCTCCCAAGCAGACATTGAATCGACGATCGTCGCATGGCTCACGCAGTAGCCCACGCGCACCCAGCCGGGGCAGCCGAAGCTGTCGGAGGGCACGGGCAGGAGCTCGAGCGCCTTGGCCCGCTGGAAGAAGGCGTCGGCGTCGGGCTCGAGGGCGCGCACCCAGAGGTAGAAGGCGCCTTGCGGCTCCACGTAGTCGTAGCCGAGCTTTCCGAGCCCGCTCGTGAGGGCCTCGCGGTTCTCGGCGTAGGCCGCGACATTCGGCGGCACGTCGACGCAGTCGATGAGCACGCGCTGGAAGAGCGACGGGGCGCAGACGTGGCCGAGCGTGCGCGATGCGCCGGCGATGGCGGCGTAGAGCTCGTCGTGCTCGGGATGGGTCGGCGGCACGAGCACCCAGCCGATGCGCTCGCCCGGAAGCGAGAGCGCCTTGGAGTAGGAGTAGGTGACGACGGTGCGATCGTGGATGCTCGGGATCCACGGCACCTCGGTGCCGTAGGTGATCTCGCGATACGGCTCGTCGGAGACGAGGGTGATCTTCGTGCCGAAGCGCCGCTCGGCCGCGTCGAGCGCCTCGCCGAGGGTCCGCAGCGTCTCGGCGGGATAGATCGCGCCCGTGGGGTTGTTCGGCGAATCCACGACGATGGCGCACGTGTGGGCCGTGAGGGCGGCGGCCACGGCGTCGACGTCGATGTCGAAGGTCTCCTGATCGGCGAGCACCTCCACGCAGCGGGCGCCGGCGCACTCGATCCAGAGCTTGTACTCGGGGAAGTAGGGCGCGATCACGATGATCTCGGCGCCCTCCCCGGGCTCCACGAGCGCGCGGAAGGTCGCCGCGAGGGCCGGGGCGGCGCCGGCCGTGAGGAAGAGGTCGTCGGCTGCGTAATCCGTGCCGTAGCGGCGATTGAGCGAGGTGGCCACGGCCTGGCGCGCCTCGGGCAGGCCCACGGCGGGCGTGTAGCCGTGGAGCTGGATCGAGGGCAGCGTGAGGGCCCGCTCGATGGAGGCGCGCACCTCATCGGGCGCGGGCGTCGAGGGGTTGCCGAGCGAGAAGTCGTAGACTTTGTCGGCGCCGATGGCGGCCTTGCGGCCGGCGGCGTAGGCCGCGATCTCGCGGATCGAGGACTTCTCGGAGCCGTAGCCGAACATTTCGCGGTTGATCATGGTGCTTCCTTAGGGTTCAGCGATCGTTCACATCGTCGGAGCCCGCGTCGTCGGAGCTCTCCTCGGCGGCCTCGGTCTCGCGCTCGAGCGCCTCGTCCGCCGCCCGCACGGCGGGATCTGCCGAGGGGGCGTCCGTGGAGGCGGCGCTCACGCCGGCTTCCTCCTCGCCCGCCTCATCGAGCCCGCCGTCGGCGAAGGCGTCACCCGCCGGCGGCTCGTTCGCGCTCGCCTCGGCGGCCGCCTGGTTCGCGGCCTCCTCGGGATGCTCGGCGAGGTACTCGCTCCAGCGATCGTCGAGGAGCGCCTGCACGGCCTCGCCCTCCACGGTCTCGCGCTCGAGGAGCACCGAGGCCATGAGCCTCATCTGGTCGGCGTGCTCGAGGAGGATCGTGCGGGCTCGCTCGTGTGCCCGCTGCATGATCCGGCTCACCTCGGCGTCGATGCGCGCCGCGGTCTCGGGCGAATAGTCCTGGTGCTGGGCGTAGTCGCGGCCGAGGAAGACCTCGTGCTGGGCCTCGCCGAAGACCTGCGTGCCCAGCTCCTCGCTCATGCCGAGGCGCGTGACCATGTTGCGCGCGAGCTTCGTCGCCCGCTCGAGGTCGTTCGAGGCGCCGGTGGTGATGTCGTCGCAGAAGAGCTCCTCGGCCGTGCGCCCGCCGAGCAGGACGGCGATGTTGTCGAGCATGGCGCTCCGACTCTCGAGGAAGCGATCCTCCTCGGGGAGGGAGAGCGTGTAGCCGAGGGCCTGACCTCGGGCGATGATCGAGATCTTGTGCACCGGGTCGGCGTTTTCGAGCACGTGGCCCACGAGGGCGTGGCCGCTCTCGTGGAAGGCGATCGTCGTGCGCTCGCGGGGGCCGATGACGCGGCTCTTGCGCTCGGGGCCGGCCACGACGCGCTCCATGGCCTCCTCGATCTCCTCCTGGCCGATGGTGGCGAGATTGCGCCGCGCGGCGAGGATGGCGGCCTCGTTCATGAGGTTCATGAGGTCGGCGCCGGTGAATCCCGGCGTGAGCTTGGCGAGCTCGGCGTAGGAGATCTCGGGCGCGAGGGGCTTGTCGGCGCCGTGGACCCTGAGGATCTTCTCGCGGCCGGCCACGTCGGGGCGATCAACCGTCACCTGGCGATCGAAGCGCCCGGGGCGCAGGAGCGCCGGGTCGAGCACGTCGGGGCGGTTCGTGGCGGCGATGAGGATGACGGTCTCCTTGTCCTCGAAGCCGTCCATCTCCACGAGGAGCTGGTTCAACGTCTGCTCGCGTTCGTCGTGGCCGCCACCGAGGCCGGCGCCCCTCTGGCGCCCGACGGCGTCGATCTCGTCGATGAAGATGATGGCGGGCGCCGTGGCCTTGGCCTGCTTGAAGAGGTCGCGCACGCGGCTCGCGCCGACGCCGACGAACATCTCGACGAAGTCGGAGCCGGAGATGGAGAAGAAGGGCACGCCCGCCTCGCCGGCAACGGCCTTGGCCAGCAGCGTCTTACCGGTGCCCGGGGGCCCCACGAGGAGCACGCCGTGTGGGATCTTCGCGCCCATGCGGCGGAAGCGCTCGGGCTCGGAGAGGAAGTCTCGCACCTCGCGGAGCTCCTCCACGGCCTCGTCGATGCCGGCGACGTCGTCGAAGGTCACCTTCGGGCGCGTTGCCTCGTTGGTCTGGGCCTTCGTCTTGCCGAACTGCATGGCGTTGTTGTTCTGCCCCTGGACGCGGCTCATGAAGTAGAACATCACCGCCACGAGCAGGAGCGTGGGGATGAGCGAGAAGAGCAGGCTCTGGCCGAAGGACGCGTCCGCCGTGTCGACGACGTAGGTCACGGAGGGATGCTCTGCCATGAGCGCGTCGAGGGAATCGACGCCGGCGTAGGTGCTCGTGAAGCGGATCGGCTCCTCGTCGTTCTTCTTCGCGTCGGCGTTCACCCAGACCGTGCCCTCGAGGGCGCCGCTTTCGGTGTGGTAGGTCACCGACTGCACGAGCCCCTGCTCGACGGCGAGGGTGAACTCGTTCGCGGGGATGTTGATGGTCGTCACGTTGCCCTGGCTCGAGGTCACGGGGCCGAGGAACGACCAGAACATGTAGCCGATGCACAGCAGCGCCACCACCACGTAGATGATGGTGAGGCGGCCGGAGTTCCTCGGCGAGCCGTTTTGCGGATCGTAGGGGCCGAGGGGGCCGGAGCCGTGCTCGTTCTGCGAATCGTCGGAGCCGGGTCGCGGCGGGCGCCCGGAGTGGCCGGCGAAGCTGGTGAAGCGATCTGAGATTGCCATGGCGAAATCCCGGGTTCGAAACTAGGAGTAGACCTCGGGCTTCAAGATGCCGAGGTAGGGAAGGTTGCGATACCGCTCGTCGTAATCGAGGCCGTAGCCCACGATGAAGGCGTCGGGCACGTGGGCGCCCACGTAGCGCGGCCGCACGGCGCTCCTCTGGTCGGGCACGTCCTTCACGAGGAAGGTCGCGATCTCGATGGAGCGGGGTCCGCGGCTCTCGAGGTTCTTGATGAGGTAGTTGAGCGTGATGCCCGTATCGAGGATGTCCTCGACGATCACGATGTCGCGGCCCTCGATGGGGTTGCTGAGGTCCTTCAGGATCCGCACGACCCCAGAGCTCTTGGCCGCGGAGCCGTAGCTGGAGACGGCCATGAAGTCGATCTCGAGGGGGCAGTTCACCGCGCGGATGAGATCGGCCACGAACACGACGGCGCCGCGCAGGACGGCGACGATGAGCGGGTTCGAATCCCGGTAGTCCTCCGTGAGCTCGGCGCCCATGCGCTTGACGATGTCGGCGATCTCGGATTCGCCGAGGACGACGCGCTCGATGTCCTCGTGAGAGGGGGTCGTGTCGATGCTGGGCTCCATGCTCGGTCCTCCCTGGCCTTCGCGGCGAAGCCGCGTCCAAGCCCGCGGCGAGAATCATTCGAGCGTTAATACTACCAGCGTCTTCGTGGTGGACGTGACTCTCGCCCGTTCATCGGCGCGGATGCCCGCCACCCACACGATCTCGCCCTTCGGGGCCCGCCTCACGACGGGCACGAGCGGACGTTCGCGCGCGGGCACACCCACCTCCGAGAGGAGGTCGGAGAGGCGCTTCGAGCGGCCGTTCATGCCGAGGGGGAAGAGCACCTCGCCCGGCTCGGGAGGCCCGACCCAGAGCCTCGACGCCGCGTCGTGGGATGAGAGGCCGCAGGCCTCGGCGTCGAGCAGCACGGCCGCGCCCTCGTGCTCGAGCCCGAAGGTGCGCGCGGTGGCCACGAGATCCCCGAGGGCGGCGGTGCGACGGAAGCGCGCCCCGAGGGTGAGGCGCCGGGGGCCGCCGCCCACGCGATCCGCTCGATCGCCGTCTTCCACGAGCTCGACCTCGCTGAAGTCGAGGGCCTCCGGCAGGAGGCTTCCCAGCGTGAGCCGGCCGGGCACCGAGAGCCATCCCGAGGCGAGGCGAGTCTGGGCCCGCCTCGCGCGGATGACGAGCACGCCGCGGTCGGCCGCCACGTCGACGCCGAGCGGAGCGGTCATGGAGCCCGATCCCTCGGCCACGAGGGTGAGCGCGCTGTTCACGTGGCGCGCCTCGAGCCTGGCCGAGGGCTCGCAGGAGAGGATGGCCCGGCGCACCACGCGCCGCGCCACGGCCACGTCCTCGAGCGCGAGCGCGCGGAGGTCGAGGAGGCGATAGCCATCCCCCTCCTCCACCGTGAGGCGGCGAAGCGCCTCCGCGGCGATGCCCGTGAGATAGGCGTCCTCGTCGCCCAAAAGATCGCAGGTGGAGGAGAGCGCCTCGACGAGCCGCGGGTTTCTCGCCTTGGCGGGTGGCACGATCTCCCGGCGCACGTAGTTTCTGAGGAAGCGCTCGTCTGCGTTGGTGGAATCCTCGCGCCAGATGATGCCGCGCATGCGCAGGAGCTCGCAGAGCTCCTCGTGGGTGCGATCGAGGAGCGGACGCACGATGCGGTTGCGCCGCCTCGGGATGGAGGAGAGCCCCGCCGGCCCCGAGCCGCGGAGCGCGTTCATGAAGAAGGTCTCCACCCTGTCGTCGGCCGTGTGGGCAGTGAGGATGCGCGCGTCGCCGGGGCGGGTGCCGGAGCGCTCCGAGAGCTCGTCGGCGAGATCCGCGGCGGCCTCGTAGCGCACGTCGCGCGCCACGTCCTCGAAACTCCGCCCGTGCGAGGCGCGCGTGAGCGCGGGCACGTCGACCGAGACCACCGTCACGGGGACGCCGAAGCGGCCGGCGAGCTCGCGCACGAACTCCTCGTCCTCTTGGGCGTCGAGCGGGCGCGCCCGGTGGTTCACGTGGAGCACGTGGAGGCGCTCCCGGCCGATCCTCGCCTCGCCGCGGCCGTCCTCGATGTTGAGGCTCGAGGTGGCGGCCAGGAGCAGGAGCGCCGAGCTGTCGGCGCCGCCCGAGACCATGAGCACGACGGGCGCGCCATGCGCCGCGCTCCCCTCCCCGCTCGCCCGCTCGAAGGGCGCGCCCTGGTGGCCGTAGCGCCGAGACACGCTCGTCATGGGCTCGCCCCCCCTTCGCGAATTGCTGTCACACTCTCCGTGTACGGTACACACTACCCGCAGGAGAAACGCCCGAGACCCGCATGAGAGGAGGCGCCGTGGAGGAGAGGCTCGCGCTCCACATCCTCGCATCGGGTTCCAAGGGCAACGCCGCCATCGTCGAGGGGCCGGCGGGAAGCGTGCTCGTGGACTGCGGGCTCGCCCGCCGCACCCTCATCGCGCGAGCCGCCGAGCTCGGCGTCGACGCCGAGGCGGTCTCCCTCGTCCTCATCACCCACGAGCACACCGACCACGTGAAGGGCCTCGCCGTGTGGTCGCGCCACTGGGAGGGGCCCATCCTCGCGAGTCCGGGCACGGCCGGCTCGAGGCGGCTCGCCGAGCTGGACGTCTCGAGCGTGGCCGTCGGCGCGACCTTCGAGGCGGTGGGCATGGGCATCCGCACGCTCGCCACCAGCCACGACACGCGCGAGCCCATGGGCCTCGTCTTCGCCACCGCGGACGATTCGATCGCCCTCATCACCGATACGGGCGTCTTCCCCGAAGAGGCGCTCGAGGCCGCCCGGGGCTGCCGCATCATCGCCCTCGAGAGCAACCACGACGAAGCGATGCTCGCCGAAGGCCCCTACCCGTGGGCTCTCAAGCGGCGGGTGGGCGGCGAGCTCGGCCATCTCTCCAACCGCCAGGCGGCCGAGGCGGCGCGGCGCATCGTCACCCCCGCCACCGAGACGGTCGTGGCCATGCACCTCTCCCAGGAGAACAACCGCCCGTCGCTCGCGGTGCGCTCGCTCGCGGAGGCGCTCGGCGCCGTGAGCGCGAACACCACCTTCACCCGCGCCCGCCGCACGCGCCCGGGCTCGGCCGGCGCGGGCACCCTCGAGATCATCGCCGCCTCCCAGGAGCGCCCGCTCACGATCCGCTAGGCGTCGACTATCATCGAACCACCTTCGAACGCGGCTTTGGGAGGGCCCGTGGACGTCTCCGACAACCAGACGACTCCGAGCACCGGCTCGCCCGACGCGCCCCTCGCCGAGGGGGAGCCCCGGCTCACCGTGGGCGGCAAGGAGGCCTTCTCCCACGAGCCCCGGCCGCGCAAGACCCAGCCCCCGGCGAGCGTGACGCCGGACGAGCTCATCCCCGAGGACTACGCCGAGAGCACGAACTTCACCGCCAAGGGCGGCCCGCGCGTGGCCGACGGCGGCTATCGCCGCTCGCGCCAGGGCGCCAAGAAGATGAAGGAGGACCTTCGCTACGGCGCCTACCTCGAGGTTCCCAAGGGCAAGCAGCCCATCTTCTCCACGCAGAGGAGCCGCGTGAAAACGGGCGTCGTCATCGTCGCCGTCCTCGTGGCCATCGCCATCGTGGTCTTCTTCTGCTGGATGTTCTTCTCGGGCTCGATGGCCTAGCGCCGAGGGCGCCGGGGGCGCTATTCGGGCAGCGTGATCCCCTGGCCCTGGAGCACGAGCGTCGCCGCGCCGAGGGCGAGCGATCCGTCGAAGTCGTCGAGCGTGATGCCCTCGGCCTCGAGCGAGCGCTCGATGTCGCCCTTGCCCGCCATGCCGGCCATGGCGTGGATCGTTCCCTCGCCGCCCGAAGCGCCGCCGATGGAGAGGCCGCCCGGCGCGCCCGCTCCCGAATCCTCCCAAATGACCACGTACCAGACGTAGTCGTCCATGGCGGAGGCCTTGGCCACGTAGGCGACCGAGGGTGCGGCGGAGGCGCCTGCGCCGTCCTTCGAGGCGGCGGTCGTGGCGTCGGGCTCGGAGCGCAGGCCGCAGAGGTTCATGATCCGCGTCACGCAATCTTGGGTGAGCTCGAGGCCGCCCGAAGAACCCGCGGAATCGATGGCGAGGCACGCGCCGAGCGGAGCCATGCCCTCGCGCAGGAGATCCCTCGGGAAGAGCTGGATGCCGTTCGGGATGGAGAAGGGCAGCGGCGAGAAGCCCACCGCCTCCACCGCGAGGCCGTCCGCCTCGAGATCCGACGAGCCGGGCATCATCGGGCGCCAGGCCATCTCGAGGATGCCGTCCACGTTCTTCGCGTAGGAGACGGAGAAGCCGGCCTCCGAGAGGAACTTCGACACGTCCTCCGGCTTGAAGCGCATGAATCCGGTGAGGTCGAAGGGGCTCTTCGGATAGGGCGAGGAGACCGAGACCTCGACGCCGTGGCCCTCGCGGAGCTCGGTGCCCGCCACGGGATCGGTGGCGACGACGCGACCGGCGTCCACCTCGTCGGAGGGCACGTAGGAGATGGTCGCGTCGAGGCCGGCGCGCTCGAGGGCCGCGACGGCCGCCTCCTCGGTGAGCCCGAGGACGTCGGGCACGGTGTAGGGCTGGGCGATGACCACGGTGACCACGTCGTCTGCGGCCACCTTCGTGCCCGCCACGGGCGAGACGGCGATGACCGTTCCCTTGGGCTCCTCGGAGTTCTGGTATTCGAGGCGGGTGTGCTCGATGCCCGAGGCGGTGAGCTTCTCGCGGGCCTCGTCGAGCGAGAGCCCCACGAGATCGGGCACCGCGCGCTCGACGCCGACGCCGATCTCGACCGTGCGACCGAGGGCCACGCGCCTGCCCGCCTGGGGCTGCATGGAGACGACCGTCCCCGCGCCCTCGTCCACGACGACGGGGCTCACCGACACCTCGAAGCCGGCCTCGGTGAGCTCGGCGGTTGCCTCGGATTCGCCCATGCCCATGACGTCGGGCACGCTCACACCGCCCCAGAGCTCGAGGCGCCAGGTGATGAAGGCGCCGAGCACGGCGGCGACCACGCAGGCGGCAATGGCGATGAAGATGTAGGTCGTGGTGCGGCGCGGCTTCGGCTCAGGGGCCGGGGGCTTGGCGGTTGTGGCGGGCGCGTAGAGGGGCGGCGGAACCTCGACGTCGAGGCCGTCGCCGTCGAGGCCGCGATCGTCGGCGAAATCGAGAGCGCCCGGCCCGTCGGCGCCGTCGGGGGAGTCGAGGAGCGTCGTCTCGCCGGCGAGCACCGTCTCCTCGCGCCTGCGGGAGACGCGCGTCTCATCGCCGCCGGAGAACTCCCCCACCTGCGTCGGCTCGTCTCCGGAGTAGCGGACGTAGCTCGTCTCGTCGGCCTCGCCGGCCGGGGCGACCACGCGGGTCTCGTCGGCTGCGGCGCCTCGGGCGACGGGCGCCCCGCAGTGGGGGCAGAACGCCGCGCCCTCGGAGAGCGGCTCACCACACCGAAGACACCTCATGACCCCTCGCATTCCCCGAGCGCCGCCCGCACATCCGGCGGCACCATCTTATGCCTCGAGGGCCTCCACCTCGGCCAGCCAGAGCGTGGAGCAGGCGTCGGAGGGCATGCGCAGATCGCCGCGAGGCGAGAGCGCCACCGAGCCCACCTTCGGCCCGTCCGGCAGGCAGCTCCGCTTGAACTGCTGGGTGAAGAATCGCCTGTAGAAGACCTTCAGCCAGGAGAGGATCGTCGCGTCGTCGTAGGCGCCGGCGAAGGCCACCCTCGCGAGCCGATAGACCTTGCGCGGACGGTGCCCCAGGCGAAGCATCTGGTAGATGAAGAAGTCGTGCAGCTCGTAGGGGCCGATGAGATCCTCGGTCCTCTGAGCGATCTGCCCGTCGTCCGCGGCCGGCAAAAGCTCCGGGGAAACCGGCGTGTCGAGCACGTCGAGGAGCACGCGGGCGAGCTCCTCGTCCGCCTCGGGGCCCTTCGCCTCGGAGCTCGTCGAGCGCTCCCGCGCGAGCTCGGCCTCATGGCGCACGAGATGGCGCACGAGCGTCTTCGGCACGCCGGCGTTCACGCCGTACATCGACATGTGGTCGCCGTTGTAGGTGGCCCAGCCGAGGGCGAGCTCGGAGAGGTCGCCCGTGCCCACGACGAGCCCGTTCACCTGGTTCGCGATGTCCATGAGGAGCTGGGTGCGTTCGCGCGCCTGGGCGTTCTCGTACGTCGTGTCGTGGACGGCGGGGTCGTGTCCGATGTCTGCGAAATGCTGCTCGACGGCGGCCTTGATCGAGATCTCGCGCGTCTCGGTGCCGAGCGAGCGGGCCATGGCGAGGGCGTTCTCGAGCGTGCGACCCGTGGTGCCGAAGCCGGGCATGGTGATGGCGAGGATGCCCTTCCGATCGAGCCCCAGCTGGTCGAAGGCGCGCACGGTCACGAGCAGCGCGAGCGTGGAATCGAGGCCGCCGGATATGCCGATCACGGCCTTCGTGCAGCCGATGTGGAAGAGCCGCTTGGCGAGGCCGAGCGACTGGATGTTCAGGATGTCCTCGCAGCGCCTGCCGCGCTCGTCGGTGTCCCGTGGCACGAAGGGATGCGGATCGACGGTGCGCGTGAGCTCGGTCTCTTCGAGCTCGAGCGAGAAGAGGTTCTCGCGATAGCCCCGGGCCTCGGGTGCGGGGGCCGTCTCGTAGGAGGACATGCGCAGCCGCTCGGCGCGCATCGTGGCCACGTCGATCTCGCTCACGCAGCGGCCGCAGCCGAAGGGCTCGGCCGAGGCGAGGAGCCGTCCGTTCTCGGCGATGAGGTCGTGGGCGGAGAAGACGACGTCGTCGGTGGATTCGCCCCAGCCCGCGCTGCCGTAGAGGTAGCCGCAGATGAGCCGGGCGCTCTGGCCGACCACGAGGTCGCGCCGGTAGTCGGCCTTGCCGACGAGGGCGTTCGAGGCCGAGAGGTTGCAGATGAGGGTGCAGCCCGCCTGGGCGAGCCCCACGCTCGGCGGATCGGGCACCCAGAGGTCCTCGCATATCTCCGCACCCACGCAGAGATCCTCCATCTCGGCGCAGCGGAAGACCTGGGCGGCGCCGAAGGGCACGTCCTCGCGCCCCGCGAAGCGCACGGGGACGACCTCCAGCTGACCGGGCGTGAAGTGGCGGCCCTCGTAGAACTCGTTGTAGGTGGGGATGTTGCGCTTGGGCACGAGTCCGAGGAGCTCGCCGTGGGCCACGAAGGCGGCGGTGTTGTAGAGGTTTCCCGAGAGGGCGACGGGCAGCCCCACGACGGCGAGGCAGTCGAGCTCGGCCGTCTCCTCGGCGAAGCGGACGAGCCCGCGCTCCACCGCGGAGAGGAGCATCGGCTGGCGCAGCAGGTCCTCCACGGTGTAGGCGCAGAGGCAGAGCTCGGTGAGGGAGACGACCTTGGCGCCCCGCCCCGCGGCCCAGCGCACCGCCTCCACGGCGGAGGTGACGTTGAAATCGACGTCGGCCACGCGCACCTCGGGCGAGACCGTTGCCACCTTCACATAGCCATCGCGCATGGGAGCTCCTCCTCGCTCATCGGGGTTCGGGATCATCCTAGCCCCGCGCCCTCCGCAAACCCCCTAGAGCGAGAGGTTGGGGTCGGCATCGAGGGTGAGCGGCGCCGTCTCGCCCGCCCGAAGCCTCCGCGCACCCACGAGCGCGATCATCTGCGCGTTGTCGGTGCAGGAATCGAGCGGCGGCACGGTCACGCGCACGCCCTCGGCCTCGAGGGCCCCCTTGAGCGCCCTGCGGAGCGCCGCGTTGGCGGCGACGCCCCCGCCGAGGCAGAAGTCGCGCACGCCGGCCTCGCGCACGGCGCGCAGGGCCTTGGCCACCTGCACGTCGATGACGGCGGCCTGGAAGGAGGCCGCCACGTCCGCCGCGTTCACGCGCTCCTTGGCCCGCTCCTTGCCCTGGAGATAGGTGACCACGGAGGTCTTGAGGCCCGAGAGCGAGAAGTCGAGGCCGTGGGTGTGCAGGAGCGCCCGCGGGAAGTCGATGGCCCGGGGATCGCCCTCCTCGGCGAGCCGGCTGATGACGGGGCCGCCCGGGTAGCCGAGGCCGAGGGCCTTGGCCACCTTGTCGAAGGCCTCGCCCACCGCGTCGTCGATGGTCTGGCCGAGCACCTCGTAGGAGCCCCAATCCGAGACGAGCACGAGCATCGTGTGCCCGCCCGAGACCAGGCTCGCCACGAAGGGCGGCTCGAGATCGGGGTTTGCGATGAGGTTCGCGAAGAGGTGCCCCTCGAGGTGGTTCACGGCCACGAGGTCGAGCCCTGCCGCGGCCGCGATCCCCTTGGCGAAGGCGATGCCGACGACGAGGGCGCCCACGAGCCCGGGGCCCTGGGTCACGGCCACGGCGGAGAGCTCGGCGGGGGTGAGCGAGGCGGCGAGCCCGAGGGCCTCGCCCGCCTTCGCCATCACCTCCTCGAAGACCCCGACGAGGGCCTCCGTGTGCTTGCGCGAGGCGATCTCCGGCACGACGCCGCCGAAACGCGCGTGGAAGTCGATCTGGCTCGCCACCACCTGGGCGATGAGCTCGCCCTCCTCGGTGGCCACGGCCATGGCGCTCTCGTCGCAGGAGGTCTCCACGGCAAGGAGGAGCCTGCCCGAGCCGGCGAGCCCCTCGATCTCGGCCTCGGTGCGCCGAACGGGCGCCGGCGGCCAGGGGCGCTCGGGAAGCGCCGTCTCGGCGAGCACCTCGTCGCCGCCCGCGAGCGGCAGCTCGCAGGAGAGCACGAGCGCGTCGTGGCTGGAGCCGTAGTAGTCGGGCCTGCGCCCCACCTCGGAAAATCCGAGGGATTCGTAGAGTCTTCGCGCGGCGTCGTTCTCCTCGAAGACCTCGAGGCTCGCCGTGCTCGCGCCGAGGGCCTGGCCGCTCGCCGCAACGCGCGCGAGGAGGCGCTTCGCGATGCCCTCGCGCCTTCTCGCGGGCTCCACCACGACGTCGAGGATCTCGAGGTCGCTTCCGGCGAGGCGCCCGCCCGCGTAGGCGATGAGACGGCCCTGGTCGTGCGCGACCCACCACGGGTGCGACGGTTCGCCGAGTTCGTCTTCGAACATGGCCTCCGACCAGGGCGTGTGCTCGCTGCCGCTGAAGACGGCGTCCTCGAGGAGCGCGAGCGCCGGGAGGTCCGCGTGGCCGAGCGGGCGGATCTGCAGATGGCGATCGGCGAGGGCCTCCGCGACCCCCGTCGTCCGCGCCGTCTCGGGCTCGGGAAGTCCGAGGCGCTTGAGCTCGTTCTCCTCGGCGTCGGAGAGCCGCGTGTAGATGGGCAGGAGGAGCGCGGGATCGCCCGCGTCTTCGGGGTCGTAGTTCCACGGCGCCGCGAAGGCGAGCGCGAGACCCTCGCCGCTTCCGTGCCAGAGCACTTCGGGAAGCACCCGATCGAGCCCCGCCTCGGCGAAGGCCTCGCGATACTTCACCAAGCCGTCGCCCGCGAGGCGAATCAGCGAGGAGTCGGTGCGCTTCGCCCACGCATCGACGGCACTCGGCACCTTCGAGACCGTCTCGACGTCGAAGAGCCGATGGGCTCCGTCGTCGGCGAGCTCGTAGAGGCCGGGATAGACCTCCCGGCGCATGGCGTCGCCCACCACCCCCACGAGCCCGCGCTCGCCCGCGCGCCAGGCCCTCCAAGCGCAGGAATCCAGCGTGGAGACGCCGAAGAGCGCGCGACCGGCGCCCACCGCGAGGCCCTTGGCCGTGGCCACGCCGATGCGCACGCCGGTGAAGGAGCCGGGGCCGCGTCCCACGAGGTAGGCGTCCACATCCTCGAAGCCGAGGCCCGCCGCGCCGAGCGCCTCGGAAAGGCTCCGCACGAGCTCGACGTTCGATTGGCGCCGGCAGGGATGGTCTCTCGTCGCGAGGAGCGTGAGGCCCTCGGGGCCGGCCGCGGGGTCTCCCTCGAGCACGGCCGCGGCGAGGTAATCGGTTGAGGTGTCGAAGGCGAGGAGGATCATCGCGTCACCCTCTCCTCGAGGGCCCCCGCGAGCGCCGCACCCCGGGCCCCGACGCCTGAGACGGAGATCAGGCGGGCCGGCTCGCTCCCCTCCTCATCCTCGGGCTCCGCGCGCTCGAGGGTGACGTCGAGGCGCTCGTGGGCGAGGACGTCGGCGAAGGGTCCGCCCCACTCCACGAGCGAGGCGCCGTCCTCGCCCACCACGTCGAGCGCGCCGGCCTCGCCGAGTTCCTCGACGTCGGCCTCGGGGTCGAGCCGGTAGAGATCGAGATGATGGAGCGGAAGGCGACCGCCCTCGTGGGAGACGAGGAGGTTGAAGGTGGGGCTCGTCACCTCACCCACGGCACCGAGGGCCCGGGCGACCCCCTTGGCGAGCTGCGTCTTGCCGGCTCCGAGGTCGCCCTCGAGGATGACGACGTCGCCCTCCTCGAGAAGCTCGCCGAGAAGCTCGCCGAAGGCCACGGTGGCCTCCGCATCGTCCGAGCGCCAGAGGCCCTTCCCCACGTGTTCGAGACCGCCCATCAGGCTCCCTCCCCCGCCGGATGCTCGGCGAGCCAGGAACCGAGCAGGCGGAAATCGGCCTCGAGATCCCCCTGCTTGTCGCGCGAATAGAGCGCCGCCGCCGGGTGGAAGACCGGCAGCACGGCGAAGTGGCCGGTTTGGTAGAACCGGCCGCGCATGGAGGTGATGCCACGATCGGTGTGCAGCACGAAGCGCATCGCGAAGTTGCCGAGGCAGACGAGCACGTCGGGCCAGACGCTTCGGATCTGCTCGCGGAGAAACGGCGAGCAGGCGCAGATCTCGCCGGGCTGGGGGTCGCGATTTCCCGGCGGCCGACACTTGAGGACGTTCGCGATGTAGATCTCCTCGCGCCCGAGCCCGGCGAAGGCGAGGAGCGCGTCGAGGTTCTTGCCGGCGGCGCCCACGAAGGGCTCGCCCTGCAGGTCCTCGTTCCTCCCGGGCGCCTCCCCCACGAACATCACGCGGGCATGGGGATCGCCGACGCCGAAGACGAGGTTCGTGCGCGTGCCGCCGAGCGGGCAGCGATGGCAATCGCCGAGGCACGCGCGCACGGCCTCGAGCGGCACCTCCCCCGGCTTGGGATGGGGATGGCCCGGAATCTCGATGACGCTCATGATGTGCACCGGCTCCTGTTCTGATGCGTCCGGGGTGCCCCGGATTCACGGGGACGCGAGGGCGCGGTGTGCTCGGCACATAAGCCCGAGCGACCGC
>CANQFP010000026.1 GCA_947599965.1 uncultured Atopobiaceae bacterium | reverse complement strand
GGCGTGGGACTAGGATGCGAAGTCTCTGAGGGACATGGGGCCTCCTTCGGCTCGATGGGAGATTGCCCCTAGTCTCCCGTCCCATCGAAATCCCACAAGTACGCACTTCGAAGTAACTACTGGCAGCCGGAAGCGCCGTATGGATACTTGGGAAGCGTCGAGCTAGACGCGTCGGAAGGGGAGCTCCCATGGCCTTCGATCCCGAGAATCCGCCCGAGTGCCCGGTTGCCCTCACGGTCGCCCTCATCGGCTCCAAATGGAAGCTCCTCATCATCCGAAACCTCCTCAGGCGCCCCTGGCGCTTCAACGAGCTCCACCGCGACCTCGACGGCGTCTCCCAGAAGGTGCTCACCTCGAGCCTTCGCGAGCTCGAGGCCGACGGCCTCGTCCACCGCGAGGTCTTCCCGGAGGTCCCGCCTCGCGTGGAGTACTCGCTCACCGACCTCGGTCGCACCCTCGAGCCGGTGCTGAAGTCAATGGAGGAGTGGGGCACCGCCTATCGAGATGCGATTCTCGCTGACGCCAGTTGACGAAGGCCTTGCAGGCCGTGTCTTCACGACGACCATGAGGGGTTTGCCCATATTGTGGCATTGCGCGAGGCATCAAGCTTGATTCCAGTGCATATGGCATGCCGCATATCGCGAATTCTTATCACAAGGGAAACGGCTTATGGATTTCCACGCACGTCAAGCATTCGAGGGGAAGGCTGGCAACATGACCGGAGGCGAACAACTTGCCGCGTTTGCGAGCGCGAACTATCGACAGACCGTCACGAAGGTGGGGGAGCGTGTCTACCACTTCCTCGGGTTCGGCCACTCCAACGCCACGGCCATCGTCGGCGACACCTCGATCATCCTCGTGGACGCGCTCGATTCACCGGGCTACGCGGCCGAGCTCAACCGGACGCTCAAGGTCATCACCGCAAAGCCCGTGAAGACCATCATCTACACCCACGGCCACCCCGACCATAGGGGTGGTGCCGGCTATTGGCGAGACAGCGTCGAGGAGGTGATCGCCCACGTTCCCGTCCACGAGCCCTTGGAGGGCTACGAGCGCATCTCCTCCGCCCTCGAGCGCAGGGGGGCGCGTCAGCACGGCTATGGGCTGAGCGACGAAGAGGCCATCTGCCAGGGCATCGGCATGCGCGAGGGGCATGAGACGGGCGCGGGTGGCTACGATTTCCTCGCCCCGACGAAGCTCCTCGATGGCGATCTCGCCACGATGGAGATCGATGGCGTGGCGCTGGAGCTCCGCTCGGCTCCCGGCGAGACCGATGACGCGATGCTCGTCTGGCTTCCCGACGATTCCGCGCTTTGCTCGGGAGACGTCTACTACGCCACCTTCCCCAACCTCTACGCGATTCGCGGGACCCAATACCGCGACGTCGCGCAATGGGTCCGCGCGCTCGACCTCGTGCTCTCCTATCCCGCCGAGGCGCTGCTTCCGGGTCACACCGCCGCGCTCATAGGCCATGGCCTCATCCAAGAGCAGGTGGGCGCGTACCGAGACGCCATGCGCTTCTTGCTCGACGGCACGCTCGCCGCCATCGAGGCGGGTCTCACCGAGGACGAGGCGGCGGAGGCGGTGCGCCTGCCGGAAGAACTTGCGGCAAAGCCCTTCCTCGGCGAGTTCTACGGCATGGTGGAGTGGGCCGTGCGCAGCATCTACGTGGGCTACGTGGGCTGGTTCGACGGCGACCCCGCGAAGCTCCTCCCGCTCGCCGAGGATGCGTGGCGCGGCGAGCTTCGCGCGCTCATCGGTGATCGCAGGCTCGAGAACCGCACGCTTCGCGCCATCGACGAGGGGGAGTACCAACTCGCGCTCCAGCTGCTCGCCCTCTGGAAGCCCACGCGCGAGCGGACGCGGCTTCTCGCCATGGCCCTGCGCGGCCGCGCCGAGCAGGTGACGAGCGCAAACGCCCGGCACTACTACTTCGCCTGCGCGCACGAGCTCGACGAACCCTAGGCAACTCGGCGGGATACCTACGAGTAGTCGTGTGCGCCGCGTGCGCCGCGTGGATACTTGGGAAGCGTCGAGCTCGATGAGCTGTAGGGGGAGCGTGTAAGGAAGTCCATTGATGAACACGAAGCCGCAAAGCCAAGGAGAGCGGCTCCTTTGGCTCATACGCGCACTTCTTGCCGAAGATCCGAGGTACCGCGATCTCGCGATCCCCGACGACCCTCATGGGCAGTGGCATCTCTACCGGGCGCTCGCCAACGTGCGCCCGCCGAGGCCCGTGAGCGATGAGTACCTGCACATCCAAGACGCGTACCTGCAGAATCTCCTTCGCGAGAGGGGCGTGGCCGATTACCGCGAGCTCGAACCGAGGGCCCCGCATCTCTACCTCTGGCAAGGCGACATCACCACGCTCGCGGTGGACGCCATCGTGAACGCCGCCAATAGCCAGATGTTCGGGTGCTTCTATCCCAACCACGGCTGCATCGACAACGCGATCCACACGTTCGCCGGCGTGGAGCTGCGCCTCGCGTGCGCCGAGCTCATGGCCAAGCAGGGGCATGAGGAGCCCACGGGCCATGCGAAGGTCACGCCGGCCTTCAACCTCCCCAGCCGCTTCGTGATCCACACCGTGGGGCCCGTGGTGCGCGGCGCTCCCACGCCGACGGATCGTGCGCTCCTCGCTTCCTGCTACCACAGCTGCCTCGACGTGGCGGCTGAGAGGGGCCTTGCGAGCATCGCCTTTTGCTGCGTCTCCACCGGCGAGTTCGGCTATCCGCAGGATGAGGCCGCTGAGGTGGCGATTGCCACCGTGGGGGAGTGGCGGCAATCGCTTGGCGATGCGGCGAAGCTGATTGACGTGGTCTTCAATGTGTTCAAGGATGATGACTATGCCATCTATGAGCGGCTTCTTTAGTTCACGGAAATTGGATGTCCGGCGCGGCGTTCGGCGGCTCGCGGGGATGCTCGATGACGCCGACGCCGTGGTCATCGGCGCGGGAGCGGGCCTCTCCACTGCCGCGGGACTCACGTACTCAGGCGAGCGCTTCGAGCGCTATTATCCCTTCTGGCAACTCACCGCGCGCAACCCGCGCGCCTTCTACGCCTGCGTGAACCTCGGCGAGGCCTTCTGCCCGCGAGAGATCGCCGAGCGCTCCGTGTGCGTCGACGCCGACATCAACGACGTGCTCGACGCCCTCGGCGTGTGAGCGCGAAGGGAAGCGGGCGGCAAGGGTCATCCCCGAGGCTCCTCGCAGAGCTCGCGGACGACGTCGAGGAAGACCTGGGCCTGCTTGGAGAGCATGACCTTTCGCCAGAGGAGACCGTGGCGCGCGAGGTAGCGCTTGGGTGTGTCATGGGGGCCTTCGGCGGGCTCCTCGAGCGGCACGAAGACGAGCCCGGTGTCGCCGCCGACTTCCATGAGGCCGTCGTAGATCGCGACGATGCCGATGCCGGCCTTCACGAGGAAGCGCGTGTTGTAGGCGAGGGTGAAGGAGGCCACGAGGTTACCGATGCTCGCGAGGCGCAAGGTGAGCGAGAGACTGTCGGGGGTGTGGTCGCCGCGCTCGGTGCGCATCTCCTGGCGCGAGAGGATGAGATTGCGGCCGGCGAGGTCGTCGATGGCGAGGCTCGCGCGATCCGCGAGCGGATCGTCGTCGCGCATGACGATGCCCCATTCGTCGGCGTGGGGGAGGTCGAGCTCGTTCAGATCGTGGTGCGGGCGCACATCGCACTCGAGGAGGAAGTCGATGCCGCCCGCGACAAGGCTGTCCATGAGATCCGCCGAAGTCCCGCTGTGCAGGCGAAACGTCACGCCGGGATGCTCCACGCGCACGCGCTCCATCGCCTCCGCGAGCACGCCCACCGCGGCCGTCTCGCCGAGCCCGAGGTAGACGGGCCCGGAGATCTCGCGCTCGGTGAGGCTGAGGGCGTCCTCTGCCTTGTCGGAGAGCTCGACGATGGAGGCCGCGTAGCCGCGCAGGATCTCTCCCGCCTGCGTGAGGCGGATGCCGGTGTGGGAGCGCAGGTAGAGCTGCTGGCCGAACTCACGCTCGAGCGAGGCGAGCTGGCGCGAGAGCGTGGGCTGCGTCACGTGGAGCGCCTTCGCGGCGCGGGTGAGCGAGCCCTCGCGGGCGATGGCGAGGAAGTAGGCGAGGGTTCTGAGCTCCATGGCGTGCCTCCGATTCCGAGATGGTTTCGATCATACGTAAATCGTATAATACGATATAGATAATAGGTAGTGGATATGGGAGCACAGGGCTCGCAGAATGGAGCCGGAACCTAAGGGAAGCGAGGATTCCATGACTCTCATCCAAAACCGCACCTTCGAGGGCGAGCGCGCCCTCTACCAAACCCGCGGTGCCGAGATCGAGCGCTGCGTCTTTCACGACGGCGAATCTCCGCTCAAGGAATCGCACGACCTCCGCATCGCCGATTCCGTCTTCCGCTGGCGCTATCCGCTCTGGTACTCGAGCGACGTCACCGTGGACGATTCGCTTTGGCTCGACACGTGCCGCGCGCCCGTCTGGTATACGAACCGCATCGCCATCCGCTCCTGCAGCTTCCAAGCCCCGAAGGGCATTCGCCGCTGCACTGACGTGACGATCGCCGACGTGAACTTCCCGAACGCCCAGGAGACGCTCTGGAACTGCCGCAACGTCACGGCCGAGCGCATCAGCGTGAACGGTGACTACTTCGCCAAGGATTGCGAGAACGTGCGCATCGACGGCTTCGACCTCACGGGGAAATACCCCTTCGACGGATGCCGCCACGTGGTCGTGGAGAACGCCCGCATGGTGACGAAGGACGCCTTCTGGAACTGCGAGGACGTCGTCGTGCGGAACTCCTTCATCTCCGGCGAGTACCTCGCCTGGAACACGAGGAACCTCACCCTCGAGCACTGCGTGATCGAGAGCCTCCAGGGGCTCTGCTACATCGAGGGCCTCACGCTCGTGGACTGCCGGTTCGTGAACACGACCCTCGCCTTCGAGCGCTGCTACGACATCGACGCCGAAATCGTGGGCTCCATCGATTCCATCGCGAACCCCGGCTCCGGCGTGATCCACGCAGGAGGGGTGGGCGAGATCATCCAGGACGATCCCGAGATCTGCGCGAGCAAGGTGGAGATCATCGTCGAAGGTGAGGACCACGAGGTTTCCATGGAGGCCGATCAGCATGCAAATCCCCAGCGTCTTGCCCTTGTAGGATAGAAACGCGAGAGTGCGGGGCCCGTTTTCGGGTCGCCGCGATGCGAGAGAGGAACCACCCCATGGCAAAACTCGGATTCGGGCTCATGCGCCTGCCCCAAACCGATCCCAACGACGCCGCGGCCGTCGACGTTGCACAGGTGGAGGCGATGGTCGATCGCTTCCTCGAGGCCGGCTTCACCTACTTCGACACCGCGTGGATGTACAACGGCTTCGCGAGTGAGCGCGTGGCCAAGGAGGCGCTCGTCGAGCGTCATCCGCGCGAGAGCTTCACGCTCGCCACGAAGCTCCACGCCGGCTTCTTCGACTCCCTCGAGGACCGCGACAAGGTCTTCGACGCCCAGCTCGCAAAGACGGGTGCCGGCTACTTCGACTACTACCTCGCGCACGGCGTCGAGGCGGCGATGTATCCCAAGTACGAGGAGTTCAGGGTCTTCGACTGGATGCTCGAGAAGAAGGCCGAAGGGCTCGTGCGCCACGTGGGCTTCTCCTTCCATGACACGCCGGAGCTGCTCGATCGGATCCTCACCGTGCACCCGGAGATGGAGTTCGTGCAGCTCCAGCTGAACTACCTCGACTGGGAGAGCCCTTGGGTGCACAGCCGCGAGGTGTACGAAGTGGCGCGCGCCCACGGCAAGCCCGTCATCGTGATGGAGCCCGTGAAGGGCGGCACGCTCGCGAACGTCCCGCCCGAGGTGGATGCGCTCTTCCGCGCGCACGATCCGGCGATGAGCCCCGCGAGCTGGGCAATCCGCTTCGCCGCGAGCCTCGAGGGCGTGGAGGTGGTGCTCTCCGGCATGAGCGACCTCGCCCAGATGGAGGACAATCTCTCCTTCATGGAGCACTTCACGCCCCTCACCGAGGACGAGAAGGCGATGTGCTTCGAGGCCGCGCGCATCATCAACGCCGATACGGCCATCCCCTGCACCGCGTGCCACTACTGCACCGAGGGATGCCCGATGAACATCGCCATTCCCGAGTACTTCTCGCTCTACAACGAGGACATGCGCGAGGATCTCGAGCAGAAGGGCTGGACGGTCAACTTCACGAACTACGGGATCGTGGCTTCCGAGCGGGGCAAGGCCTCCGATTGCATCGCCTGCGGGCAATGCGAGGCCGTCTGCCCGCAGCACCTGCCCATCATCGAGGATCTGCAGAAGGTGGCCGCCCACTTCGAGTAGACGGTCTTTGCTCAAGAGAAAGGCGAATCCGTGGCGGACATCCGGGAGAGCGTCATCTACAGCGAGCGCGAGCAGGCCATGCCCGCGCATATCGAGCAGGTGGGGCCGGAGGCGTTCGGGTCCATCGATCACACCGAGGTGCGATGGCTCGGCAGCGCGAGCCTCATGGTGAACAGCCGCGGCACCACGATCCTCGTGGATCCGCTCCTCGAGGGCTTCGACATGCCGCTTCTCTTCGAGCCGCCGCTTCGGGTGGAGGACGTGCCCCATGTGGACGCCATCCTCATCACCCACATCGACAACGATCACTTCTCGCGTGCGACCTGCCAAGACTTGAAGGGCGTCTGCGACGTGTTCCATGCGCCGCAGTACGTGGCGGAGGTCATGCGCGAGGAGGGCCTGAGGGCGATCGGCCACGACATCGGGGAGACCTTCTCGGTGGGCGAGCTGGCCGTCACGCTCACGCCCGCCGAGCACAACTGGCAAAACGACGTGGCCAAGTGGGCCTATCGCGAGTGGAAACTCGAGGACTACTGCGGATTTTGGATCGAGACGCCGGACGGGACGGTGTGGACGCCCGGCGATTCGAGGCTTCTGCCGGCCCAGCTCGCCATGCCCGAAGCGCCCGATCTCATCTTCATGGACTTCGCGGACAACGGCTGGCACATCACCTTCGACGGTGCGGTCACGCTGGCCGACGCCTATCCCGAAGCCGAGCTCGTCTGCATCCACTGGGGAAGCGTCGACGCCCCGGATTGGAACACCTTCAACGGCGATCCGGTGAAGCTCGCCGCCGCCGTGGTGAACCCGGAGCGCGTGCACGCACTCGCGCCGGGCGCGGCGATGGTGCTCGAGGATGCGTAAGGCGCTAAAACGTGGGAACCGACGTCGCGCGACGGATGGCGCGGCGAGCAGAGAACGTGAGGAGCATTCCATGATGACCAAGGACGAGTTCCAGGAGACGATCATCTTCCCCGTGGGCGAGCCCAATCCCTTCGGCCAGTACTTCGACGGGCAGAGCTATCTCGCCCGGCTTTCCGATGAGCAGGTGGGCATCGCGAACGTGACCTTCGAGCCCGGGTGTCGCAACCACTGGCACATCCACCATGCCGACGAGGGCGGCGGCCAGATCCTCGTGTGCGTCGGCGGTCGCGGCTACTACCAAGCCGAGGGCGAGGAGCCCATCGAGATGGGCCCGGGCGACGTCGTGAACATCCCGCCCGAGGTGAAGCACTGGCACGGCGCCTCGCCGAAGAGCTGGTTCAGCCACCTCTCCATCGAGGTCCCCGGCGTGAACTTCACCACCGAGTGGCTCGAGCCCGTGGACGCGAGCTTCTACGAGGCGCTCGCGTAGGCGTTTCGCTTCATTCCATCGCACGCGGAAGTCGGCCATCGGAGTACGGTCTATAACGGACGCGAGGGCGAACCTGCGGAGATCATCCCGAGTGCGCAGATGACTCGCGAGAGAGCGAATGCTACTCCTCGCTTTCGCCCTCGCGTTCGCGTTCGAGCTCCACGCGCGTGTCGTGCTCCTCCTTGCGCTTCTCGAGCTTGGCGGCCGCCTTCGCGATGTGCTCGGCGGCATCGAAGCCCTCGCTCGCCATGAAGCCAACGCCCTTGCCCACGTCGGCGCCGATCTTCTCGGCGGTCTTCACCGTGCGCTCGTGCCGACGCCGCTTCATCTGATGTTCGGTGACCCATTCGCCCGTCTCGCGGTCGTAGATCTCGCCAGCATGTTCCCCTTCCGGTGTTTGATCCAGCTCGTCGACTGCCATGACGGTTCCTTTCTCGATGCGCTGTATAGCTCGCTTGGGAGGGTTCCCCACTCGCTCGATCCTTAGGCTCGGATCCGCCTGTCACTCGGCGAAGATGCGATGTGCCGGACGTCGTGGAACATCTGCGTCTGGCATGGACGTGCGAACAGGCGGGAAGATACGTGCTATCTTCTAATAAGACTGAAATTAGTCTAAAAGGAGCATGAAAATGCGCGTACTCGATGTACCCACGACCAGCATCTCCGAGGTCAAACGCTCGCCGGTCGCCGTCTTCGAGCGATCCGAGAAAGCCGAAAACGGCGTGTACGTGCTCAGCCACGGTTCGGTCGCCGGAGTCATGCTCGCGAGGGAGATGTACGAGCAGCTTGTCCGTCGCGTCGACGAACTCGAGGAGGAGCTCTGCTTGTTGGAGGCCTCGTATCGGATCGAGAATCCATCGGAGCATCGATTCCGCGATGAGGACGTGCGCGACGCACGGGCTCGGGCGGTTGCCTTCAGCGAGGATGACGGCTGGGAGTGAGGATGGCGTACGAGCTTTCGTGGACCGACTACTCCCGCGCCGACTACGAGCGGCTCGACGGCGTACAGCGCGTCATCGTCGACAAGGGCCTCGCGAGGATCAGGGAGCGAGGCATGCAGGCGGGCCAAGCGCTTTCGGGAGACCTTGCGGGATGCAGGCGATTGAAGTACCGCAAGCTCGGTTTGCGAATCATCTTCCGCGAGCTTGCCGGGCGCACGGAAGTCATTGAGATCGTGGCCATCGGGCAGCGAGCCGGGAGCAGGGTCTATGGTCGAGCCACGAAGCGGGTCGGCGGTGACGGGTCGACCGTCTAGGAGCCGCAGATCTTCGACCGCGTGGCACGGGAACAGGAGGATCGTGGGATATCGGATTGCCTATGGCGAGGATGTCGACGAGGCGTTTCTCGAGAAGCTGAGCGTCGTGGACGAGGCCTGCTACGACGAGATCTACTGGGGCGAGCCAAAGCGGCGCTCGAGCCGCTTTGCCAAGAACCCGCGCCAGTACGTGTTCGTGATCGACGAGGAGGCAGGCGAGGTCGCGGGCTACCTCAACTTCTTCCCGATGGAACAGGGCCTCTACGAGGACAACCTCTTCGCCAGCCCCGTGATCAGGGACGACGATATCGAGCCCGAGGAGATCGCGCCTTATCGCGAGGACGAGAACCACCTCTTCATCGAATCGATCGCCATCCACCCGCGCTACCAGGGGACGGGCGCCATCCGCCTCCTCTCCGACAGCTTCATCGACTATCTGAACCGCCTCGAGGCCGAGGGCCATCCCGTGACGGACCTCCTCGGCACGGCCGTCTCGCCCGACGGGCGCCGAGCGCTCACGAGGTATCGCTTCCGCGAGCTCCGGGATCTGGATGACGGGAACACGGTCTTCATCTGCGACGGGAACGACGTGGCGCGTCTCCTCGCCCACGACCTCGACATCTCGTCGACGTAAGGCGGCACGCGCCGCGCTCGGCGCGTGCCGTCGCCCTCGCTAGCGAATGAAGTTGGTCATCACCGGTTCCCGCGGCTCGGGATCGCCCACGCCGGCGGCGCGCCCCGCCTCGATGCAGCGGAGGAGCCAGGCGAGGTTGCGCGCGAGCTGGCGCATGATGGCCAGGCCCTCCTCGTCGCCCTCCACCTCGCCGGGCGCACGTCCGAAGGCGTCGTTCCAGTAGCGATTGCCCACGACGGGCATCTCCGTGATCGTGGCGTACTTGTTGAGCACGTCGAAGCTCGCCACGGTGCCGGCACGTCGCGCGATGGCGATTGCCGCGTAGGGCTTGTACCTGAAGATGCTCGAATCCGCCGAGTAGAAGAGGCGATCGAGACAGGCGAGGAGCGCGCCGTTTGGGTGCGCGTAGTAGACCGGCGTGCCCACCACGAGGGCGTCGGCAGCGGCCATCTTCTCCTTCAGGCCCTCCACGAGCCCGTCGTCCACGACGCAGCGGCCGCCGTTTCGGGAGCACGCACCACAGGCGATGCAGCCGGCGATGGGCTTGGCGCCGATGGGCACGATCTCGCTCGAGATGCCGAGCCTCTCCAGTTCGGCGGATACCTCGCCCAAGGCACGCATGGTGTTTCCCCTGGGCTTGGGGCTCCCCGAGATCATGAGCACGTGCATGGCATCTCCTCTCTCCGCGGGTTTACCCTGACGATAGCCCCGTAGTCAAGCGAGCTTCTCGAGGATGGGGGCGTTTTCCTCGCGGCAGCACACGAAGAAGGTCTGCCGGGCGCTCGCGTCGGTGATGGGGACGCGCACGCGGCCGGGCGGGGTGGTCGCGCTCTGCGAGGCGTCGGTGGTGAAGGCCAAGACGTCCGTCGTGGCGAGGAGCTGTGTGAAGACGGTGCGATCCTCTTGCACGAGCACCTGCGAGTGCGGCATCTCCCTGCGGTGGAGGTTCATCCAAAAGCCCACCTGGGAGTAGATGAGGAAGGGCTCGCCGTCGGCGTCGGCGAAGGAGAGTTCCTCGCGCTCGGCGAGGGGATGGCCCTCGGGCACGAGGAACTCGAGCGTCTCCGTCATGAACGGGCGGCTCGAGAGCCCCGGGGTCATGAGGGCGTGGAGCACGACGCCGAGATCGGCGTGGCCCTTCGCCACGGCATCTGCGACCTCGGCCTCCGAATCCGTGAGGAAGGGCTCGATGATGGTCCCGGGTTCCTCCTCGCAAAGCCGCGCGGCGAGGCGCCAGACGGGCGCCGGAGCCACCGAGCGGATGACGAACGTGCGACGCCTGCGCGAGAGGTCGATGATCGCCTCGCGAAGCGAACGCTCGGCGTCGAGGACGTCCTTCGCGTGCTCGATGGCGACGCGACCGGCCTCGTTCAGTCGCACGCGGTTGCCCTCGTGGTCGAAGAGCTCGCATCCGAGCTCCGCCTCGAGGCGCTGCATGGAGCGGGAGAGCGAGGGCTGGGTGAGGTGGAGCGAGGCCGCCGCGGCGGTGATCGTCCCCTCGCGCTCGATGGCGACGAGCTGTCTCAGCTGATCGAGTTCCATGGGCGCATCTCCATACATCTGCATGCCCATGCCATGCTTGCTATGCATGACAGTATCGTCAATTGGCATTGTACACGTGGTCTTTGATTGGCCATCATGTTCCGTGAGGCAAGAAGACGATCTTCTTGTAAGCATAAAGGTAATGCATAGCAGCTCTTGGAAGGAGTCATCATGGGAGCTTGGCTTGTCACCGGTTGTTCGTCGGGTCTCGGTCGCGCACTCGCGGAGACGCTGCTCGAGAAGGGCTATGACGTGGCCGTGACGGCGCGCAGGCCCGAGACCGTCGCCGATCTCGTGGATGCCCATCCCGAGCACGCCATCGCGCTTCGCCTCGACGTGACCGATCGCGCCTCCATCGACGAGGCCGTTGCGGCCACCGTCGAGCGCTTCGGCACCATCGACGTCCTCGTGAACAACGCAGGCTACTGCCTCCGAGGCGCCGTCGAGGAGTGCACGCCCGAGGAGATCCAGGCGCAGTTCGACACGAACTTCTTCGGCCCCGTCGCCCTCATCCAGAAGGTGCTGCCCGGCATGCGCGCAGCGAGGAGGGGCACCATCGTCAACTACTCCTCCATCGCGGCCCTGAAGACGGCCGTGGGCTCGACCTTCTACGCGGCCTCCAAGGCGGCCATCGAGGCCCTCACCGACGGGCTCGGCGGAGAGGTCGCGCCGCTCGGCATCAAGGTCATGATCGTGGAACCCGGCCCCTTCGCCACGGACTTCTACAACCGGTCGCTGAACGTGAACGAGACCGACATCGCCGATTACGCCACCACCTCGGGTGCCCGCAAGGCCCGCCAAGAGGATCCTTCTGCAGGCGCCTCAGGATGGGGCAGCCCGCGCGGTGCGGCCGAGGCCGTCATCACGGCCGTCGAGAGCGGCGAGCCGCCGCTTCGCCTCCTCCTCGGGCAGGTGGCCATCAACCGCGCCGAGGAGCTCATCGCCGAGAAGCAGGCCGAGATCGACGAATGGCGCGACGTGATCCTCATGTCGGACAACGCATAGCCGCGCCTTCAAAGACAAGATTCGCAAGGCAATGAGGCGCCTCGGGGCATGATGTTCTCGGGGCGTCTCTCGTGTGCGGATGGCACAATCCATCGCAGTCGCTGAACAGCCGTTTCGAATAGGAGAGGGGAATCCCATGAAGAAGAACCTTGGATCTGCCGGCGAGCTCTTCCCGCAGTCCGTCTTCATCGTCGCGAGCTATGACGAAGATGGCACGCCGAACGCGATGAACGTGGCGTGGGGAGGGGAGTGCCTGCGCCACTCCATCTGCATCAACATCGGCGACCACCAGACCACCGATAACATCATCGCGCGCGGCGCCTTCACGGTGGCGCCCTCCGATGCCGAGCACGTGGTGGAGGCCGACTACTTCGGCATCGCCACCGGGCGCAAGGTGAACAAGGCCGAGGCATCGGGCCTCACGTTCCGTCCGTCGGAGTTCGTGGATGCCCCGGTGATCGAGGAGTTCCCGCTCACCATGGAGTGCAAGGTCACCGAGGTCCAGGACGTGAACGGCTCTAAGCGCTTCGTGGGCGAGATCGTGAACACCGTCGTGGACGAGGCCATCCTCGGCGAAGATGGCAAGGTGGACGTCGATGCCTTCAAGCCGCTCGTCTACGACTCCACCCACACCTGCTATCGCGTCGTCGGCCCCGTCGTCGCCGGCGCCTGGGACGCCGGCAAGGCGCTGATGTAGGGCCTAAGTACGAGCCAAACACGAGCGAGAGGTGCTGCAGTAATCCCTGTTCTAACAACCAAAGAGCCAGGGAATCCGGAAAACGACAGCGAGGCGCTCTGGGGTGCCTCAGATAGACAGGAACTCGGGGGCGACGCGTACTTAGGTACGCGAGACCCCCCGAGTTCGTGGTTAGATGAGGTGCATCCAGAGCGCCGCAGCGTCGACCTAGAGGTAGGCGCAGACGGGCAAGAGCACGTTTGCGGCGATCATCAAGATGGCGATGAGGACGAGCATCACGCGGCCGTAGAACTGGGCGAACGCCTCGTTCTCGATCTCGTTTCGGATCGTGTTGATCGCGATGACGACGGCCGTCGACGCCACGATGATGCCTAAGCCGAAGAGGTTCACGTACTCGATGAGGCCGAGTTGGAGGGCGCTCGAGAGCATGTTCGCGCCCACCAAGATGTTGGACACGGCGCCGAAGAACGCAGAGCCCACCATGCCGAGCGCGTTCACGTGGCGAAACGTCGCCACGTAGAGGCAAAGCAGGATCCACCCGAGGGTGCCGAACATGGCGACCGTGCACTTGAGGTAGACGCCGATGCCGCTGCGGTTGATCTCGAGTTGGAGCATCGCCTCGGTGGTGTAGACCGTGGGATCGGCGTAGTCGTCGTAAAGCGGGTTCAGCATCGCGTGGTCATCGGCGAGGATCTCGACGTTGGTGTCCCAGCGCATGAGCTCGTAGCCCGAGATCGCGAGGTTCGGGTTCACGTAGCAGGCGTCCCTGTCGACGTTGAAGACGACGCGATTCACGTTGTAGGAGGGCTCGAGGTAGAGGCGCAGCTGGTGGCTCTCGAGCGGGAAGCGCACCGTCCAGTAGTCTTTGTTGATGGTGACGATGTACTGCACGTACTGGTAGTTCGTGGTGCCATCGTGCTCGTCCTCGAGCACGAGGATGTCGGCGATGTCGCCCTTGTAGAAGCTCACGTTGTGCTTCGACGTGAAGTCGAGGTCGTCGTGGCCCTCCCAGCGATACGCCACGTTCATCATCACGGTGAACGTCGACTTCGCGATGTCGACGGACTGCACCTGCTCCAGATTGAACGCCACGTCGACCTTCGCGGCATCTTCGGAGTACTCGTCCACGAGCGCCTGCACCTCGGCCGAGGGCGGCTCCAGGTAGGAGTTCCAGTAGTCGTCTTCCGCCTGGGCGTCTTCGTACATGTTGAGGCACGCGAAGACGAGGTAGGGCACGAAGATCACGAGGAGGACGATGACGCTTACCACGAGGCGGCGCTTCTGCCACGACTGTGCACGATGCCATTTCTCAGCCCAGTTCCACGCGGCGTGGCGCCCTTCGGAGCGACGCTCCTGGTCTTCCGCATCGTCGTCGTAGTACTCTTCGCGCGCTTCCACTCCATCGCTCTCGTCGAAGATGCCGTCCATGTCGACGGCGTCTTCCTCGTCGTAGCCACCTCTTTTCTCTGGTGCTTCCTCTCCCTTGACGTCCTTGCGCGCGTCCTTCTCGTCGGGCACGACGCCTCCCTTCACGCGGGGTCGATTGCTTCGCATATCCACGATGAAGGGAATCGAGGCGCGCTGCCGCGAGCGGGCTACGATTCAAATTTACGGTTGATACTTGGCGGAGGCGCAGGTACAGGGTGTGCGGCGCGACTCCCACGCGGCCGTGAGCAGGGCCGCCTTAGGGGTCCATCCCCGCTAGCCCCTCCTCTCGAAGGTGGCCACGCATTCCACGTGGTAGGTCTCGGGGAAGAGATCGACGGGTGCGACGCTCGCGAGGCGCCAGACGCCCGCCTCCTCCAACCGGCGCACGTCGCGTGCGAGGGTCTGGGGGTCGCAGGAGACGTAGACGAGGCGCCGCGCCTCGGTCGCGTTGAGACCGGCCACGGCGGCCTCCGAGAGGCCCGCGCGCGGTGGATCGCAGACGATGAGGTCGATGGGACCCTCCGGCATCTCGCGGGCCGCGTCGCCGCCCGTGGGCTCGACGTTTTCGAGATCCGCCGCCTCGAGGTTGGCGCGGAGATCGCGCACGGCCGGCCCGAACGATTCGACCGCCTCCACCCAGCCGAGGCGCCTGGCCAAGGGCAGCGTGAAGGTGCCGGCGCCCGAATAGAGATCCCAAGCCTCGAGCTCAGAGAGCGGCGTGCCAAGCTCTTCCGCGAGAGCCTCGGCCGCACCCGTCACGCGCTGGACGAGCTCCTCGGCGCCCGCGGTGTTCACCTGGAAGAACGAGGGGGCCGAGACCGCCATGCGATGCCCGTCCACACGCTCCCGCCACCTCGCGCGGCCGTCGAGCACCTCGAGGCCGGCGAGCTTCCGGGCCTTCTCGGGCCCCTTCTGCAAAACGCGGACGACGCCCGTGGCCTTCGTGCCCTCGGTGATGACGGAGGCGGCGAAGCCCCGGGGAAAGGCCGAGGGGCGGGTCCAGAGCGCCACCTCCACGTCGTTCGTGCGCTCGGAGGCGCGCACGCCCACGCGAAGGAGCTCCAGGTCGCGGCCGTGGGCGAGGTAGCCGATGGCGCCCGCGGCCCGCCTCGGCAGCTTGGCGAAGCGCTTCGGCAGAAGCGGGCAGGCGTCGACGGCGACGATGCCTGCGCCCGCGAGCTCGTGGAACCCGAGTCGCAGGCGATCGCCCTCGCGCCTGCAGGCGAGCTCCACCTTGTTGCGATAGCCCCAGGGCTCGCTCGGCGAGGCGAGGGGCTGGAGGAGCCCTTCCACGCGCTCGGGTGCGAGGCCTCCCGTGCGCTCGAGCGCGGCTCGGACGTTGGCCCGCTTGGCCTTCGCCTGGGCTTCGTAGGCGAGGGCTCCCCAGGGGCAGCCCCCGCAGAGGCCCACGTAGGGGCAGGGCGGCGTCACGCGATCGGGGGAGGGCTCGAGAATCTCGAGCGTGCGGGCGCGATCGAAGCGCGCGCCCTCGGAGACGACCTCGGCCTCCACCACATCGCCCGCCACGGCCCCCTCGACGAAGACCGCCTTGCCGCTCGCCTCGTGAGCGATGGCGGCGGGGCCGTAGGCCATTGCCTCGATGGTGAGCTTCACGGGCGGCGCCTTTGCGTGCGATGGTTGCGTGGGGGGCCGTCGGCTGTGCGCCGAAGATCAAAACCCGCAGTTACTATACGGTAGGGAAGGGCGTTCGGGCGAAGGAGGCGACCTTGGATCGGGCCATACGCGTGGAGAGCGAGATCGGCCGTCTCAAGAAGGTGCTCGTGCACAGGCCCGGCGAGGAGCTGAACAACCTCCCGCCCGAGGATCTCCAGCGCCTGCTCTTCGACGACGTGCCGTTCCTCGACGTGGCGCAAGAGGAGCACGACGCCTTCGCGAGCGTGCTGCGCGAGGAGGGCGTTGAGGTGCTCTACCTCGAGAAGGTGGTGGCAGAGGCACTTGACGCGCACCCGGGGCTTCGCGAGGTGTTCGTGGAGCAGTGGCTCTCCGAATCCCGTCTCGCGGGTGCCGACGCCACGCGCCTCGTGCGCGATTACGTCCTTTCCATCGAGGATACGCAGGCCATGGTGGCCAAGACGATGGCGGGCATCACGAAGGGCGAGGTGGATCTCCCGAAGCTCTCCACCCACACCCTCTCGGCCCTCCTCGGCACCGCCGCCGACACCGAATCGAACCTCCTCGTGGATCCGATGCCGAGCCTCTACTTCACGCGCGATCCCTTCGCCTGCGTGGGCGAAGGCGTGATGATCAACCACATGCGCTTCAACATCCGGCGCCGCGAGACCATCTACGCCGAGTACCTCTTCAACTACCATCCGGGCTTTCGCGACGTGCCGCAGTGGTACGGGCGTCGCGACCCGTATTTCGTCGAGGGCGGCGACGTGCTCGTGCTCGACAAGTCGACGCTCGCCATAGGCGTGTCGCAGCGCACCGAGGCGGCCGCGGTCGACCTCCTCTGCCAGCGCCTCTTCTGGGGCGAGACGCCCACCCCGGTGCGCTCGATCTACGCCTTCGACATCCCCGATTCGCGTGCCTTCATGCACCTCGACACGGTGTTCACGCAGGTGGACGTCGACGCCTTCACGATCCATCCCGCGATCCTCGGCGCGCTCACCGTCTACCAGATGACGCCCGGGCGCACCAAGGGCGACGTGCGCATCGTCGAGCACACGGGACGCCTGGAGGAGATCCTCGCCTCGATCATGGGCCTCGACGAGGTGCGTCTCGTGCCCTGCGGAAACGGCGATTCCATCGCGGCGTCGCGCGAGCAGTGGTCCGACGGCTCGAACACGCTCGCCGTGGCCCCCGGACGCGTGGTGGTCTACCAGCGAAACGTGCTCACGAACGAGGCGCTCGCCCAAGCGGGCGCCGAGCTTCTCGTGGTGCCGTCGGCGGAGCTCTCGCGCGGGAGGGGTGGCCCGCGCTGCATGTCGATGCCCTTCGTGCGCGAGGCCCTCTAGGTTCCCGCGCTTCGATCCAATACCATGGATATGTCCACCGGCGGCCCCTCCCGGCTCGCGTCACCAACCGAAAGGCATCCCATGGCCATCTCACTCACCGGTCGGAGCTTCCTCACCCTGCTCGACTTCACACCCGAGGAGATCACCCACCTCATCGATGAATCGGCGCGTTTCAAGGAGCTCAAGCACCACCACTCGCTCCACCACTGGCTCGAGGGCAAGAACGTGGCGCTCATCTTCGAGAAGACCTCCACGCGCACCCGTTCCTCCTTCGAGGTGGCGGCGAGCGACCTCGGCATGGGATCGACGACCCTCGATCCCTCGTCCTCGCAGATGGGCGCCAAGGAGTCCGTGGAGGACACCGCGCGCGTGCTCGGCCGCATCTTCGACGGCATCTGCTACCGCGGCTACGCCCAACGCACGGCGGAGATCATGGCCGAGGTGGCCGGCGTGCCCGTGTGGAACGCCCTCACCGACGACTTCCACCCCACCCAGATGATCGCCGACTTCCTCACCATCCGCGAGAACCTCGGCACGCTCGCGGGCAAGAAGCTCGTCTTCTTCGGAGACGCGCGCAACAACGTGGCGAACTCCCTCATGGTGGCCTCGGCGAAGCTCGGGCTCCACTACACGGCCTGCGGCCCCGAGGCCCTTCGCCCCGCGCCCGAGCTCGTCGAGCGCTGCCGCGCCATCGCCGAGGAGACCGGCGGCTCGGTGAGCCTCACCGAGAATCCGGCCGAGGGTGCCTCGGGCGCCGACGTCCTCTACACCGACATCTGGCTCTCCATGGGCGAGCCGCCCGAGCTCTGGGCCGAGCGCATCGAGCTCCTCATACCCTATCGCGTGACCCCCAAGCTCATGGGCCTCGCCGCGAACGACGCGATCTTCCTCCACTGCCTTCCCTCGTTCCACGACACCGAGACCACGGTGGGCAAGGAGATCCACGAGCGCTTCGGGCTCAAGGAGATGGAGGTCTCCGACAAGGTCTTCCGCGGCCCCCGCTCCCGCGTCTTCGACGAGGCCGAGAACCGCATGCACAGCATCAAGGCCGTGATGTACTGCACACTTTGTTGACGCTGCGGCTCTCGCGAGGTTAGAAGCGGGTCATATATGGATGCTCCGGCCCCGCATCGCGTGCAGATTGGGTGCATCCGGAGTGCCGCAGCGTCGACTAGTAGATCATGCCCATCGCCTCGCGTACCTCGGCGAGGGTGACGTTCGCGACCTCGTTGGCCCGGCGATTGCCCTCGGCGAGGACGTCCTCGACGTAGCCCATGTCGCGGGCGAAGTCCTCGCGGCGAGCGCGGAGCGGGGCGAGGAAGCCGTTCACGGCCTCGGTGACGTAGGCCTTGAGCGCGCCGGCGCCCGCGTCGCCGATTTCCTCGGCGATCTCGGCGGGCGTGCGGCCCGAGCAGATGGCGGCCGTCGTGAGGAGCGCCGAGACGCCGGGGCGATTCTCGGGGTCGAAGGTGATCGTGCGATCGCTGTCCGTGCGCGACTTCCTGATGAGCTTCGCCGTCTCCTCGGCCGTCATGGAGAGCGCGATGGCGTTGCCGTAGCTCTTCGACATCTTCCGACCGTCGAGGCCGGGCAGGAGCGTGACGTCGGAGAGCAGGGCCACGGGTTCGGGGAAGACCGTGCCGTAGCGGCGGTTGAAGCGGTGGGCGATCTGGCGGGTCTGCTCCACGTGGGGGAGCTGGTCCATGCCCACGGGCACGAGGGTGCCCTTGCAGAAGAGGATGTCGCAGGCCTGGTGCACGGGGTAGGTGAGGAGGAGCCCCGTGAG
>CANQFP010000025.1 GCA_947599965.1 uncultured Atopobiaceae bacterium | reverse complement strand
TGCTCCTTCTACAAGAACGGCTGGTACGAGCGCGTGAATGCGGAGGCCAAGGAGGCCCTCGCGAGCTATCGTGCCCGTCACCCCAAGGAGGAGAAGGAGCCCGTGAGCGCCTAGGGCGTTATTCCGGCAGCCAGCGGAACGCCAGTGCCGTGATATCGTCTGACTGAGGGGCGCCGGCGACGAAGGCGTGGACGTCGGCGAGGACCTCGTCCACGAGCGTCTCCGATGAGGCCTCGCCGCCGTGGGCGGCCTCGATCTTCGTGAGCTCCCCATCGAGGCGCGCATCGCTGTATTGCTCATCGTTCGCGGTCATGGCCTCGGTCACGCCGTCGGTGTAGAGGAAGAGGCCGCCGCCGGGCTCGAGCTGCAGGTGCTCGGTTGTGTAGGCGATCGTCTCGATCATGCCGAGCACGAGGCCCTTGCGCGCCTTCAGCCACGTGCCGTGCTCTCCGAGCTGCCAGGCGGGGTTGTGGCCGGCGTTGGCGAAGTCGAGGATTCCGGTCTCCACGTCGAGGATGCCGATGAAGGCCGTGACGAAGAGCATCCCCGCGTTGTTCGTGCAGAGGGCCTGGTTCGCGCGGGTGAGCGCCAGACCCACGTCCTCGGGGTGGGCGTGCATCTGCTCGCGGAGCTCGGCGAGCGCGCGCATCATGAAGAGCGCGGCTGGCATGCCCTTGCCCGAGACATCCGCCATGATCACGCCGAGGTGCTCGGAATCGACGCGGAAGGCGTCGTAGAAATCGCCGCCCACGTCGCGGGCCGGCGTCATCGAGGCCGCCACCTGCACCTTCAGCGCCTCGTCTATCTCGGTGAAGTCGTGGGGCACGACGCCCTGCTGGATCTTCGACGCGACGTCGAGCTCCGTCTTCACCCGCTCGTTCTCGGCGGCGACGGAGCGCATCTCGTCGAGGTAGTTGACCATGGAGGCGCGCATCGTGTCGGTATCCTCCACGAGCCAACGCACCTCGCCTGAGGGCTTCAGGCGAGCCATGTCGACGGGGTCGGCGGCCCGCGCCTTCGCCTCGGCGAGCTCCGCCCCCTTCATCCCGGCGTCCACGGCCTCTTGGTACTCGGCCATTTCCTTCGGGAAGTCCCGCGTGAGCGCCGAGAGGCGCTCGATGGGGATGGTGAAGTGGTTCTGGAGGTAGCTGATCGTGATGACGCCGAAGGTCCAGAGCACGAAGATGACGATGTCGCCGAGGATGAGCGCGGCCGTGATCATCTGGATGAAGCTCACGATGCCGGTGGTATCGGCCTGGTAGATGAACACGTATATGGCGAGGATGAGCCCGACGATGGTCACGGTGGCGAGCGCCGCGAAGACGAGCACGATCCGCTGGGTGAGGGTGAGCGAGGAGTGCTGCTCGTAGCACGTTGAGATCCAGAGCGGCGCCCGTGGCTCGATGGGGCTCGCCTCGAAGACGATGAGGAGCACGATGCCGAGGGTGAGGCTGATCGACGACATCGGGAGGGTGGACGTGCACACGAGCCAGACGTAGCCGCCGTCAGAGTCGACGACGCCTCCGCAAAGCGGGGTGATGAGCCCGAGGATGAGCGCGGAGACGATGAGGAGCCCGAAGAGAACCGCCAGGCTGCGGGCGCGCGAGCAGCGCGGATAGGGGTCCTCGGCCTTCCGGAAGATCGCGTACCAGAACAGGTAGGGCAGGGCGACGTAGGCGATGACGCCGATGAACCAGAGCACGGGGTCGTAGACCGCCTTGCCCAGGACTTGGGCGGCGACGGTCTCGGCGGCGAGCGCCCCGACCATCGCCGGCCACCCCAGGTAGAGGCAGACGACGGGCGCGAACGAGAAGAAGAGCGAGACCGAGAAGTGCCGGGCGATGAAGGGGTTTGCGAAGAACCACCCGTCGAGCACGAGGAAGGCCGCGAAGGTGATGAGGCAGCTCGCGACGGTGTAGCCGGCGCCGTAGCGCGGCCGACCTCCCTTTGCGCCCTCACGTGCCATCTTCAACCCCTACTCGTCCTCCAACTGCTGACGGCGCACGAGGTCGTAGAACCTGCCCTTCTTGGCGATGAGCTCGTCGTAGGTGCCGTCCTCGGCGATGCCGCCGTTTTCCAGGAGCACGATGCGGTCGCAGGTCTTGATCGTCGAGAGACGGTGCGCCACCACGATGCGCGTGCACTTCAGCGAGTCGAGCGAATCGGCGACGATGCGCTGCGTGATGTTGTCGAGCGCGCTCGTGGCCTCGTCGAAGATGAGGATCTTCGGCTTCGGCGCGATGGCGCGGGCGATCATGAGGCGCTGACGCTGCCCGCCGGAGACGCCGCCACCACCCTGCGAGACCATCGTGAACATGCCCATGGGCATGGCGCGGATGTCGTCCGCGATGCCCGCCATCTCGGCCGCCTCCCAGGCGTCGTCCATGGTGAGCCAGGGGGCGCTGATGATGATGTTGTTGAAGATGTCACCCTGGAAGAGCTTGCCATCTTGGAGGACGACGCCGATGTGCTTGCGCAGCGACGCCACGTCCACGGCCGAGATGTCGCGGCCGTCGTAGTAGATGGCGCCGCGCTTGGGCTTCTCGAAGCCGAGGAGGAGCCGCATGAGCGTGGACTTGCCGCAGCCGCTCTTGCCCACGATGGCCACGTATTGGCCGCGCTTGATCTTGAGCGAGAGATTCTCCAGCACGGCCTTCTGGCCCTCGTTGTAGGCGAAGGTGACGTTGTCGATCTCGATGGCGCCGGAGACGCGCTCCACGACGGGCCTGCGCTCGCTCACCTCGGGGACGGTCTTCAAGATGGGCTCGGCGAGCTCGATTTGCGGCCGGATGCCGGCGATCATGAGCATCGCGCCGGAGAGCGCCTGGAAGGCGCCCGTGACCATGCCGAAGGCCGAGGTGTAGGCCATGTAGTCCGCCACCGAGACGCCGTTGCCGTAGGCGATGAAGTACATGACGATGGTGCCGACGAGCGAGACGACGAGCGCGAGCGGCGTGGAGAGCCTCGCGAGGATCGGGCCGTTGTAGGTGAGCTTGGCGACCGGCGCGTAGCGCTCGGCCCAGGTGGCGAAGCTGCGGCTCTCGGCCCCGGCGAGCTTCACCTTCTGGACGCCGCCGATGAGGTCGTACTGCCAGCCGGAGAGCTCCGTGTTGAGCTTCAGCTGCTGGCGGGTGACCTGCACCTGCACGAGGCCCGTGAGGAGCGTCACCAGGAAGGTGAGCACGATGATGATGAACGCCGGAAGCGCGAGCACGGGGGCGATCACGAGGATCTGCGCGATGTAGACGAGGGAGAAGAGGGCCGTGAGCACGGATTCGACCACCGTCTCCGTGAGCGAGTTCACCACCTGCGTGATCCCCTGGACGCGCATCACGAGATCGCCCGGGCTGTAGTCCTTGAAGAAGCTCGCCGGAAGGCGCAGCACGCGCATCATGATCGCGGCCTCGAGCGTGACGGAGAGCTTCGAGCCGATCGCGCTCAGGAAGATCGTCCTGAAGCCGGTGATGAGGAGCTGCGAGAACTGCACGCTGATGAGCAGCACGAAGACCGGCAGCAGGATGAAGGCGTCGTCCGCGCGGGTGACCGGCCCGAAGATGATCTGGTTCACGAGCGGCAGCACGAGACCGAGCAGCGAGATCGCGATGGAGGCGATGACCATGATCGCGTAATCGCGCCTCGAGAGGGTCTTGAGCGCGAAGCCCAGCAGGTTGATGATGCCGAGCTCGCCCGAGGGCAGCGGCTTGTAGAAGCAGTAGGCCTTGCGGGAGAGCGTGGATTCGACCTGCTTCGTCACGTGGACGGTCGAGCCCGACGTGGGGTCGTTGAAGTGGTAGCCGCCGTTGCCGGGGATGAGGGCGACGGGGGTGCCCTCCTCGGTGAAGCCGAGCATGGGGCCGATGGCGTCCTTGTGCCAGCCGTCGGTGAGCTTCACCTCGCGATACATCATGCCCGTGGGGCGCGTGTGGAACTCCATGAGCTCCTGCACGTCCTTGAGGTTGCGCGGAACCTCCTTGGGCTTGAAGCCGTAGAACGCGAGGATCGCCTCGAGGGCGGTCTCCGCCTGGCGGGCGGCGTCGTCCTCGTTCACGGCCTCGCGTCCGGTGACGGCACTTGCGAGTTTCTGGAGGGCGCTGCTCATGCGCGCCTCATCGGACTGGCGCCGCTCCTCGATCTGACTTTCAAACCAGCTCATGACGTCACCTCCCCTACTCCGTCGCGATGAGCTTCGCGTACGTGCCGCCGGCCTTGTAGAGCTCCTCGTGCGTGCCGCGCTCCACCACCCGGCCCTTGTCGAGCACGACGATCTCGTCGCAGTCGCGGATGGCGGAAAGCCGGTGCGCGATGATCACGAGCGTGAGCCCGCGCTTCTTGATGTTCTCCATGACCTCGAGCTCGGTCTCGGCGTCGAGCGCGCTCGTGGCCTCGTCCATGATGAGGATCGTCGGCTCCTGCGCGAGCGCGCGGGCGATCTCCATCCTCTGGCGCTGGCCGCCGGAGAGATCCCGGCCTCCCTCGAGCAGCTTGTGCTCGTAGCCGCCGTCCTTCTCCATGATCACGTCGTGGATGCGGGCGTCGCGGGCCGCGAGGATGACCTCGAAGTCCTCGATGGAATCGTCCCAGAGGCGGATGTTGTTCGAGATCGTGTCGTTGAAGAGGATGATGTCCTGGTCGATGACGGCCACCGAGCCCGTGCGCACGGCCTTGGGCACGTCGCGCATGGGGACGCCGTCGAAGCGCACCTCGCCCGACCAGGGCTCGTAGAGGCCGCTGATGAGCTTGGAGAGCGTGGACTTGCCCGAACCCGAGGAGCCGACGAAGGCCACCGAGCCGCCGGCCTTCACGTGGAGCGAGAAGTCCTCGATGAGCGGCGGGTCGAGCGGCGAGTAGCCGAAGGTGATGCCGTCCAAATCCACCGCGCCGGAGAGCTTCGCGAGGCCCGTCGGCGCGCTCGAGAGATCGATGCCGAGGTCGGAGAAATCGTCCTCCACCTCGACCGTCTCCGCCGGCGTGCCCTCGGGTTCGTAGTCGTCGTCCGTGGAGAGCGGGTCCACGGGGTAGTCCATGACGTCCTGGATGCGCTCCATCGACGTCCGCATCTCCTGGAATTGCTGCATGGCGAGCGTGAGGTTCTGGGCGGGCGTCACGAAGGACTGCAGGTAGCCCTGGAAGGCGAGGATCATGCCGATGGTGAACTGGCCCTGGAAGGTGAGCCAAAGGCCCGCGACGAGGACCATCACGTTGGCGAACGACGTCACCATCTGCGGGATGAGCGAGAGGCGCACGTCCGTGCTCACGAAGCGCGCGCCCTGCGTGTTCGCCCCGGCCTGGAAGCCGCTCCAGCGCTGGAAGTAGCCCTGCTCGGCTCCGGAGGATTTGAGCGTCTCGATCATCTCGATCGCGCCCGCGGTGGCGCCCACGAGGTTCGCCTGGTCGCGCATCTGCACGCGCGTGATGTTCACGCGCTTGGCGGAGATGAAGCGCGCCACCAACAGGTTCGCCACCACCGACGCGATGCCGATGAGCGAGAGCAGCCAAGAGTACGTGAACATGATGATCACGTAGATGATGAGCATGAGGAAGTCGATGATGAGCGGCGCGAGCGTGCCCACCATCTGGCTCGCCACCATCTGGGAGCTCTGCGCGCGCTGGTTGATGTCGCCGACGTCTCTTTGGGAGAAGAATTCCATCGGCAGGTGGAGCACCCGCCAGATGAACGAGACGTTGGAGACCACCGCCAGCTTGCCCTCGAGCTTCAGCAGGTAGATCGCGTTCAAGATGGAGACCACGATCTGGATGCCGCAGATCGTGCCCACGATGCCGATGAACGGCCAGAACCACGAGGGCGCCTCGCCCGTGAGGAGGCGATCGAGGAAGATCTGCGAGAGCGCCGGGTTGACGATGCCGAGGAGCGAGATGATGCCCACGGTGATGGCCACGAAGGCGATGGCCGGCCCCGTGCCCTTCAGGCGCTCCATGGCGAAGTCCTTGATGGACGCGGGTTCGCCCTCGGGTTTGAAATCCGGCCCCGGCGTCAGCGAGAGGCAGATGCCGGTGAAGCCGCGATCGAACTCCTCGAAGCTCATCGAGTAGTCGCCACGGGCGGGATCGTTCACGTAGACCTTGTCGCCCTTGAAGCCGCGCACGACGATGAAGTGGTTGAAATCCCAGTGGACGATGCAGGGGAAGATGACCTTGTCTCGGAGCGTGTCGGGCTCGTAGCGATAGCCCGAGGCCTCGAAGCCGTAGTGCCGCGCCGCGCGCAGCACCTTGAGCGCGCTCGAGCCGTCGCGCGAGACGCCGCAATCGGCGCGCACCTGCTCGAGCGGCACCCACTTGCCGTAGTAGGCGCAGACCATGGCGAGGGAGGCCGCTCCGCATTCGAGGGCCTCCATCTGCATGATCTGGGGGACCTTGCCGGCCATGACCCCCGGTTTGCCGACGGTATGGATCTTGCTCACCGGCCTACCCCTCCGACGAGGAGCCGGTCTGGCCAGCCCCGAATATGAGTTGGAGCGGCGAATAGCTCTCAACGGTCACCCGTGCCGGGTAGGTCCCGGCGGGAAGGTTGATCGACGCGCTGAGCGGGCACACCCACTGGCCCTGGAGGCCGAGCTCGACGTTGCCGGAATCCCCCACCTCGGCCTGAAGCTCCTCGACGGGCTCCGGCGCTCCGGCGGCGCTCGTGACCATGCCCTTCTGATCGTCCACCCAGAAGGTGGAGCCGGGAGCCACCTGCCCGGCCGCGTTCTCATCCAGCCAGAGGACCGTCGACCCGCGGCTGATGGCGAGCACGCCCTGGCTGTCGACGTTCACCGTCCCGAACAACCCCCAGACGAAGGCGCCCACGATGAGCAGGATGATGGCGATGAGCACCATCCACACGCCCGGGTTCGCGATGCGTATGTAGTCGTCGAGCGTATCGGGGTTCGAGACCCGCTCGAGATTCTGTTCGCGGAAGATCGATGCCACGGAGATGCCTTTCTCGCACGGGGCCAGGCCCCCGGCCTTCGCGGTGCGTAGATGCGCGGGCAACGGAGCCGTCGGGCCCTGCGAGGACCTCCGGACTCCGTCTCTCGATGGAGTGAACCCGCTGCCAACCGCCTATGGTAATCCTGCGCGGCCCATGGCGCATGACGTGGTTGTGATGGACTCGAATTTGTGACGCACGCGTGCCCATTCATGCGAAATTCCATGGAGAACGGGCCCCACCCCCGACTGCTCGGAGATGGGGCCCGATGTGCGCTCGGGTGTCGCGCGGGGCTTGGCTCTGCTCGGCGCTAGGCCTTGCCGTACCAGGCCACGTCCTCGTAGCTCCAGCCGCGCTCGCCGGAGAGGACGTCCCGCTCGTTTTCGCTCATGGTGTAGAGGTGGGAATCGGGGCCCGAGCCCAAGGGGTTGTAGAGCCTGTAGACCGCCACGCCCTCGGCCGGGTCGGAGTAGAAGGCGATGCCCTCGTCCCTCCAGTGCGGCAAGCGCAAGAGCTCGGCCCGCTCGTTGGCGTCGGCGGTGTAGAGGTGCTCGCCGTCAGCGACGTTGCGGAGCCGGTAGACGGGCGTCGCGGAGGTGGCGGGGCTTGCCCAGGCCACGTCCTCGTAGCGCCAGCCGTGCTCGCCGGAGAGCACGTCCTTCTCGTTGGCGTCCGTGGTGTAGAGGTGCTCGCCGGTGTTGGGGTTGTAGAGGCGGTAGACGGGGGCGTCGGCCGCGGTGGTGATGTGCAGGGGGAAGTTGTCCTGCGCGTAGAAGAGGGCGCGCGCCGTGGTGTCCATGATGGAGTCGCTCGCGTCGCTGAGGGCGTCCTGCGCGGCGTCGTAGGCCTTCTGGGCGTCCGCACGAGCGGGGTCGTCCTGGGCGAGGGCGTTCAACTTGGCGTAGGCGTCATCGCGCGCGACCTTCAGCTGCTCGATGCCGGCCGCATCAACCGCGGCTTGGGCCTTCTCCTGGTTCTCGGCGATCATCTCGGTGTAGTCGACCCAGGTGTAGCCGTCGAAGCTCGAGGTGCCGTCGCCCAGCTTGGCCACCGTGGAGGGCGAGCCCACGAAGCTCTCGCCGGGGTTCACGATCGCCTTGTACCAGTAGCCCTGGGTGGGGTCGGCGTACTGCAGGTCGTGGCTCCACTGCGACTGGCCTTGGTTGTTGATGACCTCGAACTTGCCGTTCGGGAGCTCCGTCGTGCAGATGACGCCCACCTTCTGGCCGGCCTTCACCGAGAGGGGCTCGTCGATCTCGACGCGGTGGTAGCCGCCGTAGGGGTAGGTCTCCTCGTGCGACCAGAGGAGCGTGCCGTCGGAGGGCTCGGTGGCGCCATCCCTCAGCAGGTAGATGTCGAAGCGCACGTCGGCGTCGAAGCTGTAGGTCTGCGTGGAGACGTCGCGGATGACGGAATCCTCGGCCATCGTGTAGACGTTGGCGTAGGAGGTCGTGGAGTCGTAGTTCGTGCCCGTGGGGTCGTTCGGCAGGAAGGCGTACTGGTAGAGCGTGTAGGTGGACGTTCCCGCCTGATCTTGGGCGGTGGCATCGTCATCGGCGGCCGTGATGAAGTCGAAGGCCTCCGGCATCTGGATGCTCTTGTCGTAGTAGGAGAGGTAGAAGTAGCCCTCGCCGTCGATGCCCCAGGGGTTGTAGTTGCGCGGATCGTCCACGTCGTTTCCGCCCCAGCTGTTCTTCACGATGAAGGCACCATCACCGGGAGGCCGGTGCTCGGCGTTGAAGTTCGTGCGGGAGTAGGTGTCGTCGTAGCCCACGATGCACACGGCGTGGTTCGTCTGGCCGCCCTTGTCCTCGCCCTCCTTGGGGCTCTCGTAGGTGTAGTGGGCGAAGGTCGCGGGGTTCATGTAGTGGGCCACGTTCGGCTGGTTCGGCTGGGAGGTGTCGGCGCAGAAGCCGATTCCCACGCCGCGACCGGCCAGGAGCTGGTCCTTGATGGCGTCGACGCCGGCCTGGTTGTACTTGTAGATCTTCACGTCGGGGTTCGCCGTGTCGACGAAGGAGGCGGGGCTCGGCAGGTAGTAGGTCTCCTCGAGCTCCCAGTTGGCGATGCCGCGGAAGTCCTCCGGCACCGACCAGTCGCCGGCGGGGTTGGCCTGCATCCAGACGTCGAGCGCCCAGTCGTCGCCGATCTGCATCTGCTCGCGCATCTCGGGCGTCAACCTGTCGAGGGGAAGGACGAGGTACTGCGCGTCCAGATGGCCGGCCGACACCTGCTCCACGTCGGAGTTGTTGTGGTACTCGAGCACCGGATCCATGGCCTCGGCGATGGGGCCGTTGCCCATGGCGTAGGACGAGGTGGCCGTGGAGATCCAGCCGCCGGAGAACTTGCTTGTGGGATCCTCGGTGCCCGTGTAGATGCCCTCTCCTGCCTGCGAGCCCGAGACCTGCGGGTTCTTGACGAACCACGCGAGGGCCTTCTCGGAGATGTCGAGGTTGGCGTTGGGCGTGCCCGCGGGCGTGCCCACGCCGAGCTCGGCCAGGATCGAGGCCTCGGCCGCCGCCGAGGAGCCGAAGGTCCAGCAGGTGCCGAAGGGGTTCTGGTTCTTCGTGAGCGTGACGTAGTTCTCGAGCTCGCCGTCGCCGTCGAGATCGCAGGCGCGCAGGTCGAAGCTCGCGGGCCGCTGCGTCACGGCCTGGGAGCTCGTGGATTTGAGCGTGGAGGTGTCACTCGTGTAATCGGTGGGGTCCACGATGGTGGCGCCCTCGCCCGAGAGGATCTCCTCGGCGCCCCGGGCGTCTTCCACCGGGACGGTCTGGACGACCGCCTTCCCTCCCTCCGCGATGGCGGGAGATGCGAAGGCGGTTGCCGCCGCCAGCGCCGCGGCCACGCCCATGAGGGGCAGGGCGACGTGGCGTTTGGAAAGCTTCATGCACGTTCCTTTCATGAGGGGATCCCGCGCGAAGACGTGCGGGATTCCCCGTTCGAGCCGCGTTTCGGGCCCATTAGCTTATCAGCTCGATCTGCCGGGATTCACGGCATGGGCACCCATGTGGAGCGTGCGTGAATGCCCCCGCTTCGTCGCGCTCTCGCCGCGCCGCCCCTATCCCACGATCGCCAAGGCTTCAGAGCAGCCCGGCCATGTAGAGCGGGAGCCGCACGCGCCGGGGCGAGCTCGTATCCATGGGCTTCGGCGAGAGCACGTACTCCTTGCCGATCTCCCGCCCGAAGCGCTCGCGGATGAGATCGAGCGAACGCGTCTCCATGTGGCGGCCGGAGGACTTCACTTCCACCGGGCTCACCCTCATCCTCTCGGCAGCGTCTTCGTACGGTCTGACCAAGAGGAAGTCCACCTCGTAGCGGTTGCCGTTGCTCCCCGTCGACCAGTGGAAGAGCGGATGCCCCGCCGCCGTGAGCATCTGCGCCACGACGTTCTCCATGAGCAGGCCCCGGTTGACGCCGATCTTCCCCCTGAGGACGTCACGCATCATCGCGTTGTCGACGTAGCGCTCACCTTGGAACGCGAGGGTGGTGAGCAGGCCGGTGTCGACGAAGTAGGCTTTGAACTGGTCGGGGTCGCGGTAGGCCCGGATCATGACGTTCGGCTCCGAGACCCGGTAGCAGCGGTTGACGAATTTCGCCTCGTCCAGCCATTGGAGCGCATCCATCAGATCGCGGTGGCGTGCATCCCGCTCGGCGAGCGCGAAGTTGAAGATCTTGTTTGGGCGCGAGAGTTGGTCCGGAATGGATTCGAAGACGTCGTAGATCCGGCGCGAATCGCCGTCTCCGAACTTCGCGATGTCGTTGCGGTAGAGGTCGAGGATGCCGCGCTTGACGTCATCAACCTCGCCGAGATCGCCGCTGCGAGCGAACTCCTCCACCGCCTGTGGCATCCCGCCCACGATCACGTAGTGTTGGAAGAGTTCCATCAGCTTCCGATGAAGTCCCGCATCGAGCGTCTCGCGGCCGCGGAGGCAGTCGGCGATGAGATCGGGGGTGCCGGGGAACTGCCCCGTCGCCAGGAGGAACTCGTCGAAGTCGAAGGGGCCGAGCTCGAGTTTCTCCTCCTCGGACGGGATGAGGATGTCGCGGACGTTGCGCTTGATCGATACGAGGGAGCCGGTCTCGATGTAGTCGTAGCGACCGTCGGCGACGAGGTGCTTTATGGCCTGGCGCGCCCGCGGATAGAGCTGAACCTCGTCGAAGACGATGAGGCTCCGACGCTCGTAGAGCCTGGTGCCCGTCTCAAGCTGCAGCCTGCGGAAGAACTCGTCGCGGTCGTTGAGACACTCGTCGAAGACACGCCTCAGGTTCGGGTTCAGATCGCTGAAGTCGATGACCAGATACGACTCGTATTCGTTGGCGGCGAACTCCCTCGCAAGGGTCGTCTTGCCGACACGGCGCGCACCCTCGATGAGGACGGCCGTCTTGCCGGCCCGCCGGTTCTTCCACTCGAGGAGTTTCGCGTAGGCCTTGCGCTTGAAGAAGACGTGACCGCTCATCAATCTCCCTCCGACACCCCTGCGTATCTCGCAGTCTACCGCCAAAGTACTGTTTGATGGATGCGATTTTGCACGCCAGAGTAATGTTTTTCAGACCCCGGAACGCACGCCAGAGTAAGGTTCGGGGATTCCGCACATCCCCGAACCCCGCGGGCGGACGTTTATCGCACTCGGAGACTCGGCTCGAGATCCCGCGCCGCCCCTAGCCCACGATCGCCATGAAGGCGACGAGCAGGGGCGTGAGCACGAAGGAGAGGATCGACGTGAGCACCGTGCCGCGCGCGGCGAGCCTGTCGTTGGCGCCCAGCTGGAGCGCGAACATCGAGGCCATGGAGCCGACGGGCATGGCGAAGAGGACGCAGAAGACGCCCATGAGCAGCGGGTTCTGCACGAAGGGCTCGAGTACGACGTAGAGCGCGCACGGGATCGCGAGCATGCGGATGAGCGAATAGAGGTAGAGGCGCCAGTCGGAGAAGATCTCCTTCGCGGGCATCTCGGAGACGATGGCGCCGACGATCATCATCGCGAGCGGCGAGGTCACGGAACCGATCGTGGAGATGGAATCCTGCACGACCCCGGGCAGGCGCAGCGGGCTCAGGAAGAGCACCACGGTGATGACGGAGCCGATGAGCGGCGGGTTCAGCATCTTGTCCCAGGGGAGGCGGAACTTCTCGCCCGGCTTGCGCGGCGCGATCGTGGCGAAGCCGAGCGAGAACGTGAAGACGCTCAGCACCATGATGAAGACGCTCACGAAGATGACGGCGTCCGCCCCGTAGATGGCCGAGACCACCGGCAGGCCGATGAAGCCGGTGTTCGTTGCGAGCGACATGAAGTAGTAGAGCGGCCGATCCGCCTTCGGCGTGCGAAGCACGAGGTTGCAGAGCCAGGCGGAGGCGTAGAGCAGGAAGCCCTGGGCGATGGCGAGGCCGAAGGTGAGGCCGATGCCGGCGCCCGCCTCGCCGGGCTGGGCGTCCCCCACCGAGGCGACGAGCATGCACGGGAGCGTGACTTCGGTGAGCAGGCGCGAGAGCTTGCCGCGCACCTCGGTGTCGATGATGTCGCGCTTGGCGCAGAAGAAGCCGACGCACGCCACGACGAAGAGAACCAGCATCTGCTCGATCGTGGTGAGGATGATCCCCGCTGTTTCGCCCACTCGAAGCCCTCTCTTGAATCTCTCGGATTAAGACTAGCGGCTTTGCGTCGGCGCACCGCCCATTGGGGATGACTCAAGCACTATCGCAAGCTCGATATTGGCCTGCAGGTGCTCCGCGATACCGAGAGGATTCCCGAGATGAACCACACCACTCGCCGCTATCCGCTTCCCCGTGGCCTCGCTGGATTGAGTTCCAGCTCGACGAGGTCATGGACGGTGGTCGAATTGGGCTACGGCTACACGTCGTAGAGGTCGGCCGTCGAGAGGAGCTTGACGTCGCCCCTCTCACGCGCCACCTTCTGCATCGGCCTGCCGGCCTCGTTCTTCGTCACCAGCAGATAGGTTCGCTCCCTCGCCGAACGCAACGACGCCACCAGGTCCGATCTGCGCTCGAGCGTCTCGAGCGTTCGCGATCCATCGACGTCGTTTCGCCACGTGCACTCGCCGAAGAGCGCCGCCCCCTCCTCGCGGTTGGCGGCGACGATGTCGATGTCCACCTGCTCGCGAGCCTCGGGGTCATTCCCCCACCAACGTCCCAGCTCGGTGGCGAGGAAGGGGAGCTTGCCCGCCCTGTTCGCCCGGGCGACCCATTGGAGGGCGATGCGCTCGAACTGTCTCCCGACGAAGGTCGGCAATGCCTGGCCATCGCAAACCTGACGAGCCACCGCTTCCCCCGCCCCCATCTCGATGGCCCCCACGGCACCGGCCACGAACCGATACCAGAACGCGAAGAACGGATCGGCCACGACGTAGAGGCCCCTGCGGGATCGCACTTGGTTCTCGCCGAAGGGCAGGGTCCGCTCGATGAGTCCGAGTCCCTCGAGGATGCGAAGGTACTTGCCGACCGAGTTCGCCTCGATGCCCGCCGCGGAGGCGATCTTCGCCGGCTCGCCGGCTCCCGTCGCCACAGCCTGCAGCACGGAGCTGTAGAGCGCCGGCTCCCGGACCTCTTGGCGGAGCAGCATCATCGGCTCCTCGTAGAGGAGACCCGCCTTCCGAAACATGAGATCGGCGACGTTGCCGGCGAGACCCTTTCCGGCATCGAGCTGGGCCAGGTAATACGGCGTACCGCCGAAGGCGGCGTAATACTCGATGCGCTCCACGGCGGGGGCGTCGGGCAGCATGCGAGCGGCATCGAGGTAGTCGAACGGGCCGAGGTGGATCTGCGCGGTTCTGCGCCCGTAGAGGGGGCTCTTCGCGCCGAGCACCTCGCTCTCCATGAATCCCTCGCTGCTCCCGCAGAGCACCATGAAGACGTTTCCCTGCAAGAAGCCATGGTCGATGGACACTTGGAGCGCCGAGGGCAGGCCGGGCTCCGTCCGGGCCGCATAGGGGAACTCGTCGAAGACGAAGACGAGCCGATCCCCTCGGGATCGCTCCGCGACGAAGCCGAAGGCGTCCGACCAGGCTGCGAAGGGAGGCGTCGAATCCGGCATGCCGAAGCACTCGAAGACCCTTCGGGAGAACGCGCGGAGGTTGAGGGCCGAGCTCTGCACTTGGCCCGTGAAGTAGAGCACGCGCTTGCCCTTGACGAACTCGTCGATGAGCGTCGTCTTGCCCACGCGACGCCGACCGTAGACGACGACCATCTGGAATCCCTGACGCCCATAGAGCTCCTCGAGCGTCGCCAGCTCGTCTTCCCTGCCCACGAACATAGCGCTCCCTTCATTACGTACTCATGAGTATGATACTCGTGAGTACGTAATGAGGAGAGCTCGGTTGCAAAACCGCATATCATCAGCATGCGATTTTGCCAACTGTCGTTCACCGTTTTTGCAGGCCGGGATCTCTTCCCGCGGTTGCCAAGTCTCTTACTCGACTTCGGGCTCCGCTTCGGGCTCGGAGGTTTCCACCTGCGCCGACCTGCGGTTCTCGAACCAGTTGAAGATCGCGGGCCAGGCGGCGATGAGCACGAAGAGCTCCCACCAGCAGGCAAAGAAATATGTCCAGAGCTCGCCGCTTACCGTGAACCACGGCATCAGCACTTGCTCCGTGAGGACGAGCAGGAGAAGCCCCCAGCAGCAACGCGTCACCCGCCAGATGATGGGTACGCCCTTGGTCTCGAACTTCACGGTGCGGCTCTCGCTCACGATGCCGCACGCCACGCCGAAGAAGCGCCCCGCGTCCTTCCACCCGTCGATCTGCATCTCGAGCGGGTCCACGAGGAGCTTGCCTGTGGAGTCATAGTCAAGCGGATAGGGACGCAGGCTGATGTAGACGAGGAAGAGCACCGTGAGCACGGCCGCGCCACCGAGGAGCCACCAGACGCGGTTCGGCTCGGCGTCAATCCAGTCCCAGAGCCTCGGCGCGAAGATGACGACGAGCACCGCCACCGCGAAGCCCACGAGCACGTCCTCGGGCGTGTGGGCACCGATGTAGAGCCTCGAGAAGAGCGTGAGCGCGATCATCACGCAGAGGAAGACCACGAGCGGCACGTAGCGCCGATAGCGGTAGATGAGGGTGCCGTAGTTCGTCGTGGCGGTGACCGAGTGGCCGCTCGGGAACGAGTAGCCCGAGGCCAACTGCACCGGCTTGATCGCCGGCTCGCGGATCCACGGCCGATAGACCGTGAACGTGAGCTTCAGCGATTGCATGGCGAAGCGCGCAAGCCCGAGGTTGAGGAAGAGATAGCGGCCCGTCTTCTTATTCACCGCCCAGAAGAACACGCAGGCCAGCACCCATATGAAGATGCCATTCGAGAAATCGCTCATCTGGACGAAGAAGTCGTTGAAAAGGCCGTCGATCGACTCGCGCCAGCCTTGGAGCGCTAACAAGAATTGAAGGTCCATGCCCCTCCCCTGCTCTCGCTTCGCAGCTCCCCGATGATAGAACCGTGAGCGTGGACGGCGGGTTACAAGATGCGAGACGGTGTATGGGCGCGGCGTCAAGGTGCACGAACGCGTGTGCACACGTGGCCCATGGATTCGGATCCTCTGCAGGCCCTCGCAGAGGATCGCGCTAGAGCCAACCCCAGCGGACGGGCACGGAGGCGCCGTAGTGCCAGATCCACCAGTCGAGCGGCGTCGTGCGAATGGAGCCCACGTTATCCATCACGCGCCCCTCACCGAGGTAGATGCCGATGTGGCCGTACTGGCGCCCGGCCTCGGTGTGGGGATGCGTCGAGACGGCGATGGCCATGCCGGGCTCGAGCTCGGAACGATCGGTGCTCGTGAGCCGCTCGTACATGTCGTTCGCGTTGCCCGTGGGATAGCGATCGAGCGCCTTGGCGTAGACCTGCGAAACCCACATCGCGCAGAGATCCTTGCCGGGCGAGGGCACCTCGTGGCACGCCCGAATGATGGCCTCGCCCCGGGGCGATACCGTCTCGTCGGCGTAGAGGTTCCGCTGGATGGCGAGGGTCGCCGCGAGCGCGACGATGAACGTCGCGAAGATGATCCCGATTGCGATGAGGAGCCGCTTCAGCCAACGATGCTCGCGGTGTTGCCGATGGAGCGCGGGACCTGCGGGCTCGAAGCTCTCGGTTTCCGCGAGCCGAGCGTGCCGAGGCGCCGAGGGATGCTGAACGTATGCGATGGGGTCTGCCATGGAGCCTCCTCGAAAGAGCGTGACGTGCCCACATCCTCCGAGGTGGATGCCTGTGATTTCGCGTATCGGCACCTTACGGACCCCTTGGCATCCCCTATGTTTTCCTTAAGGCCGGCAGACGACGGCATCTGCGGTGAAGGCCGCGCCCTACCATGGGCCCATGGACATCTCCGGCCGCATACTCGTCGTCGATGACGATCCCGACATTCGCGAGCTCCTCGCCTCGACGCTCACGGCCGAGGGCTACGACGTGCGCTTGGCCGAAGACGGTGAGACGGCTCTCATCGCGCTCGCGCACGGCGCCTTCGACCTCGTGCTCCTCGATGTGATGATGCCGGGACTCTCAGGGCTCGAGCTCCTGAGCCGAATTCGCGCGAACTCCGACGTGACCGTGCTCGTGCTCTCCGCGCGCTCGGAGGAGCTCGACCAACTCCTCGGATTCGCGCTCGGCGCAGACGACTACCTTCCCAAGCCCTTCCGCCCGCGCGAGCTCGCGGCGCGGGTGCGAGCGCGCATGCGACGAATTCGAGCTGAAGAGGCGGCAGCGCACTCGCACGGTTCCCTCGTCGTGGGCGATCTCTCGCTCGATTCCGAGGCACATCTCGTCGCGCTTCACGAAAAGCCGCTCGCACTCACGCCCAAGGAGTTCGCCGTGCTCGAGCTCCTCGCCCGCCATCCCGGCAAGCCGCAGTCGACGCGCCTCATCTTCGAGGAGATCTGGGGCTACCCCTACGACGCCTCCGCCGCGAACTCGGTGATGGTGCACATTCGCCACCTCCGCCAGAAGATGGCCGCAGTACGCGAGGCGGAGGCGCGCATCGAAACCGTCTGGGGCGTCGGCTACAAGTTGGTGGCAGGCGAATGACGCGCCACGTGAAGGGCCAGCCGCGGCTCAGCCCGCAGGCGCGCCTCCTCCGAAAGACCGTGGTCGGACGGCTCGTGAAGCAACTCTTCGCGTGCCTCGTCGCCTTCATCGCCTGCGCGCTTCTTCTCGAGCAGTTCGCTGCGGGCCCCATCTCGAACTACCTCGTCGACACCGCCGATACGTGGACCTTCCCCGATGAGACCGTCGAGGAGGAGGCGGCAGCCCAAAACGAGCTCCAGGAGCTCTACTACCTGCGTCCGAACGCCGTGTGGGACATTCAGACCAACCCCGCCGATCACACGCTCCACGTCCGCGATCTCACGCTCTACCATCTCGTGAAGATCGGCTGGCTTCCGGCGCTCGGCTGCGCGGCCCTCGTCTTCGTCGTGGGGTTCGTGCTCGCGGCCTTCCGTCGCATGTACGGGCTGGTCGACGATCTCGCGGGCGGCGTGGCGTCGCTTCTGCATGATGAACGCGAACCGATCTCCCTGCCACCCGAGCTCGAAGTCACCGAACGGGAACTCGAACGTCTGCGGCGCGAATCGCTGGCACGCGAGGAGACCGCGAAGCACGACCGCGCCCGCACGCAGGAGCTCATGGCCTACCTCGCCCACGACGTGCGCACGCCGCTCACCGCCGTGATCGGCAATCTCTCGCTTTTGGAGGAAAGCCCGGGCCTCGGGACCGAGGATCGCCATCGCGCAGACGTGGCGCTCAGCCGCGCGAACGAGATCGAGGAGCTCACGGGCGATCTCTTCGACGTCACGCGAATCTCGCTCGACCCCGGCGCCGTGAGCCTCGAGCCCGTTGACCTGCAGCTCCTCGCACTCCAGGTGGTCGACGGACTTGCCGCGGAAGGAGCACTCGATCCCGCGAGCGGCGCGGTGTCGGCGACGGAGCGAAAGGCGCCCGTGCCCGGACGGCCCGTCTCGGTGCGCGCCGACGCCGATCTCCTCGCGAAGGCACTTCGCCACCTCATCCAGACCGCCGTCGCGCTCTCGGAACCCTGCTCCCCCGTCGCCATCAGCGGCGGGAGCGGCGAAGGGAGGGCGTTCGTCCTCGTCGAAGCGCCCATCGCCCCGCTGGACTCGGCGAGCGCAAGGACGCTCGAAACCCAGGCGTTCGAGCCCTTCTACCTCAAGGGCAGCGCCCGTGGCGTCTCACTCGAATTCGCACGGGAGATCGCGCGGGCCCTCGGCGGCGACGTGACCCTGCGTCTCGAGCAGCGCCACGCCATCCTCACGCTCGCGCTTCCTTCCGCGTAGTTGGCTACGCGAGGGCGAACCAGGCCGGTTTGGCGGGGTCGGGGCACTCGCGCGTAGTGGAAAACGGGGTTGTCGATCGAAGTGGAAGCCGCGCCCGGAGGATCGAGCCGTCGAGGCGCCTGCGAACAAGCGAAGCGATTATACGGGGCTGCGACGCCGATGCTCGCAACCTGAAGGTTCCTCATAAGTTCGCCACGTTTGGGGTTGGTGGCGGCAGCGAGACGTCGGCGACGTGCGCGTTTTGGGGCCGACTACACGAAATCAGGCAATTTCGTGTAGTCGGCATACACGAAATCGGGCAATTTCGTGTAGTGTGGTGTTGCGCACGAATCGCAAGCGCCGTGAGCGGGTGCGCGACGTCATCTGTTCACGAGGAGCGAGCATGGCCTACTACGAGCGGAAACTCGAGGGATCGATTTCGCGTTGGAAGGGAGGCGGCTGCAAGCGCCCGCTCCTCATCCAAGGCGCGCGCCGAGTGGGCAAGACGAGCCTCTGCGAGCACGCTGGGATGTCGCTCTTCGACGGAGATTGGGTCCGCCTCGACTTCCAGACCGATCTCGAGCGCATGGAGGCGATCTTCGATTGGCCCACCGACGACACCGCCGGCATCGTGCGACGCATCTCCGAGTATCTCCAGCGTCCCATCACGCTCGGCCGGACGCTCATCGTCCTCGATGAGGTGCAGCTCAGCGAGCGAGCGCTGAACGCACTCCGCTTCTTCCACGGCTCCGGGCAGCCCGTCATCGCCACGGGCAGCCTCCTCGGCGTGACGACCAGGAAGCGTTCCCTGCCCTTCCCCTCGGGCGTCGAGATCCTCGAGCTCCACCCCATGGATTTCGAGGAATTCCTCGCGGCGCATGGGCAAAGATCGCTCGCCGAGGCCATTCGGGCCCACAGCCGATCCGGCGAGCCCTACGTCCGCCACGACGATGCGTGCGGATGGTATGAGCGCTACACGGTCGTCGGCGGCATGCCGGGAGTCGTGGCGGCGTTCGCACGCGATGGGTCGTTCGACGACGCGGCGAGCGCGCAGGACGAGATCGACCAAACCTACACGCGCGACATGACCGATCCCGATAACGGGATCAGCGGCATCGCCGCAAGGAGGATTTGGCAGAGCCTCCCGAAGCAGCTGCTCCGCGCCTCGACGAAGAAATTCAAATACTCGGATGTCCAACGTGGCGGGCGTCGAGCGAGTCTTCTCGAGCCCCTGGAATGGCTCGCCGCGGCGGGCATGGTCACCATCCACGACCTCACCACGTCGACCGAGGCGCCGCTCTTCCCGTACCGCGATGACGAAGGCAGCTTCTTCAAGGTGTATTGCGCGGACACAGGCCTCATGTTCCACAAGTTCGGCATCGGGGCAGGCGCGTACCTCGACCCGACTCTCCGGAGCGCGCTCTCGCCGGAGTTCCGCGGCGCACTCGCGGAGAACTACGTGATGCAGGCGCTCGTGGCGAACGGGCTGAAGACCTTCTATTGGATGCCGGATGGCAACACGGGACGCGGCGAGATCGACTTCGTCCGCCAGACGCTGCGCGGAAGCATCGTGCCGATCGAGGTGAAATCCTCGCGAAACGTCTCCGCCAAGACCTTCACGTCATTCCTCCGCGCGGGCCATGCGCGCGTCGCGGTGCGCCTTTCGGAGCGGAACTTCGGGATCACCGAGCTCGACGCGCCGGACGGTCAGGGCGTCAGCGTGAAGTCGCTTCCGCTCTACGCCGCCTTCTGCATCGACGACGCGCTCTTGGAGGGCTGACGGCGCCGGCGTTTTACCGCCACTTTTACCGCCATTACCGCCACTTTTACCGCCATTACCGCCACGAAAGGC